>JAHELT010000044.1:0-27658 GCA_024644045.1 Chromatiales bacterium | reverse complement strand
GGTTTGGTCATGTAGTTGAAGCATGGTGTGCTGAGACTGAAGTGCGACAGCGTGTGCCGACTGATGGCGGTGCTGATGGCTTTGCGACTGGATGCCGCGTTGGAGCACGCTCAATGGGCCGAGACCGTTGGGCGCGGGGGGCTGAGCGGCGAGGTGCAAAGGGGCAGCCTGGCGGAAGCGGCGGAGGAATGTCGGGGGCGCTCGGTGACCGTGATCGTGTCCGGCGCCGACGCGCTGCTGAGCGGCGCACGGGTCCCCGGGCGCAATCGCAGCCGGGCGCTTGCCGCCATTCCCTTTGCGCTGGAAGAAGGGCTGGTCGAGGACGTCGGTGCCTACCACTTCGTCTGCGCGCGGCCGGACGCCGAGGGTGTGTACCCGACGATCGTGGTGCTGCGTGCGTTCATGGACCGGCTCCTGGCGCGCCTCACCGAAGTCGGGCTGCAACCGGCTGCTGTGATGAGCGAGGTGCAGCTGCTGCCTGAGGATGACTGGACGGTGCTGGTGGACGGCGAGAGCGCGCTGGTGAGGCTCGGCAAGACCCGGGGTTTCACCACCGAGCTCGACGCCCTGCCGTTGCTGCTGGGGACCGCCCGCGATGAAACCGACGCGGAGCCCGGCGCGGACGTTGCGCTGCGCTTTCACGGCGACCCGCAGATGATCGACGGTGTGGGGGGCTATGCGGTGGAGGTGCAGCCGCCGGGCAGCGCCCTGGAAGTGCTCGCACCGGGGCTCGCCCGCGGCCTCAATCTGCTGCAGGCCGACTACGGCCGCGCCACCCAGGTGAAACGCGTGCTGCGCAACTACCGGCTGAGCGGCGCGCTGGCCGCGGCGTTGCTGATCGTGGTGGCCGCGCTCGGGGTGCTCGAGTATCGTCAGATCAACGCGGAGAACGCGCGCCTGCAGGTCGAGATAGAAGCGGTGCTGAAGCGTACCTTCCCCGAGTTGCGTCGCGTGGTCAACCCGCGCGCGCAGATGGGCCAGCGGCTCACCGCGCTGCGCAAAGAGCAGCGCAGCAGCGGGAGCTTCCTGGAGCTGCTGGGTGCGGCCTCGGGACCCATCGCTGCGCAACCCGATCTGCAGCTCAACGCCCTGGTGTACCGCCGCGGCCGTCTGGAACTGGAGCTCGAAGCGCGTGAGCTGCGCAACCTCGACACGCTGCGCCAGGAGATCGCCAAGGTGCGCGAGCTGTCAGCGAGTATCGAGTCGGCCAAATCGGATCAGCAGAAGGTGCGCGGGCGTCTGCGTGTTGCACCGGCGGACGCTTCGTGAACGCCTGGCTGCAGCGAATGAATCCGCGCGAGCGGGTGCTGGTGGTCGGCGGGATGCTCGTCGCCGGCCTGGTTCTGCTCTACCTGCTGGTCGCCGAGCCGCTGTGGGGCCGGCTGGAGGAGGAGCGCGCGAGGCTGCAGAGCCAGAAAGCGCTGCTCGCCTGGATGCAGACTTCGGCCGTCGAAGTGCAGCAGCTGCGCGGCAGCAGCACCGGAACGGTGGACAAAACCGGTAAGGCACCCTACCTGCTGCTCGACGCGGCCGTGCGGACCAGCGGCCTGCCGCCCCCGTCACGGCTGGAGCCACGCGGCCAGGACGGCGCCGCCGCGCAGTTCGAAGAGGTGCCCTTCGGCCGGCTGGTGCGTATGCTCGCAAACATCGAGCGGCGCGGCGAGCTCAGCGTCGTGGACGTGAGCATCACGCGGCGCGGCTTGGCCACCGTCGATGCTTCACTGACCCTGAGCCGCGTGCCTTAGTGGGACCGGACACTGGCATGCGCAAACGCTACCTCATGCTGTTCGCGATCCTGGCCTATGCGATCGCTTTGCTGTTCACCCTGCCGACCGTGCAGCTGCTGCGTTGGGTGGACATCCGTCCGGCCGCGCTCAGCGGAGTGGGCGGCAGCGTGTGGCATGGCAGCGCCGAGCAGGTCCAGGTAAACGAGTTCACGGCCACCGGTCTGCGCTGGCGGTTCCTTCCCGCCAGGCTGCTGTTCGGCGAAGTGGCGTTCGGCGTGCAGGCGGACTACGCCGGCGGACCCGCCGAAGGGAGAATCTCCGCCGACTGGCGACGGCAGCTGCACCTGCGCGCCTTCAGCCATCGCCTGGATGCCCGTCGCCTGGTCGATTTCATGCCGCTGCCGTTGGCCGAGTTCAGCGGTGCAATCCGCACCGATCTCGAGCAGCTCACGGTCGAGGAAGGCGCGCTGAAGTCGGTGAACGGTAAAGTCCGCTGGGATCAGGCGACCCTGACCGCCCCTTTCCAGACGCTGCTCGGCAACTATCGCGTCGATCTGCGCACCACCGAGCGCGGCCACCGCGCCGAGCTGCGCGGTGACGGCGGAACGCTGGGCGCGGAGGGCGACCTGCGCGTGCAGCAGGACGGCAGGTTCAACGCACAGGTTGCCCTGACCCCGACCCGCAATGCGCCGCGCGAGCTGGTGGAGCAGCTGGATTTCATGGCCCGGCGGCAGCGTGACGGCAAATACCTTCTCCGCCACGCCGGCCGCGTGCAGGATTTCTGGTAGTTCTCCCCGAGACGTCGTGCAGGGCAATCGGGGGGCGGCGGAGGGCTTAACCCGGCAGGCTGGTGTGGTATTGGCTTGCCGGTCGCGCCGTGAATCCGTCCCTGGAGGCTCGAGCGCGGCCTCCCTGCCGCGCACGGCCCGGCAAGCCAATACCACACCTTCGCCGCGGCCCGGTTTGTTCACTCCACATTCTCGATAAGAGGAAGCGCGAGCCTGGCGTCCTCGGGGAGCGTGTTGTGGGCGGGTGAAGAGCGGCGGCCAGACTAGCACACTAGATCGGCAGGAGCTCCTTGAAGTCGTGCAGGCGCCGGTAGGGGCCGCGGTCGATGTGTGCGCCGCGGCTGTCGGGCTGGCGGATGCCGAACACGCGGGCGATGCCGAATTGCTGGGCGGCGTCCAGCACGGCGTCGTTGTCGTCGACGAACAGCGTGCGGCTACGCTCGAATTCGAGGTCCTGGTCGAGGGCCTCCCAGAAGGCTTCCGACTCTTTGGGGCAGTTGTACTGGTGGGACGAGCGCACGGCGTCGAAGTGGCGCTGCAGGGGAACGCGCTGCATTTTCAGCGCCAGGCTGTGCGGATGCGCGTTGGTCGTCAATACTACCTGCTTGCCCGCATCATTCAGCGCGCTCAGGAATGCGCCCACGTTCGGTCGCGGCGCGATCAGGTGCTGCACCTCGCGTTTCAGTGCGAGAATGTCGAGCCGCAGCTCCGTGCCCCAGTGGTCAAGGCAATACCATTGCATGGTCCCCTGAAGTGCTTTAAAACGCTGGTGCAGCAGCGCACGGGCTCGTTCCGGCGCGAGCGCGTGGCGCTCTGCGTAGCGTCTGGGGATGTGCTGCAGCCAGAAGTAGTTGTCGAAATGCAGGTCCAGCAGCGTGCCGTCCAGATCCAGGAGCACGGTATCGATGGCGCGCCAGTCGATAGTCTGCCGGAGTTCGCGATCGTCAGCGTCTGACATGTGCTTCGGGCACCGGGAGCGCCGCCCGCGGGCGGCGACAGCCTGTGAGAATGCCGAGTCGTCTGGAGAACTGCAACTCGTGAATCAAGCCGGTACACCGCCCAGCGACACGTTGCTGGCACGCCTGGCGCCCGAGGTGTTACAGCTCGTGCTGGATGCCGGCGAGGCGATCATGCGGGTGTATACCAGCGATTTCGCGATCACACACAAAGCCGACAAGTCCCCGCTTACCCAGGCCGACCTGGCCGCGCATCGGGTTCTGGCTTCCGGACTTACGGCGCTGGAACCGCGCTTTCCGGTGCTTTCCGAAGAAGCGCAGGTAGCGGGCTTCGACGAGCGCCGCACGTGGTCCACCTACTGGCTGATCGACCCGCTGGACGGAACGCGCGAGTTTGTCAAGCGCAACGACGAGTTCACGGTCAACGTTGCGCTGGTGCACGACCACCAGCCGGTACTCGGAGTAGTGCACGCGCCGGCCCTCGCGCTGACCTATGTGGCCCATCGCGGCGGCGTTGCATGGCGGGCCCGCGACGGCGCCCGCGAGCCGATCCGCGTTGCCCCTCGGGTGCGTGAGCCCGTGCGGGTGGCGGGCAGCCGCTCGCATGCCGGAGACTCCCTCAAGCGCTTTCTCGCGGCGCTCGGCGCGCATGAAATGGTGAGCATGGGCAGCTCGCTGAAGCTGTGTCTGGTCGCCGACGGCAGCGTGGACGTGTACCCCCGCCTGGGGCCCACCAGTGAATGGGATACCGCCGCCGCGCACTGCGTGGTCGAGCAGGCGGGCGGACAGGTCACCGACACCCGGCTGCAGCCGTTGCGCTACAACACCAAAGAGTCGCTGTTGAACCCGAAGTTCCTGGTGTTCGCGGACGCCGCCAGGGACTGGCGCGCCTGCCTTTCAGCGTGACGGCCGCTTGCCCGCGGGCTGCAGCATCGAAGGCGGCGTGCGCGTCCGGCGCCTCGATTCGTGCCGGCCTGCTGCTTGCGCTGCTGGTCGTCGAAGCCGCGCCCGCGCAGCCGCCGCTGCCGTTCGCGACTGCCGATCGCAACCCGGTAGTCGCGCTGCACGGGCTGCCCGACAGTGGCAGCCTGTTCCCCGTCGACGATTCCCGATTCCGCGTCAGCGTCGAGTTCGATGCGGCGAACACGCTGCACGACGAAACCTTCAGCGGTGAGCGTTTGGTTTTCGACGGCGAGAGCCGCCGCACGACGCTGCGCGCCGGCTACCGGTTCGCCGACGACTGGACGCTCGAGGTCAGCGTGCCGTACATCGAGCACTCCGGCGGCAGTCTGGATGCGTTTATCGACGATTTTCATGCGGTGTTCGGTTTTCCAGGCGGCGGACGCGGGGGGCAACCGCGCGACCGGCTGCGGTTCGAGTACATGCGCGACGGCGACAGCGTGCTCAGCGTCACCGAGGCGCGCAGCGGTCTGGGCGATATCAGTGCCGCCGTGGGACACAGCCTCGCGGCCGAGGCGCGCCAGGGCGCGAGTCTGTGGGCGCAGCTGAAGACGACGACCGGCAGCCCGGGCCGCCTCACCGGCAGCGGCGCGGTGGATTTTTCCGCCTGGCTTGCCGGCTGGCGGCGGTTCGCGGCCGAATGGGCGGGTTACGTCGCCGGCGGCGGGCTGCTCATGGGCCAGGGCGATGTGCTCGCCGCACAGCAGCGTGACTGGGCGTGGTTCGCCCGCGCGGGCGGGGAGTTTCAGCCGTTGCCGTGGCTGGCGCTGCAGGTGGAGCTGTCCGTGCACGGGCCGTTGTACGAAAGCGAGACGCGGCTGCTCGGTGAGAGCGCGCAGATCACCATGGGCGGCTGGTTGCGTGCGTTCGGCGAATCGCGGCTGCACATCGCAGTCAGCGAGGACGTTCGGGTCGGCAGCGCGCCCGATGTGGTGTTTCACGTTGCCTGGCGCAGCGCCTACTGAGTGTCCTGTCTCATAAGTAACGTACCATTCTGCGGGCCGCCAAAGGGGTCAGATGCAAGGCATCGGGTGCCAAGGAATAGTCCCCCTATTGCTTAAGCGCGTAACGCCGCAGATGGCCCTTTGGCGACCCGCCCAAGCATTGAATGATCAGCGTGTGTCGCGTGTGTCGCCTCCCATGGCGGCGTTGCGACGCCTGGCCCTGGCAGGCGACACGCGCTCAGAATGGTACGTTACTTATGAGACAGGCCACTAAGCGGCGTACCAGACCCAGCCGCCTGCGCAGCGCAACTCGACCGCCTGCAGACGCTGGCCTGCGCACGGGCCCTGCACGCACTCGCCATCGACAATGCGAAACAACGCATCGTGCGTCGCGCATTGTATGTAGCGTTTATCCAGATCCAGGAACACCCCCGGCAGCCAGTCGAGCGGACCGCCGGTGTGCGGGCAGCTGTTCATGTAGCCATACACGGCGTCGCCTCGACGAATGACCATGATCTGCAGTTTCGCGCTGCCGCCCGGCAGCGCGAACACGGCGGAGCCGGGATCCTCCAGAGCATGCATAGGACACAGGCGCACGGCGGGATTGCTCATGCCTCACATTGTATAACGCTCCGCCGCCAATCGATGCTCACTGTGGGACGGTCGATGCCCGACGTGCGGGGAGCGGGTTAGAATAGCGCTCGCGCCCACACAGGTTGGAACTGCTGATGACCCTCGAAGCTCACGCCGGTAGCGGACCGCGGGTACCGGATGCCTGAGGTGTTTGCGACGCCGCAGGCGGCCGAGGCGGCTTTCTACGACGCGTTTCACCGCCGCGATCTGGTGGCGATGATGGAGGTGTGGGCGGATGACGATCGCGTGGTGTGCATTCATCCCGGCACCGAGCGCCTGGAAGGGCGCGCGCAGGTCGAGCACAGCTGGCAGCAGCTGTTCGCCGGCGACAATCAGCTGGCCTTCGAGCTGAGCGACGCGCAGTACACCCAGGATGCGTTGCTGTCGATCCACATGGTGCGCGAGAACGTTTCCGTCGGCGGTGAGTACCAGGGCGTGGTGCTGGCCACCAACATCTACCAGTTCATCGACGGCAGCTGGCAGATGATCCTGCATCACGCCTCGGCCGAACCCGTGATCGATCAGGACACGGACGACGATTTCGTGCTGCATTGATGAACCGCAAGGGCGCCGTGGCGGCGGGTCATCCGCTGACGGCTGAGACGGCCTGCACAGTGTTGCGCGAAGGTGGCAACGCGTTCGATGCGGCGATCGCGGCTTTCTGCAGCGCGTGCATTACAGAGCCGGTGCTCGCTTCCCTGGGCGGGGGGGGATTTCTGCTGGCCTGCAGCCCGCGCCACGGCGAGCACCTCTACGATTTCTTCGTGCACACGCCGCGCCGGCCGCGGCCGCCGGAGGAGCTCGATTTCTACCCGGTGACGGTCGATTTCGGGACCGCAACCCAGGAGTTCCACATCGGCACGGGCGCCATAGCGACGCCCGGGATGGTGCGCGGCATGTTCGCGGTGCACGCGGACCTGGGCCGTATGCCGATGCGCGATATCGCAGCCCAGGCCGTCTCTCACGCGCGCGCCGGTGTGCCCCTGAACGAGCTGCAGGCCTATATCCTGAGCATCGTCGCGCCGATATTTACCGCGAGCCCCGGTGCGCGCGCTTTGTACACCCGCGGCGAGGCGCCGGGCCGGCTGCTGGCCGCGGGCGACCCGCTGCGTTCCCCCGACTGGGCGGATGCGCTCGAGTCGCTCGCGATCGAGGGCCAGCGTCTGTTCTACGAAGGCGAGCTGGCCCGGCTGATCATCGAGCAGAGCGAAACGCACGGCGGTCAGGTCACCGCCGAAGATCTGCGCGCCTACCGCGTGCAGCGCCGGACGCCGCTGAGTGTCGAGTTCAACGGTGCCGAGTTGCTCACCAACCCGCCGCCGGCCTCCGGCGGCATCCTGATCGGATTCGCACTGCGCCTGCTGCAGGGCGCGCCGGTCGATCTGCCGTCCTGGAATACGGCCCGCTACTGGGCTCATCTGGCGGACGTGATGGCGCTCACCAACGAGGCCCGGGTCGACGCGCTCGTGGATGCACCGGGCGACGACGGCGCGCTGCTCGACCCCGCGTTCGTGGCCCGCTACCGCGCCGAGGTGGCCAACCGCGCGCGTGCGCGCCGCGGCACCACGCACATCAGTGTGGTCGACGCCGACGGCAACGCCGCCGCGTTGAGCGTATCCAACGGGGAAGGCTGCGGCTCGATCGTGCCGGGCACCGGCATCATGCTGAACAACATGCTGGGCGAGGAGGATCTGAATCCCAACGGCTTTCACACCTGGGGGCCGGATCAGCGCATGACCTCGATGATGGCGCCGAGCATGATCCGTGACCCGCACCACGCGCGGCGCATCGTTCTGGGCTCCGGCGGTTCCAACCGGATCCGCACTGCCATCCTGCAGGTGGTGATGAACCTGCTCGCGCTGGGCCTGCCGCTCGAGGCGGCCGTGCAGCGACCGCGCATCCACTGCGAGCGCGGATTTCTGAGTATCGAGCAGGGCGAGCCGGGCGCGCTGGCGCCCCTGCTCGCGGACTGGCCGGAGCACAAGATCTGGTCGGAGCAGAATATGTTCTTCGGCGGCGTGCACTGCGTGATGGACAGCGACAAGGGGGTGGACGGCGCGGGCGATCCACGCCGCGGCGGTGTTTACCGCGTCGCCTGACCGCCGGTCTCGCCCCCGGTGAGCATCGGCAAGCCGGCTTACTGCGTGGAAACGCGCTGCGGTGACGCCGTCGCATCCTGCAGCCAGCCGCGGAATCTCACCAGCAGCAGCAGACCCGGTACCGCGATCAGCGCACAGCCGAGGAAGAACACTTCCCAGCCCAGGGCCTGCGCGAGGTAACCGGTGGGCGCCGAGGCGAACACCCGCGGCACGCCCATGAGACTGGTGAGCAGCGCGAACTGCGTGGCGGTGAAGCGTTTGTTGGTCAGGCTGCCCATGAACGCGATGAACGCGGCCGTGCCCATGCCGGCGCTGAGATTCTCGAACCCGATCACCGCGGCCAGCCACGCAAGGTCGTGTCCGGTGTAGGTGAGGACGATGAACCCGGCGGTGGACAAGCCCTGCAGGATACCGAACGCCCACAATCCAGCGTAGATTCCCGTGCGCAGCATGAGCACACCGCCGAGCAGCCCGCCGACCAGGGTGGGGACGACGCCGAAGGTCTTTACCACCGCGCCTATCTCGGTGTTGCTGAAGCCTATCTCCAGGTAGAAGGGAATAGTCATGTGGCTGGCCATCTGGTCACCGAGCTTGTAGAGCACGATGAACAGCAGGATGAGCAGCGCGTGCTCGCGCTTGAAATACTCCGCGAACGGTTCGATGACCGCCTCATGCAGGCTGCGCGGCGTTGCGGGCACCCGCGGCTCGGGTGCCAGCAGTGTGGTCACTATGCCTATCCCCATGAGCCCGGCCATCACCAGGTACACCTGGGCGAACCCGATCTGATCGGCCAGCACCAGCCCGCCGCCGCCGACCAGCAGCATCGCGGCGCGATAACCCGGGACGTACAGACCCGCACCGAGGCCGAGCTCCTCGTCGATCAGCGCCTCGCGGCGGTAGGCGTCGATCACGATATCCTGAGTGGCGGAAAAGAACGTCACCAGCAGCGCGGCAAGCGCCAGCCCCAGCGGTGACTCGCCCGGCGACACCAGGGCCATGAGCAGGATCGCCGCAACCAGAGCCAGCTGTGAGAGCAGCAGCCAGCCGCGGCGGCGTCCCAGCCACAGCGGGGTGTAACGATCGAGCAGCGGCGCCCACAGAAACTTTACCGTGTAGGGCAGACCCACGAGTGCGAACAGGCCGATGGTGGTGAGATCGACACCGGCCGATTTCATCCAGGCCTGCAGCAGCGTGAGCGTGAGCAGCAGCGGCAGACCGGCGGCGAAGCCCATGAGCAGGGCGATCAGCATGCGCGTGCTGAACACCGCGCGCGCCAGTTCCCGCCAGCTGGACCCGCTCACCTGGCCTGCGCCCGGGAGGATTCGAGGCGCGGGCCGATCGTGCTCACCACTCGTAGTCTATGGTCAGCGGGGCGTGATCGGAAAACCGCCTGCGCTTGTAGATGCTCGCGGCGCGCACCCTGTCTGCCAGCCCCGGCGTGACCACCTGATAGTCGATGCGCCAGCCGACGTTCCTGGCCCAGGCCTGGCCCCGGTTCGACCACCAGGTGTAGTGCTCGGCCCCGGGCTCGACCACGCGGAAGGCGTCCACGAAACGCGCTTCGCCGAACAGGGCGTCCATCCACGCGCGCTCGGCGGGCAGGAATCCGGAGTTATTGCGGTTGCCGCGCCAGTTCTTCAGGTCGACCTCCTTGTGCGCGATGTTCCAGTCACCGCAGATGACATACTCCGAGCGCCGGCGCGCGAGCCGCCGCAGGAACGGCATGAAGGTATCCATGAAGCGGTACTTGAACTGCTGCCGTTGCTCGCCGGAGGTGCCGGATGGCGCATACAGCGAGACCACGGTGAGGTTGCCGAAGCGCGCCTCCAGATAGCGGCCTTCCCGGTCCACGTCCGGGTCGCCGATCCCCTCGACGATACGCGCCGGCCGGTCGCGGCTGTAGATCGCCACGCCGCTGTAGCCTTTTTTCTCCGCATCCGCATAGAAGGTATGGAAGCCGCGCGGGTGAAAGATCGCGTCCTGCAGCTGCGCGCCCTGGGCACGGGTTTCCTGCACGCATACCACGTCGGCGCGCTGACGGCTCAGCCACTGAAAAAACCCCTTGCGTGCGGCCGAGCGAATGCCGTTCGCGTTGAGCGTCACGATACGCATGTCAAGCGGGAGTACGCGGGCATTGGACTGTCCGTTTGATACACTGTCTCACTATCGGTCGGCGGCGGTAATCATACCGCACGCGCCGGCCTGTGCTTGGAGTTGGGGATGGATGCGTACCGCCGGGAGTTCATAGCGCAGGCGATCGCCTGCGGCGTGTTGCGGTTTGGCGAGTTCAAGCTCAAATCTGGACGTGTCAGCCCGTACTTTTTCAACGCAGGGTTGTTCAACAGCGGCAGCGCGCTGGGGACGCTGGGCGAACACTACGCCGCGGCCATTGTGGCTGCCGGGTTGCGCTTCGATGTGCTGTTCGGCCCCGCCTACAAGGGCATCCCGCTGGCGGCGGTCACTGCGGTTGCGCTGGCGCGCGGTCACGGCCGCGACGTCGGCTACTGCTTCAACCGCAAAGAGGTCAAGGATCACGGCGAGGGCGGCGACCTGATCGGTGCTCCGCTGCGCGGCAGGGTGCTGCTGATCGATGACGTGATAACCGCGGGCACTGCGACCGGTGAAGCTGCGCGCATCGTCGCCGCGCACGGCGCCGAAATGGCTGGCGTGATTATTGCTATGGACAGGCAGGAAGTCGGTGAGGGAACGCTGTCCGCGGTACAGCAGGTCAGCGCCGATTACGGCATCCCCGTGCACAGCATCGCAACGCTCGACGACGTGCTCGGCTGGCTGCACGAGCACGGCGGCTATACCGAGGCCGAGGCCGCTATCGCCGCCTACCGCCGCCGCTACGGCGTGACGAACTTATCGCCTTTGGCTAAAGTTGACGGGAGGGACGCCGATTCGATTGTAAACTGACCGCGATCGCTTCGCGGTCAGTGCGACTTTCAGGAACGCAATCATGAGACCGATACGAAATCGTCATGGGCTGGCGGCGTTGACGTTGCTGCTGATGATGCTTACGTCGCCGGCGGTTGCCAAGCTGTACAAGTGGGTGGACGAGAACGGCAACGTTTTCTACAGCGACAAGATTCCCCCCGAACAGTCGACCAAACGCCACCAGCTGCTGGACGAGCGCGGCATCGTCCGCGAAAACGTGCGTCGCGCCAAGACCCCGGAGGAGATCGCCGAAGAGCGCCGCCAGAAACAGCTGCAGGCGGAACGCGAGCGTACGGAGCGTGAGCAGGCAGTGCGCGATCAGATTCTGCTGGAGACCTTTCCCACCGAGCGCGACCTGATCATCGCCCGCGATGACCGGCTGGCGAGCGTCGACTCGGCAATTGCCCTGGCCAGCAAGACCCTCAACGAGCTGCAGTCCAGGTATGATCAGCTGGACGCGAAGATGAAGGGCCTGCAGGCCGAACGCGAGCCGATCCCCGGCAATCTGGCGATCGATCACCGGCGCGTGCAGGGTCAGCTGTCAGCGCACGGCAAGGCGCTGCAGTCACGCCAGGAAGAGCGTGAAAACATTGTGGCGCAGTTCGAGGCGGACCTCACGCGTTACCGGGAGCTGCGCGCACTGCGCCAGTAGACGCGCCCTCAGGGCGCTGAGCCGGTGCGAATCTGGGTGCCGATGCCCGCGTCGGTGAAAAGTTCCAGCAGCACCGCGTTGGCCACCCGGCCATCGAGAATCGTGGCGGTGGTGACGTTCGCCTCCAGCGCGTCCAGGGCGTAACGCACTTTAGGCAGCATGCCGCCGGAAATCGTGCCGCTTTCGATCAACCCCTTGACCTCGTTCGCATGCAGCGCGGCCAGCAGCCCGCCCTCGGCATCCAGCACGCCCGGCGTGTTGGTCAGCAGCAGCAGCTTCTCGGCGCCCAGCACGGTGGCGATCTTGCTGGCTGCGAGATCGGCATTGACGTTGTAGGCGACACCGTCTTCGTCCACGCCGATCGGTGCGATGACCGGAATGAAGTCCCCGCCCGCGAGCAGGTGCACCAGCGTAGGGTCGATGGCCTCGACCTCGCCGACCTGACCGAGCTCGACGTCGGCGTCGCCGCCCTCGAGCTTCATCGGGCGCGCGCGGATCAGTGCGCCGTCCTTGCCGGTCAGGCCCACGGCGCGTCCGCCGAACTTGTTGATCTGTGCCACGATCGCTTTGTTGACCTGTCCGCCGAGCACCATCTCGACGACGTCCATGGTTTCCGCGTCGGTCACCCGCATCCCCTGCACGAAACGACTTTCCTTGCCGAGCTGTTTCAGCAGGTGGCCGATCTGCGGGCCGCCGCCGTGCACCACGACGGGCGCCACGCCGACGTGCTTGAGCAGCACCATGTTGCGCGCAAAGCTTTCGCGCAGTGCCGCGTCGATCATCGCGTTGCCACCGTACTTGACCACCACGGTCTTTCCGCTGAGGCGCTGGATGTAGGGCAGCGCCTCGTTGAGTACCCGCGCGGTCTGGGTGGCTTGCTCGATCACGGCGTCGTTCCGCTGTGCTGGCGCTAGAACGGCAGGTCCAGATTCGCGTCGACGCTCAGCATGGCGTCGCGGAACTCGTTCTGGATGCGCACCAGC
Organism: Chromatiales bacterium; assembly: GCA_024644045.1. Lineage (GTDB taxonomy): Bacteria > Pseudomonadota > Gammaproteobacteria > JAHELT01 > JAHELT01 > JAHELT01. Next base: position 14,976 of record JAHELT010000044.1, on the reverse strand, counting down.
GCGGCCTGATCCCGCGCTTCGAAGCGGATCACCAGCGACGGCGTGGTGTTGGAGGCCCTTACCAGCCCCCAGCCGTCGGGGTAGTCGGCGCGTAAGCCGTCGATGGTGGCAAGCTCGGCGCCGGGGAATACCGCCTGCGCCACGAAGCGCTCGATGAACCGGAAGTTGTCGCCTTCGGCGTTGAAATGCACGTTCAGCTCCGGGGTGTTGATGCTGTCGGGCACCGCGTCGAACATTTCGCCGGCGCTGCCCTCCCGGGCGCTGAGGATCTCCAGCAGGCGCGCGCCGGCGTACAGCGCATCGTCGAACCCGTACCAGCGTTCCTTGAAGAAGATGTGGCCGCTCATCTCGCCGCCGAGCAGCGCGCCGGTGTCGCGCAGTCGCGATTTGATGAACGAATGCCCGGTCTTCCACATGTCGGGCACACCGCCCGCCTCGCGGATCGCCGGTGCCAGGTGGCTGGTGCACTTGACGTCGTAGACGATGGTGGCGCCGCGGTTGCGCTGCAGCACGTCCCGGGCGTAGAGGATCATCTGGCGATCGGCCCACACGATGCGCCCGCGGTCGTCGATGACGCCGAGGCGGTCGCCGTCCCCGTCGAAGGCCAGCCCCAGATCGAGCGAGGCGCCGGTCACCGTTTCGATCAGCTCGGCGACATTCTCCGGCTTGCTCGGGTCCGGGTGGTGGTTGGGAAAATTGCCGTCTACCGCGCAGTACATTTCCGTTACCTCGCAGCCCAGGCGCCGGAACAGCGCCGGTGCCACAGCGCCGGCCACGCCGTTGCCACAGTCAATCGCGATGCGCAACGGCCGCGCGAGCTGCACATCGCCCACGATGCGCTCGATGTAACGCTCATCGAGCCGCTGCTCGCTGCGCGTGCCCGCCCCCTCGCTCAGCGCATTGTCCTGCAGCCGGCGGTACAGCCGCTGGATCGTATCGCCGGCCAGCGTGTCGCCGTCGATCATCATTTTCAGACCGTTGTAGGCCGGCGGATTGTGGCTGCCGGTAACCATGATGCCGGTGCCGGTGTCGAGGGCGTAGGTCGCGTAGTAGAGCACCGGCGTCGGGACCATGCCGATATCGATCACGTCGCAGCCGCCGGCCATCAACCCGGCGCTCAGCGAGCGCACGAGCTGCGGCCCGGACAGGCGTCCGTCCCGCGCCACCGCGACCTGCCGGCAGTCCTGACTGAGCGCCTGTGCGGCGAAAGCGCGCCCGATCTGCTCGACGGCCTCGGGGGTGAGCGCGTCGCTCACCACGCCGCGGATGTCGTACGCCCTGAAAATACTGGCTGGTATCTGCATCGGAGGTTGCTACCGCCGGCCGGAGGAACCGAAGCCTCCCGCGCCGCGCTCTGAGGATTGAAAGTTCTCCACCACCTGGAAGTCGGCCTGCGCCACCGGCACGATGACCAGTTGCGCGATGCGTTCACCGACTTCCACGGTGAACGCGTCGCGGCCGCGGTTCCAGCAGGAGACGAACACCTGGCCCTGGTAATCGGAATCGATCAGGCCCACCAGATTGCCGAGCACGATGCCGTGCTTGTGCCCCAGACCGGAACGCGGCAGGACGACCGCCGCAAAGCCGGGATCGGCGATATGGATGGCGACCCCGGTGGGGATCAGGTGGGTGTCGCCGGGTGCCAGCGGCAGGTCGGCATCCAGGCAGGCGCGCAGATCCATGCCGGCGGAGCCCGGCGTCGCGTAGGCCGGCAGCGGTATCTCGTTCCCGAGGCGCCGGTCGAGGATCTTGAGTTCGATGCTGGGCATGGCGGTCAGGCGCTGCAAAACGCGCGATTATACCGGGAATGGGGCGTCTTCCGGGCAACCGCCGGGAAATCCGCGCCCGGTGCGCCGCCCAGCGGCCGGCGTGCGGTGGCGGTGCGGTCGCCTAGAGCGTGTAGTCGATGAGCAGCCGCGGGCGGTTACCGGTGACCGGCGCGTCGCCTGAGTCGAACCGCTTCACGGTCTGCATCGCCGTCTCGTCGCCGAGCATGATCCAGCCGAAATTCGCCGTCGGGTTGTCGAGCATGTCCTGCACGTCGGCGATCAGCTGCGCGCCCGTCCACTCGACGGTGGTGTTCACCGCGTCGCCGACCGTAGTGCTGGCGCTGACGGTGCTGGAGAAATCAGCGCCCGAAGCGCCGCCCGCCATGTTGCTCCACTGCGCGGCGCCGTTGTCGTGAAAGCGGTTGGTCCAGGTAGCGTCGCCCGTTTGCGCCAGGCCGAGCTCGTTACCGGCTTGGCCGCCGCCTTCGTTGCCGTTGGAATCGGAGCCCTGCGCGCCCCAGTCGGCGTTCATGCGGCGAAGCTCCACGGTCCGGTCGCCGCCGCGCCCACGCGAAAGGTTCATGCGCAACGTGGCGCCGGTGATGGTGGCGCCGGCCGGAACCACCGCGGCGACGTCGAAGGCGATGAGTGGGCGGCGTATCGAATCTGCAGGCCGGTTGATACGTCCGGTGTGCACATACTGACCCGCGCCGTTGCTGAACTGTGCCGGGTTGTTCGCGGTGTCCTCGAGCAGCGTGTTGTCCCTGCTCGGCCAGAATTCTCTGCCGTCGTCCGCGTTGGCCATCGTCAGCGTCGCCGACTGGCCGGCGTAGCCGCCGGTGCTGCCGGCCGTGGCGGTGAGCGTGACGTTCACCGCACCGTCCACCAGCTGGTCGTCGACGCCGATAACGGTGACCGTCTGCGCGACATTCCAGTTGGCCGGCGTGAAGGTGAAGGCCGCGGTCCCCTGAATCGCGATCTCGCTCGGGTTGCTGGAACTCACCGTGACCGTGACGTTGGCGCTGGGCGCGGCATCGAGCACCAGCGTAAAAGTTGCCGTGGTGCCGGTCTCGTCGGTGTTACCGCTCGCCGCGCCGAGTGTGATACCGGGGGCTGCGCCGCTGCTCGCGCTGCCACTGCCGCTGGAGCAGCCGACGAGCGCGGCGCCGAGGATCATCCCCAGCGCGAGCAGGATCAGGGCACGAAGCCTGTTTTCAGTCGCGGTCCCGAAGCCTCTGGGCGATGAGCTCCAGCAGTTGCCGCGCCACGCTGTGCTTGCTGCTGCGCGAGATACTGGCATCGCCGCCCGGCCAGAAGACCTGTAGTGCGTTGTCGTCTCCATCGAACGCACTATCCACACCGCCCACCCGGTTGGCTGCGATCATGTTCAGGTTTTTGGCATTCAGTTTGACTTTGGCGTAATGCGCCACATCGTCCGTCTCGGCGGCGAAACCGACTGAAAATGGCGCCTCCGCCAGGGCCGCCACCTCCGCCAGTATGTCCGGATTGCGGACCAGTTCCAGGCTGAGCGTCTCCTGGTGCTTCTTGATCTTGTGTGCAGCTGCCTGCGCCGGCCGGTAGTCGACCACCGCCGCCGTGGCAATGAACACGTCACAGTCCCGCACGTGATCGAGCACGGCGTCGCGCATCTCGGCGGCGCTGACCACGTCGATGCGCGTCACCCGGTCGGGCGTGGGCAGATGCACGGGGCCGCTGATCAGCGTCACCCGCGCGCCGGCGGACGCGGCCTCCCGGGCCAGCGCGAAGCCCATTTTTCCGGAGCTGTGATTGCTCAGGAAGCGCACGGGATCCAGCGCTTCGCGCGTCGGTCCGGCCGTGATCAGCAGCCGCTGCCCGGCGAGCAGGCCCGTCTCGAACAGCTGCGCCGCCCGCGCGGCTATGTCCAGTGGCTCCAGCATGCGGCCCGGTCCGATTTCGCCGCATGCCTGATCGCCCTCGCCGGGCCCCCACACGGCCCAGCCGCGGTCCGCCAGGAGGGCGACGTTGTCCCGGGTGGCGGGATTGGCCCACATCAGGCGGTTCATGGCCGGCGCCATGGCACGGACGGCGTCGCTTGCCAGGCAGACGGCCGTGAACAGGTCGTCCGCGCGACCGTGCGCCAGGCGCGCGATGCTATCGGCGCTGGCGGGTGCGACCAGGATCAGGTCGGCCCAGCGCGCCAGCTCGATATGCCCCATCCCGGCCTCGGCCTGGGGATCGAGCAGCTGGCTGTGCACCGGGTTGCCCGAGAGCGCCTGGAAGGTCAGCGGGCTTACGAACTCCGTGGCTGCGGGCGTCATCATGACGCGCACCTCGGCGCCCAGCTCCTTCAGCCTGCGCACCAGCTCGGCGCTCTTGTAGGCCGCGATGCCGCCGGTCACGCCGAGCAGCACTCGCCGGTTGGTAAGCTGCTGTTGCATGAGCGGAAGTGTACTCACAGCCACTGCGGTTGTGTTACCCGGGGCATGGATTTAGGCTTGCGCTTGCCGGCAAGACAAGGAGGTCTCATGGCTATTTCCGACTGGCCGCGGAACGAGCGGCCGCGCGAAAAGCTGCTGCTGCACGGCAGCGCCGCGCTTTCCAACGCAGAGCTTCTGGCCATCGTGCTGCGCAGCGGCGCTGCGGGGCAGTCGGCGCTCGATGTCGCGCGCCACGCGCTGGCGCAGTTCGGCGGTCTGCGGGCGCTGCTGCAGGCGCCGCGCGACCAGTTCTGCAGCGTTTACGGGCTGGGCGATGCCGGCTATGTGCAGCTGCATGCCGCGCTGGAGATCGCCAGCCGCCGACTGCTCGAACGGCTGGAGAAGGGCGTGTGCATCGGCTCGCCCCGGGATACCTGCCGGTTCCTCAGCGCGCGGCTGCGCGACCTGCCCCACGAGGTGTTCGCCTGCCTGTTTCTGGACAACCGCCACCGCGTAATCCGCTTCGAGGAGCTGTTTCGCGGCAGCATCGACGGTGCCAGCGTGTACCCGCGCGAGGTGGTCAAGCGCGCGCTCGCCCTGAACGCTGCCGCGGCGATCTTCGCGCACAATCATCCGTCCGGGGTTGCGCAGCCGAGCGCGGCCGACACACGCATCACGCAGCGGCTCAAAACAGCGCTGGCGCTCGTCGAGGTACGGGTTCTGGACCACATCGTGGTGGGTGACGGCGAGACCGTGTCGTTCGCCGAGAACGGGTTGCTCTGAATCCCGGCGGATCCCCCGGACGCCCCGGTGGAGGCGTCAAAATTTTGCAACAAGGCCTCTGCAGGGTCTCGAGGGGCCGTGATTCGGACGTCGTTAGCCATTGATATTTATCGATATTATTTGCATTCTCCCGGCTGGGCACGCCAGTTGCTACTATGGTTTACGGCGTCGGTGAATTGACACAAAGCACCCGTCGCCGGGGAGTGCACGATGAAGCCAGCAGAACGTAAGGAGACCCACCCGGCAAAGGCGCCGGTCGATTTCACCCGGCAAGAGCTGTGCGATCCGCTCACCGGCCTCCCGGGACCCCGGCTGCTGGTCATCGAAGGCGTCAAGGAACTGGCTTTCTCGCGCCGCCACTGCACGGAACTGGCCCTGGTGTTTTTCCAGCTCGATGAACTGGAGCAGGCGTACGCCGGCCCGGCGGCCTGCCTGGGCGACATCCTGGTCGAGCAGTTCGTCCGCTGCCTCAGGAAAGCGGTTCGCGCCGAGGACACCATCGCGCGCCTGGACGGCAAACGGTTCGCCGTGCTGGCCCGCGAGACCAACGCCTTCGCCGCGCGCATGCTGACCCGTCGGGTGCTCGAACTCCTGCGTGAGATGCGCGGCTCGGCCCAGTCGTTCAACGGGGTCAGCGTGGGAATCGCGACGCCGCGTGCCTACCGCTGCCAGAACTTCGACGAGTTCGTGGACCTCGCGTTGCACTGCCTCGACAAGGCGGTGGCCACCGGCGGCGGCCGGGTGGTGGCTGCACGCACCGAGGAGAACCTGCGCAAGCTGAAAGCCGTGCCGCGGCGCAGCGGTTCGCAGACCGGCGAGCGGACCCTCGGCATGGGCACGACTCCGACGCAGAGCGTGGACATCGCCATGTGGCTGATCGAGGAGGGCTTCATCGATCAGATCGAGCCGCACGGCGGCTCCGCGCAGACCTTCGCGCCGCTGCTCGGGCCGACCGAAAGCGAGAAAGAATTCGACATGGGCGAGGTGCGCGTACGCCTCTCGCGCAGCGCCTGACTCTGACCGGTTAAGGAAGGGAGCCGGCGCTTCAGCCGCCTACCTGCCCCTCCGTCTCCCACACGTCCGCCAGGGCGTTCAGCAATGAATCGACATGCCCCGTGGTGTGCGCCGCGCTCAGCGTGATACGCAGCCTGGCAGACCCGCTGGCGACCGTCGGCGGACGGATCGCCGGCACCACAACACCCGCCTTCGCCAGCGCCTGGCTGAGGCGGTCCGCCAGCTCGCTGCTGCCCGCGAGCAGCGGCTGAATCGGCGTCGGCGACGCGATCAGCGGCAGCTTCAGGCGCCGGGCGCCCGCTTTGAAGCGTTCAGTCAGCGCCAGTACGGACTCACGTCGCCAGGCCTCGGTTTCGAGCAAGCGCAAGGCAACGCGCGCCCCCTCGGCGAGCGCGGCCGGCAGTGCTGTGGTGTAGGTGTAGCTGCGGGCCCTTTGCAGCAGGGTCTCGATCAGGGTCTCGCTGCCGGCCACCAGCGCCCCGGCAGTGCCCAGCGCCTTGCCGAGCGTGCACATCAGCATTGCGGGCTGCACGCCCAGCGCTTCACCCGTGCCGGCGCCGGTCTTACCCAGCACCCCGAAACCGTGGGCGTCGTCGACCAGCAGCGGGATTGCGTGCGCCTGGCAGATCTCGTTGAGCCCGGGCAGGGGTGCCAGATCGCCGTCCATGCTGAACACACCGTCGGTAACCACCAGCCGGTGGCCGCTGACGGGTTTGCCGAGCTTGTTACGCAAGGATTGTGGATCGCCGTGCAGGTAACGGCGCAGCCGCGCGCCGCTCAGCAGGCCGGCGTCCAGCAGCGAGGCGTGGTTCAGGCGGTCCTGCAGCACCTCGTCGCCCCGAGACAGCAGCGCGCTCAGCATGCCCAGGTTGGCGAGATAGCCCGAGGAGAACAGCAGCGCCCGGGGGTGGCCCACGAATGCGGCAAACTCCTCCTCGAGCTGCTGGTGCGCCCTGGCATGACCGTTGATCAGATGCGAGGCACCGCTGCCGGCGCCCCACTTTCTGGCCCCGTCGGCGACCGCCTCGACCACCAGCGGGTGGTTGGCCAGTCCCAGGTAGTCGTTGCTGCAGAACGCCAGCACACGCCGGCCGTCGATGCGCATCACCGGCTGCTGGGGTGAGTCGCTGACCCGGCGCACGCGCAGCAAATGCTCGCTGCGCCGCTGCCTCAACCAGCTGTGCAGTGATTCTTCGAGCGGCTCCGGCACCGGGTCGGATCAGTGCGCGGCGGCGGCCGCGTGCAACCCCAGACGCGCGAACAGCTCGCGGTCGCGCTGCTGCTCCGGGTTCTCCGTGGTCAGCAGCCTCTCACCGTAGAAAATGGAGTTGGCGCCAGCGAAAAAGCACAAAGCCTGCAGTTCATCGCTCATCTGCGCGCGTCCTGCCGACAACCTTACGACCGATTGGGGCATCAGCACCCTGGCCACCGCCACGGTGCGTGCAAACTCGATGGGGTCCAGCGCCGGCGCGCCGTACAGCGGCGTGCCCTGTACCTGCACCAGCAGGTTGACCGGTACCGATTCCGGGTGCTGCGGCAGGTTGGCGAGCTGCTGCAGCAATCCGGCCCGGTCATCGACCGATTCGCCCATGCCCACGATGCCGCCGCAGCACACCTTGACGCCCGCGTCGCGCACGTGCGCGAGCGTATCCAGGCGATCCTGGTAGACGCGCGTGGTGATGATCTCGCCGTAGAACTCAGGCGAGGTGTCCAGGTTGTGGTTGTAGTAGTCCAGCCCGGCGTCGCCCAGCCGCTGTGCCTGCGCCCCGCTCAGCATGCCTAATGTGACACAGGTCTGCAGACCCTGCCCGCGCACCGCTCCGACCAGCTCGATCACTTTGTCCAGATTCCGGTCGGTCGGGTTGCGCCAGGCGGCGCCCATGCAGAAGCGGGTTGCGCCGGCCGCTTTCGCGGCGCGGGCCGCGGCGAGCACCTCGCCGACGCCGAGCAGGCGTTCACGCTCGAGGGCGGTGTTGTGGCGCGCGCTCTGCGGGCAGTATGCGCAGTCCTCGGGGCAGGCACCGGTCTTGATCGACAGCAGCGTGCTGATCTGCACCGCGTTCGGATCGTGGTAGCTGCGGTGCAGACCGTGCGCCCGGTGCAGCAGGTCGTTGAGCGGCAGGGCGAACAGCGCGGTGATTTCTTCGCGCTGCCAGTCGTGGCGGAGGTCGCTCATGTGCATGGGGGCTTGCCAGGTGGAGGAGCGCGCTCGATCATAGCGGTTGACCGGCCACTGTCAACCGCAGGGACTGCGCATGGTTTACAGTACGCTGTGGCAAAGGATTGCCTGGACGGTGTATGCACCGCATTGTCTGCTGTGCGGCGCGCGCGGCCGCGAGTCCGTCGATATCTGCGCCGCCTGTGCCCGTGAGCTCCCGCTGAACACCTGTTGTTGCGACATCTGCTCGCTGCCGCTTGTGTCCTTTCCCGCCGACCCCGCGCGCCGTACCTGCGGGCGCTGTCTGCAGCGGCCGCCGGCCTACCGACGTGCGCAGGCGGCGTTCGTCTACGCAGCGCCGCTGGATCACCTGGTGCAGCGCTTCAAGTACGGCGGCCGTCTGGAGTACGGCCGGCTGCTGAGCACGCTGTTCGCCGAACGGGTGCGGCAGCAGCCGTTACGCGGGGTGGACCGGCTGCTGCCGGTGCCGCTGCATCCCAGCCGGCTGCGGGAGCGGGGTTTCAACCAGGCGCTCACACTGGCGCGCGCGCTGAGCCGGGTCACATCGATTTCGGTGGCACAGGGTCTTGCCCACCGCCGCCGCGCCACGCCAGCACAGACGGCGCTGAGTGCGGGGCAGCGACGGCGCAACGTGAGGGGCGCCTTCCGTCTGAGCGGTGGGGTGGCGGGCCTGCGCTTCGCGATCGTCGACGACGTGCTGACCACCGGCGCCACCGTCGATGAGCTGTCGCGCGTGCTGCTGCACGCCGGTGCCGCTGATGTCCAGGTCTGCGCGCTGGCGCGCGCTCACACGCCCACCAGGTAGTGCAACGCGATTCCGATGAACACGACCATGCCGAACCAGTGGTTGTGCAGGAAGGCCCTGAAACACGCCGCCGGCTGGCGGTCGCGGATCATCCACCGATGGTGGTCGAAAAGCGCGGCGCCGATCAGCAGAGCGACGTAGTAGTAACCGCCCATGTCGTTGTTCACACCGATCATGACCAGCGTCAGCAACAGCAGTATCTGCAGCACGGCGATCGCGGCCTTGTCTGCATCGCCGAACAGTATGGCGGTGGATTTCGCACCCATGCGAATGTCGTCCTCCCGGTCGGCCATTGCGTACAGGGTGTCGTAGATCACCGCCCACAGCACGGCGGCGATGTAGATCAGCCAGGTAATGCGGTTGAGCTCGCCGGCTTGCGCGGCCCAGGCCATCGGCACCGCCCAGCCGAAGGCGGCGCCCAGCACCACCTGCGGGAGGTGCGTGTACCGCTTGCTGAACGGGTAAAGGGCCGCCAGCGCAGCGCCGCCCAGCGACAACCAGATGGTGAGCGAATTCATGCTCAGCACCAGCGCGAAAGCGAGTGCCGTGAGCACCGCGAACACCAGCACCGCTTCGAACGGCTTCAGCGCGCCCGCGGCCAGCGGACGGTCTTTGGTGCGCGCGACGTGCCCATCCAGATTGCGGTCCGCATAGTCGTTGATGGCGCAGCCGGCCGAGCGCATCAGCACGGCGCCGAGCAGGAACACGCACAGCACCTTGAAATCGGGGACGCCCCGCGCCGCCCACCACAGGGACCACAGCATCGGCCACACCAGGAGGTAGATGCCGATCGGCCGGTGCAGGCGCATCAGCAGCGCGTACTGGTGCAGCCGGTGCAGCGGCGCGGGTAACCGGGGTTCGGCCGTGTCGTCCATCGGGGCTGTGGTAGATTTCGGGTTTTGCCAGTCCGGGCATTTTACGCGCACACCGCTGGCCCGGCACGTGAGCAAACCGACACAGCGAGGAACGCACCAGTGCCCTGTCCCATGAGTAACGTGCCCTTCTGCGGCCGCCAAGGGGTCAGATGCAAGGCATCGGGTGCTAAGGAATAGTCCCTCTACTGCTTAAGCGCGCAACGCCGCAGATGGCCCCTTGGCGGCCCGCCCAAGCATAATGATCGACGCGGGGAGCGTGTGTCGCGTCCCATGGCGGCGTTGCGACGCCTAGCAATAGAGGGACTATTGCGCCAGCGCCGGCGCCTTGCCCTGGCACGCGACACGCGCTCAGAATGGTACGTTACTTATGGGACAGGACACCTCGGTGCAGACACAAGAATTCGATCTGTTGTCGATCGGCGGCGGCAGCGGCGGCATCGCGGTGGCCAACCGCGCCGCCAGTTACGGTGCACGCTGCGCAGTGATCGAACCCGATCGCCTGGGCGGCACCTGCGTCAACCGCGGCTGCGTGCCGAAAAAAATCATGTGGTTCGGGGCGACCCTGGGGCATGCACTCGACGAGGCGCGCGGCTACGGGTACGCGCTGACCCGCGGTGGCCACGACTGGGCGGCGCTGGTTGCGAAACGCGAAGCCTACATCCGCAGGCTCAACGACATCTACGCCACCAACATGGCGAACAACGGCGTCGAGAACGTCGCCGGCCGCGCTCGGTTCGTGGATGACCACACCGTTGCGGTGGACGGCGTTCACTACACGGCGCAGCACATCGTCATCGCCAGCGGCGGGCGCCCCAGCGTGCCCGACGTGCCGGGTGCAGAGTTCGGTATCACCTCGGACGGGTTCTTCGAGCTGCAGGAGTGTCCGCGCAAGGTGGCGGTGATCGGTGCCGGTTACATTGCCGTCGAGCTCGCCGGCATGCTGCGCAGCTTCGGTGCCGAGGTCACCATGCTGTTGCGTAAGCAGCATCTGCTGCGCACCTTCGACCAGATGCTGCGCGAGGCGTTGTTCGAGGAGATGACCGATGCCGGCGTCGAGATCATGGCGCGCGCCAAGGTCGCCGAGATCAAGCGCCACGGTAACGGTCTGGAGATCGTGTGCGACACCGGCACGCGACTGCCGGACTTCGACACCCTGATCTGGGCGATCGGCCGGGAACCGTCCACCGATGCGCTGGACCTGCAGAACACCGGCGTGGCCACGGACGGGCAGGGGTTCGTCAAGACCGACGCGTATCAGGAAACCAGCGTCCCCGGGGTATTCGCGATCGGCGATGTCACAGGACGCATGCAGCTCACGCCGGTCGCGATCGCCGCCGGGCGCAGGCTGGCAGACCGCTTGTACGGCGGCCAGCCCGAGCGCAAGCTCGAGTATTCGAACATCGCGACGGTGGTGTTCAGCCACCCCCCCATCGGCACCGTCGGTCTCACCGAAGAGCAGGCGCGCAGCGAGTACGGCGGCGCGGTGAAAACGTATCAGACCCAGTTCACACCGATGTACTATGCGATGACGGAGCACAAGGCGGTGACCACCATGAAGCTGGTGACCGTCGGCGCCCCGGAAAAGGTCGTCGGCTGCCACATTATCGGCATGGCGTCGGACGAGATCATGCAGGGCTTCGCGGTCGCCATCCGCATGGGCGCGTGCAAGGCGGATCTGGACGACACGGTGGCGATTCATCCGACCAACGCCGAAGAACTCGTAACGATGCGCTGAGCGGTTGCGCGCTCGCAACGCTGCACGGCAGTGGAGGAGATCTGCAATGAGCACGGTTGCCTTGAACCTTGCGCAGGTGCATCAGCTCGCCGAGCGCTGCCTGGCTGCGAACGGTTGCGATGCGGCCAATGCGGCGGCGCTGGCGGATACGATCGGTGCTGCGGAAAGGGACGGCTGTCACGCGCACGGCCTGTTTCGCGTGCCGGGCTACGTGGCCTCTCTGCGCAGCGGTAAAGTGGACGGCAAAGCCGCACCGCGCGTGGAGCAGCTCGCGCCGGGCGTGGTGCGGGTCGATGCCGGCGGCGGTTACGCGCCGCTGGCACTGCAGCACGGGCGTCAGCCGCTGATCGATTGCGCGCGCACCCAGGGCATCGCCGCGCTGGCCATGGTGAACATGCACCACTTCTCGGCGTTGTGGATCGAAGTGGAGGCGGTGGCCCGCGCGGGACTGGCTGCACTGGCATGCACGGCTTACATGCCCGCGGTCGCGCCGGCCGGGGCCAGTCAGCCGTTTTTCGGCACCAACCCGATGGCCTTCGGCTGGCCGCGCGGGGAGCGCGCGCCGCTGGTGTTCGATCAGGCGTCCGCCGCCATGGCGCGCGGCGAAGTCATGATCGCGGCGCGCGAGGGGCACAGCCTGCCGCCGGGCGTCGGACTGGATGCTCAGGGCGCCGCCACCACCGACCCGCAGGCGATCATCGACGGCGGCGTGCTGTTGCCGTTCGGCGGCTACAAAGGCGCGTCGATCGCGCTGCTGGTCGAGCTGCTGGCTGCCGGGCTCATCGGCCAGGCTTTCAGCTTCGAGGCGAAGGAAAACGACAATGGCGACGGCGGTCCGCCGCGTGGCGGCGAGTTCATCCTGGCGATGGACCCGTCACGCTTCGGCGATGCCAACTGGCTGGCGCACGCCGAAGGCTTCTTTGCGCGCCTGGGCGGCATCGCAGGTGTACGCCTGCCCGGGGACCGGCGCTACGCCAACCGTGAGCGCAACGCCGCCGCGAACATTGAAGTGCCGCGAAGCCTGCACGACAGGATCGTCGAGCTGACCGGCGACTGACCCCGCATCGAGGACCGGCGCCTCGAGCCGATCGACGTTCACCGGCACGCGCCCTCATGCCGCAACGGGTTGCGCGAGGCTGCCCGCCGTGTCAGCCCGTGTACCGGGAACGGCAAGGCGCGGCGGTGGGACTCATCACCCGGCAAGGGTTTCAGCCAGGCGGTCATACCAGTCGATCAGCGCCTCGAGCGAGTAGGCGGCGTTGGCCGGGCTCGGGTTCGGGGTGACGAAAATCAGCGAGGTCCCGATGCGCGAGGTCTGCAGCCCCCACTCGACATCGCCCGCGGCCAGGCTCGAGTGGCGGAGGAAATGGCGATAGGCCAGCTTGCCGTGGAACCAGGCGCAACGGGGTGCCCGCTCGCGCAGCTTTGCCTCCAGCGCCGGCACCCAGGTCCGGTAATCGGCGGCGCGCAGCTCGTGCGCCCCGCGGGTCGGCCGTTTTACGACGTCCGTAAAACCGATACCTTCGCGTTCCAGCAGCGCGCGCTCCACGCCGGGCGCTGGATGATACTCGCCCGACAGCAGCCGGCTGCCGTGCAGGGCCCGCCAGAAGCGGTTGCGCGGATTGGCGAAGTAGAATCCCGCGCGCACCGACGGCAGCGATGGATTGAGCCCGATCGATACCAGCCGCAGCCCGTCGTCCAGAAAATCCGGCAGCGTCTGCACGGCGCCCGGCGCCGGGCCTCACATGAGCGCGTCGTTCTGCCGGTAGTCCGCCGGAACCCTCATCGCGTCGGCGTCGATACGGTTGGTGGAAACGCTCTGCAGGGTACTGACCTCGCCGTCCTCGAGGTCCTTGATCTGCACGGGTACGCCCTCGAAGTCCGGAAACACCGGTCCCGGCGACTGCATCCCCATCGACGTCATCATCTCCTCGGCGGTCTTGCGCATGAACGCGAACATGTTGCGCAATGCCCGATAGTCGGCTTCGGGCACGCCGGCGGCCCTGGGGGTCGCAACGCACGCCTCCTGTATGGCGCGCGCCGCGCGCGACGCCAGAATCACTTTGCACTTGATGTTGCGTACGGTACGCGTTTCACCGGTCGCCCTGACCGTGACCGGTTGCGGTTTCGGCATCGCGCCCGTGCTGGCCCCGGCGCCGCCTGTGAGCTGCGCGAGCTGCGCGCGTATCTGGTTCTTCTGCGATTCGGGAATGTCGGGGTTGTCCAGCATCTGCTGCATCATCGGGCCGAGTTGCTGCTGCATTTGCTGCATCTGTGACTGCATCTGCCCCTGCATCGCCTTGGCTTTCTCGCCCATGGTCTTCGGATCCATCACGAAGTAGCCGCGCCGCTTGTGATCGATCACGGTCACCCGCTGTCCGTCGAACAGGGTGTCCTCCTGATCGCCGCGGATCAGGACCCGGCCGTCCTTGACCAGAAAAACCTGATCGTCGAACAGCATGGTGGTGTCGGCGAATGTCGCAGGTGTAATGGAAAGTGCGACGCACGCGGCGTAAAACGATCTCATGAGGCAGTCTCCAAAGCGCATTCCATGAACGTCCATACGTACCCTATCACGAAGCCCGGCGCCCGGCACGGCGCTTCATCCTGGAGACGCGGCGTTCCCCTTGCGCTCATGCGAGCGACGCTGGTGGCGCTCTGGCTGGCCGGCTGCGCCACTACGCCCGACCCGATTCGCGACACCGCCGACGGTCCGCCGCTCGCCGACGTGGTGGCCGCACCCGAGCGGTTCGCCGGCGAGCGGGTGCGCTGGGGCGGGACCATCGCCAGCGTGGAGAACCGTGCCGAGGAAACGCGCGTCTACGTGGTCGCGCGTGAGCTCTACCCGAGCGGCCGTCCGCGGCCGGCTGACGTGAGCAGCGGGCGCTTCGTGGCGCTGTTGCCAGGCTTTCACGACCCGGTAATCTTCGCGCCGGGCCGCGAGCTGACCGCCGTCGGCGTCCTGCAGGCGGCGACGACGGCGCGGATCGGCGAGTTCGAATACCTGTATCCGGTGCTCAGCGCGGAGACCCACCGGCTGTGGCCCCGCCGCGAGACCTACCCCCCGTATGTGTACCCACCTTATCCTTACTATTACCACGATCCCTGGTACCCTTATCCGTACCCGTACTACCTGCCACGCCATGTTCGTTGAACGCCGAGCTGCCGCCATGCGTACCCTTACCGTTTTCACCACGGCCCTGCTGCTTTGCGCATGTGCCTCCGCGCCGGTGTCTCTGGAAGGAACCGACCGCTCGCTGCAGCCGGGCCAGGCGCTCGACAGCTTTGCCACGGTGCGTGGCAACCGGGTGGCCTGGGGGGGCGTGATCGTGGCGACCGCCAATCAGGCAGAGCACACGCGTATCGAGGTGCTGGCTTACCCGCTGCACGACCGCACCGCCCGTCCGCAGACCGAAA
>JAHELT010000043.1 GCA_024644045.1 Chromatiales bacterium | reverse complement strand
CGCCAACAAACCGACGGCCGGCCAGAGCCGTCGGCACTTCAGTTGTTGTATGCCCGCGCGGCCGGGGCCTGCGGGCCGGCATGCGGAGCACGCAACCGGCCGCATCCCCGTAGCGGGCTAATCCCAGCTCAGTACACCACCCGTCTGGTACTCCGTTACCCGGGTTTCGAAAAAGTTCTTCTCTTTTTTCAGGTCCAGGATTTCCGACATCCACGGAAACGGATTGGTCGCCCCTGAGTATTGCTCTGCGAGTCCGATCTGGGCACAACGCCGGTTGGCGATGAACTGCAGATACTCCTCGAACATCGGGGCGTTCAGCCCGAGAATGCCTCGCGGCATGGTGTCGTAGGCGTACTGCGTTTCGAGGCTGACCGCCTCGCGGATCATCGTCGCGATCTCGTCCCTGAAGGCGTCGTTCCACAGCTGCGGGTTCTCGATCTTGATCTGGTTGATAACGTCGATGCCGAAGTTCATGTGCATCGACTCGTCGCGCAGGATGTACTGGAACTGCTCCGCGACGCCGGTGAGCTTGTTGCGCCGGCCCATGGAAAGAATCTGCACGAACCCAACGTAGAAGAATATGCCCTCGAAGATCACATAGAACGCGATGAGGTCGCGCAGCAGGCGCCGGTCTGCCTGCGGCGTGCCGGTGTGGAAATCGGGATCGCCCAGGCTCCTGGTGTAGGGCAGCGCCCACTCCGCCTTGCGCGCCACTACCGGCAGCTCGCGGTACATGTTGTAGACTTCGCCTTCGTCCAGGGCCAGCGATTCGACACAGTACTGGTAGGCGTGCGTATGCAGCGCCTCCTCGAACGCCTGGCGCAGCAGATACTGGCGGCATTCGGGATTGGTGATGTGCCGGTAGACGGCCAGCACCAGGTTGTTGGCGACCAGCGAATCGGCCGTCGAGAAGAACCCCAGGTTGCGTTTCACAACCATGCGCTCGTCTTCCGTCAAGCCGTTGGAATCCTTCCACAGTGCAATGTCCGCGGTCATGTTGATTTCCTGCGGCATCCAGTGATTGGCGCAGCCGTCCAGGTACTTCTGCCACGCCCACTCGTACTTGAACGGTACCAGCTGATTGAGATCCGCCCGGCAGTTGATGATGCGCTTGTCGTCCACGCGAATGCGCGCAGCGCCCATTTCTATCGCCTCCAGGCCGGTGGCGCCGCCGGCGCCGGCGACATCAGGCAGCGGCTCGGCCGGCGTCACGGCCGGCCCGAGCGAGGTGCGGGAAGGCGTGTCTTCGACCGGCATCGGCACGGCCGCCAGGGCCGGGCCGCCGGACGTGAATTGCGCTACGGGATCTTCCCAGTTTCTCATGTCGACAAAGCTCCTCGCTTGGTACCGCTCACTGACAAGCCTCACAATCCGGATCGAGCAGGGAACACACGTTGCCCGACTCTTCCGGCGTATCGTTCTGCACGGCGTTCAGCCGGTTTGCACGATCCGTGGACATCGTGCTTTTCTCCACATGGGTTGCACCCATGGACCGCAGGTAGTAGGTGGTCTTGAGCCCGCGAATCCAGGCCAGCTTGTAGAGATTGTCCATCTTGCGGCCGTTCGGCTCGGCCATGTACAGGTTCAGCGACTGTGCCTGGTCCAGCCACTTCTGGCGCCGCGCGGCCGCTTCCACCAGCCAGCGCGGATCGATTTCGAACGCCGTCGCGTAAAGCTGCTTGAGCTCGTCCGGCAGTCGATCGATCGGCTGCACGCTGCCGTCGTAATATTTCAGGTCGTTCACCATCACGCCGTCCCACAGCCCGGCGCGCTTCAGGTCCGCCACCAGGTAGGGATTGACCACCGTGAACTCACCGGACAGGTTCGACTTGACGAACAGGTTCTGGTAGGTGGGCTCGATCGACTGCGATACCCCGCAGATGTTCGAGATGGTGGCGGTGGGGGCGATCGCCATGGTGTTGGAGTTGCGCATGCCGCTGCGCTTGACCCGCGCGCGCAGGCTGTCCCAGTCCAGGCTGTGCGATCGGTCGAGCTCCAGAAAGCCGCCGCGTCCCTCTTCCAGGCGCGCGATGGAGTCGATGGGCAGCACGCCTTCGCTCCACAGCGAGCCCTCGAACGAAGCGTACTGGCCGCGTTCCTCGGCCAGGTCCACGGATGCGCTGATCGCGTAGTAGCTGACGGCCTCCATCGAGCGATCGGCGAACTCGACGGCGCCATCGCCGGCGTAGGGGACGCGCAGCTTGTACAGTGCGTCCTGAAAGCCCATCACGCCCATTCCGATCGGGCGGTGACGCAGGTTCGAGCGGCGGGCCTTGGCGACGCTGTAGTAGTTGTAGTCGATGACGTTGTCCAGCATGCGCACCGCGGTGCGAACGGTGGCCGCGAGCTTTTCGTGGTCCAGGCCGTTCTCGTTCACGTGCGCGGCCAGGTTCACCGAGCCGAGGTTGCACACCGCGATCTCTTCATCCGAGGTGTTGAGCGTGATCTCGGTGCACAGATTCGAGGAGTGCACGACGCCCATGTGCGGCTGCGGGGAGCGCAGGTTGCACGGGTCCTTGAACGTCATCCACGGATGGCCGGTCTCGTACAGCATCCCAAGCATCTTGCGCCACAGGTCGAGCGCCTTTACGCGCTTGAAATTCTTGATCTCGCCGCGGTCGGCCTTGGCTTCGTACTCGGCATAACGCTGCTCGAACGCCTGCCCGTACAAGTCGTGCAGATCCGCGGTCTCATCCGGGGAGAACAGCGTCCAGTCGGCTTCCCCGGTGAGCCGCTTCATGAACAGGTCCGGGATCCAGTTCGCGGTGTTCATGTCGTGCGTGCGCCGGCGGTCGTCACCGGTGTTCTTGCGCAGCTCGATGAACTCCTCGATGTCCTTGTGCCAGGTCTCGAGATAGGCGCACATGGCGCCCTTGCGCTTGCCGCCCTGGTTCACGGCGACCGCGGTGTCGTTCGCGACTTTCAGGAACGGCACCACGCCCTGCGATTTGCCGTTGGTGCCCTTGATGTGCGCGCCCATGGCCCGCACGCGGGTCCAGTCGTTGCCCAGTCCTCCGGCGAACTTGGAAAGCATAGCGTCGTCCTTGACGCTCTCAAAGATCCCATGCAAGTCATCCGGGACCGTAGTCAAGTAGCAGGAGGAGAGTTGGGGTCTTAACGTGCCCGAGTTAAACAAAGTGGGCGTGGAACTCATGAAGTCGAACGACGACAGCAGGCGGTAGAATTCTATCGCCCGTGCTTCTCGATCCACTTCGTGCATTGCCAGGCCCATGGCTACCCGCATGAAGAACGCCTGCGGGAGTTCGAACCGCGTACCGTGGTAGTGAATGAAGTAGCGGTCGTAGAGCGTCTGCAGCCCCAGATACGTGAATTGCAGATCGCGTTCCGGGAGCAGCGCCTGCCCCAGCTTGTCGAGATCGAATTCGTTAGCCAGCTTCGGGTCGAGCAGCTCCACCTCGGCGCCGCGGCGCACGTAGCGCTGGAAGTAATCGGCGTAGCCGTCTGCCATTTCCTGCTGGGTGGCCTCGGTGGCCGCACCGGCCAGGAACGACAGCGCCTCGCGCCGCATGTTGTCCATCAGCAGACGCGCCGCCACGTAGGTGTAGTCCGGTTCCTTCTCGATCAGCACGCGCGTGGCCATGACCAGCGCGGTGCCGACCTCGACTTCCGGCACGCCGTCGTAGAGGTTGCGCAGGGCTTCGTCCATGATCGGCTGGGCGTCCGCTTCGGGGAACCCGGCGGTCGCCTCGGTCAGCAGCGCGTGGACGCGCTCCAGGTTGAGTTCCTTGCTGGTGCCGTCGGCGGCGCTGACCCGCAGTGTCCGCGGTGCTCCGCTGCCGGCGCCGTCTTCCTGCGCCTGCTGCTCGCGCTCACGGGCGCGCTCCTCGCGGTAGAGCACGTAGTCGCGCGCCACCTTGTGCTCGCCGGTGCGCATCAGGGCCAGCTCGACCTGATCCTGCACGTCCTCGATGTGGAACGTGCCCCCGTCGGGACGACCGCGCTTCAGCGCGGACACGACCTGTCCGGTGAGCTCGTCGACGGTGTCGTGGATCCGCCGGCTGGCGGCCGCGTTGCCTCCCTCGACGGCCAGGAAGGCCTTGGTCATGGCAACTTTGATCTTCTCGGCGTCGAATCCGGTCACTTTGCCGTTGCGGCGGATGATCCGGTACTGGCCGGGCGCGGTCACGTTGAGTTCCGCTACCGTGGCGCCGCCGGTGTGAACGTCTTCGACGATCGGTTGCTCCTCGGCAACACCGCTTGTTTCCGTCTGCATGCCCTCTCCGTAGCCAAATTCTTGTTGGTCTGGCGCGCATTTCTGGGCGCGCGAATGGAAGGCCAATGGTAGGTGTTCGAAGCGGCCTCAGTCAAGTCAAAACCACAAGAAGATGTGGTTTGGGCGGGTCCCTACCCCAACATCTGGGGGTTGGCGTTGATAAGGCCGAGGATAGTCTGTGGATAACCTGCGGGTAATTTGTTGGCTAAAATGCGCCCCGGAAACCGCGTTGTTTATGCGCAGTTTTTCCACCGTGTTATCCACATCCGGTGTGCCATGGCTCTGCGAATCGGCGTCGATCTAGGCGGCAGTAAAATCGCGCTCGCGGTGCTCGGGCCGCGGGACGAGGTGTGCTGGGAACGCCGCATCGCCACCCCGCACGACGACTACCCGGCGATTCTCGAGGCCGTCGCCCGGCTCATCGCGGCGGCCGAGGCCGACGTTGGTGCGCGCTGCAGCGTTGGTATCGGCACACCGGGCGCGATCTCGCCGACCACCGGCCTGCTGCGCAACGCCAATACCACCTGCCTGAATCACACGCCGTTCAAGCGCGACCTGGAGCAACGTCTGGGGCGCGAGGTGCGCGTGGCCAACGACGCGAACTGCTTCGCGCTCTCGGAAGCCAGTGACGGCGCTGCGAAGGGCGCCGCGGCCGCGTTCGGCGTGATCCTGGGCACCGGCGTGGGCGGCGGCCTGGTGATCGACGGGCGTGTGCTCGTCGGCGCCAACGCGATCGGCGGGGAGTGGGGACACACCCCGTTGCCGGCGCCGCTGGCCGACGAGTTGCCCGGTCCTCCCTGCTACTGCGGGCGTCGCGGCTGCATCGAGACCTGGCTCTCGGGGCCCGCGCTGGAACGGGAGTTTGCCCGGCTGGCGCAGCGCCGGTTGCCGGCGGACGGGATCGCCGCATGCGCCCGGGCCGGCGACCCGGATGCCGAGGCCGCGCTGCAGCGGTACGAACAGCGCCTGGCGCGTGGCCTGGCGCAGGTGATCAACATCGTCGATCCAGACGTGATCGTGCTGGGAGGCGGGTTGTCCAACATCGAGCGATGGTACGAGAACGTGCCGGCGTTACTGGCCGCACACGTGTTCTCGGAGCACGTCGCCACGCGTCTGCTGCCGCCGGTGCACGGCGATGCCAGCGGGGTCCGCGGTGCAGCGCGGCTGTGGTGATACAAAGCTCGGATGTCAGATTGCAGAGCGTCGAGACGTCAACCGTCTACATCTCGCCCATTGCGCGTACCGCCACGGTGACCTGGACGTCGCCGCCGCTTTCGAACCTGAGGGTGAGCGGAAAACGCTGCCCTGCCGTCAGGGGATGGTGCAGGCCCATGAGCATCACGTGGTGTCCACCCGGTTCGAAAGTCAGCGGTTCGCCCGGCACTACCTCGAGCCCATCGAGCCGGCGCATCATCATCATGCCGTCCTGCATGATGTGCGTATGCAGCTCGGTCCGTTCGGCCACCGTCGAGGCAGCGCCGATCAGCCGGTCAGCCTGCTCACCGTGCTGTTCCACGACCAGATACACGGCGCCGTTGCGGGCCGTCGGCGGCGTGGCCATGGCCCAGGCGTCCTCGACACTCAAGGGACCGTTCGCGCCGGCGCTTTCAAACAGAAGCCCCGCGGTGCACAGCGCCAGCACCCCGAGCAGATTGTGCCGTTTCATGGCTTACTCCTGTGGGCGGCGGGAAGGGACCCGCTCGTATCTCTTACGGACAGCACGTGAAGGGGTGGCAGTACGCTAGAATGCCCGATGCGGCGTGACAGGCACGCCGTCCGCGCGTTGACCAGGATCAAGCCACCCTCGGCCGGTCCAGCCAACTCCGCGAGCGCCAGCCTGCCCAGAAAGCGCTGCCAAGGCTCGCCATGCTGACACCGTGCAGCATGGCAGGCACCATTCGCCCCCGGCCCGCTTCGGTCGTGCCGGGGTAGCCGCAGATGGAGGAGACAGCTATGACAATGCGACTGGTATCCACCCTGATAACCGGCCTGGCGTTGATTATATCGGGCGCCGCGATCGCCGAAGGTTACGGGAAGCAGAAGGTCGTCTATCACATCAACTACGACAACCCGAAGCAGCAAGCCGGCGCGATGCGCAACATCCAGAATCACATCAATGCCGTCGGCGCGGAGAATCTCGACCTCAAGGTCGTGCTGCACGGCAACGGCCTGACGCTGCTGCTGGAACCCGATGCCCTCGGAAACACCAAGTTCGGAAAAGCCAACGCCAGCGACCAAATGCAGGCGCGCGTGTCGAACCTGAAGAACCAGGGTGTGGCTTTCAATGTCTGCGCCAATACGCTGCGCGGTAAAAAGGTCGACTACCTGCAGGATCTCTACGACGTCGACAAGGCGGATGTCGTTCCCAGCGGCGTGGCCGAGCTGTCCAAGCTGCAGGCCATGGGCTACACCTACATCAAGCCCTAGCCCGGCGGGGCGTGGACCGGGACGGGGTGGCAGCGCCCCGCCCCGATTGCCTGCGTTGTTTGCGCACCAGTCTACGAATGTCATCGGGTAAGGTGCGCTGGAGCGGCGCGAGCGCGCGTCGATGGCTTTCGCCGGCTCTCCTGATGTTGGCCTGCTGCAGTGCTGGCGCCAGCGAGCCCCGGGTAGAAACACTCACCACGGCGGACGGGGTCGAGGTGGCTTTTCAACGCTACCCGGCAACCGGCACCGGGCTGCTGGTCTGGTGGCCTTCCGAGCACGGTATCGAGCAGGGGCACGCGGAGGTCGCCGCACAGCTGAGCCGCTCCGGCACGGAAGTGTGGATCGCCGATCCTTTCGCTACCTGGTTTCTGCCGACGCTGCGCGCGAGCCTTTCCGAGATACCGCGCGACACCTGCGGTGCATTCCTGCATGCGGCCGGTGCCCGCAGTGGCAAACGGCTTTTCGTGCTGGGCCAGGGTCGCGGAGCGACGGTGCTGCTCGAGTGTCTCCGCCACGCTGTGCGCCAGGGCCTGCAGGAGATCGGCGGCGTGCTGCTCGTCACGCCCGACCTGTTCCTGCGCACGCGCCAGCCCGGGCGACGCCGCGAGTTCGAGCCCATTGCCAGCGCCACGAACTTTCCCGTTTTCGTGATCTTCGCCGAGAAGTCGATCGAACACCTCTACCGGGACGAAATTGTCGCGGTCCTGTCCGAAGGCGGCAGCCGCGTCTACCACACGCTGGTTCAGGGCGCCCGCAACCGGTTCTTCTACAGACCGGACGCCTCACCGCTCGAGGTGAGCGCGGGACAGGGGCTGGCAGGCCTGCTGCTTCGTTCGATGGACCTCCTGAGTCATGACGCTGCAGCGCGGGGTTTCGCGCAGCTGGATGCGCGGCCCGCGCCGAAAGCCGGTACGCCGGGCAGGAAGCTCGTTCGTTACACCGGGCCACAACACGACCGGCTGCGCCTGCCGGACCTGGATGGCCGGATTCACGACACGCGCAAGTACGCGGGCACGGCATTGCTGGTGAGTTTCTGGGCGAGCTGGTGTCCTCCCTGCGTGCACGAACTGCCTTCCATGGTGCGCCTGCAGACCGCGATGGCCGGGCAGCCGTTCCGTGTTCTCGCGGTGAACCTCGACGAGACACCGGCCACCATCAACGCGTTCCTGCGGGCACGTCCGGTCAACTTTCCCGTGCTGCTCGATGCCGGGCTCCGCTATGCACAGCGCTGGCAGGTGTCGGCCTTTCCGTCGAGCTTCCTGATCGACGGCACGGGCAGCATTCGCTACGCCGTTGCCGGGGCGCTGGAATGGGACGACCCGGTGGTCGTCGACACCATCAGGCAGCTGCTCGCCGAATGATCCGGATCATCGCAGTGCTGCTGGCGCTGGTTGCGGACGAAACCGCCGCCGATACGCGCGAGTGGCGGATCTTCCGGGCAACCGCGGACGTCGCAACCGTCATCAGCAGCGCGTCGCGGCAGATACGTCAACAGCCGCAGTCGGCGGCGCTCTATATCGAGCGCGGCAACGCGCGGTTCTATGCGAGCGAATACGACGGCGCGATCGAAGACTTCGAGCGCGCGCTGAGCCTTGATCCGGAGGCCCACCTGGCGCGGTTCGGACGCGGCATGGCGCTCGGCCGGTCCGGTGAGGTTCGTGCGGGTGTCGCGGCAATCGATGCTTACCTCGAGCATCATCCGAAAAGCTCGCTCGCCTACACGAAGCGCGGCATCCGCTACCTGTGGCTGGGCGAGCTCGACAACGCCCGGGCCGATTTCGAGCGGGCGATCGAGCTCGACGAGGGCAACGCCGAGGCGCACGATGACCTGGGGGTGATTCATGCGCAGCAGCGCGATTTCCGCGCGGCGGAGCGGCTGTTCAAGCAGGCCATCGCTCTGGATCCCGGGTACCAGAAGGCGTTCCACAACCTGGCGCTGGTGTACTACGTCCTGGGCCGCAGCGAGCGGGCGCTCAAAGTCGTCGACGATGCATTGGTGCTGCAGGCGGACAACCGCGACAGCGTGATGCTGAAAGCGGTGATCCTCGAATCGCTCGGGCGGACGCAGGAAGCCACGGCGCTCAAAGCGCTGGCGGAAACGCTGGAAGCCGGCGACTGGTCCGAGCGCTCCACCGTCGAGTGAGTTTACGATCACGTCCTGATCTGCCGGACTGGCGACAGGCCTGTGGCCTGAAAACCGGTATAGGAACGAACTGTGAACGCGTGGCTTGAAATGTGGTATGTTTTATGCTGATCAAATTCTAAAGCATAATTGCGATTCTGGCGCTGTACCGGCATGACCGGCAGGTTTCAAACCAACCTTACGCTCTTTCGCGAAGCAACGCGTGGTGACGAGGCCGCGCTGACGCCGATCGCACAGAGAACGATCGCCGCGTGTTACCACCCGTTCATGGGTGTAAACGACGTGGTCGACGCGCTCGAATACGAAGCGATCAATGAGTACGTGGCGGAGAATCTGGGCAAGAACTACTGTCCGATCCTGCTGCTCGATCAGCAGCCGGTCGGGTTCGCGGTCTGTCGAGACATCACGATCGATCTGATCGTTATCGACTATAACTACCACGGTCTCGGGTTGGGCTCGAAACTCCTGGCGCATTGCGAAGCCGAGATGTTCCAGGCCTATCCGGCGATTGCCGCCCAGTGCTTCGAGCCTGACGTACCGGCCAATCGGTTCTTCCTCAAGAACGGCTGGAAGGAATCGCTGACGTACTACGACAAAAAGATCGACGTCAAAACGATCGTGTATCAGAAGCCGTGGCGCGGGGCGAAGGTTCAAGCGGCAGGCCAGTAGATTAAGGGGACAGATTTATCTAGCACATCTCCGCGCTACGCGAATCTATCCCCTTTTCGCTTCTCGGTCAGGGTGCCAGCGAGCGCTCGTTGAGTTGAATCAACGTGCAGGTGTCGTCGTGCGACAGCGCCGTGTTCAGGTGCTCGATCAGGCCGGGGAGGGTATCGGCAACGCACGCGCGCCATCCGCAGGCCTGCGCCCAGGCCTGGAAATCGGGATTGCGTTGCGTGACCGCGAACGGTTCGAACTGCGCGCCGAGCATGTCGTCGTGAATCTGCTGCAGCGCGTCGTTGTTCCACAGCACCACCACCAGATCCAGCCCCAGCTCGCTGGCCACTGCCATTTCCTGACCGGTGTACTGAAACCCCGCATCGCCCGCCAGCACCAGCACTTTGCGCGCGGGCGCAGCGAGCTTGGCGCCGATGGCCGCGGGCAGCGCGTAGCCGAGCGTGCCGTAGCCGGTGGGGTGCAGCCACTGCATGGTGTCGCGCAGCGGGACGAGGTCGACAGCCGAGTAAGCGATCTGGGTCATGTCGCTGACGATGATCGCCTCCTGCGGCAGCGATTCAAGCAGGGCCTTGACCACGCGACAGTGAAGCTCCGTCCTGGGGTCGAGAGGGCGCGCCATCGCCGCGCGCGTCTCTTCGCATCGCTGTTCGGCAGCTGCGCGCTGCGCGGCGCTGGCGGGCGGACACATCCGCAGCAGCGCCTCGGCTGTGAGGGCCACGTCTGCCTTCACGGCGAGCGCGCCGCCGCTCGCCAGCAGCGCGTCGGGATTCAGATTGACGCGTATCTGTCTTGCCGGCAATGCCAGGTGATCGGTCCAGTGATCGGTCTGCGCCAGCTCTGAGCCGAGGATGATCGCGACGTCGGCGCCGGCGAGCAGCGCCTGGACAGGATCGGCGCGCAGCTGCCCGCCCGGACACAGCGGGTGTCCAGCATCGACGATACCGCGCCCCGCGACGGTGGCGATGACGGGTGCCGCCAGGTGTTCTGCCAGGGCCATGACCAGCCGGTGTGCGGCGCGCGCACCGCCGCCGGCGACGATCACCGTGCTCTGACTTCCGCCAAGCAGTTGCGCGCAGGCTGCCAGCTGGTCGGGCGGCGGCGCGGGCCTGCCGGGCAGGGTGGCAGGAGCCCACGCGCCCCGAACCTGCTCACCCAACACGGGCAGGGGAATGCTGATGTGCACCGGCGCCGGCTTGTCGCTCGCGAACGACGCGAATGCGCGGGCGACGAGTTCGGGCACGTCGCCCGCGCAGGCGACCGTTTCGCTGAAAGCCGTAAGCGGGCGGGTGACCGCCGCCTGATCGGTGATCTCGTGCAGCCGTCCGTCGTTGCGCCGGGCAACGGTGGGGGGGTTGACCGGTGAGATGACGAGCATCGGCACGGCGTCCAGGAAAGCCTCGCCGAGCGGAGTGGTCATGTTGGTGACCCCCGGACCGGTGATGACGAAGCACACCCCGGGCTTGCCGCTGATGCGCGCATAGCCGTCGGCCATGAAGCCGCCGCCCTGCTCGTGGCGCGGCAGCACGTGACGCAGCTTGCCGTCGGCGAGTCCGCGGTAGAGTTCCAGGCTGTGCGTGCCGGGGATTCCGAAAACCAGCTCGACCCCGTAGCGGTGCAGCAGTTCTACCAGCGCCTGACCAACGCGCATTCGCGGCTACCCGATTACCTGCAAGGGCCGCAGCTTAAACGCTGTCCGACCGGATGCGAAGTGATTCCCCCCGGCTGCCGGTTGATCGTATGATCGCGGAATCGACCAAAGGGGGGGCGCATGCGTTACGCCGGGCTGGTGGAGAGAATCGCGGGGAAAAGCGCAACGGCGTGGTCGGTGCACTATCAGGCGCTGGCGCGCGCGGCAGCCGGCGAGAACGTCATCGTCCTGAGTGTCGGGCAGGAGACCAGCGAGACCTCGCCGGCGCTGGTGGTCGAGGCGGGGATCGACAGCCTGCGCCGCGGCCGGCATCACTACACCGACGTGCAGGGCGAGCTGGCGCTGCGTGAGGTCATCGCCGAGCGTCACAGCCGGACTGCCGGTCAGCCGGTCGGTGCCAACCGTGTATCGATCTTCGCCGGCGCTCAGAACGCGCTTTACGCCGTGGCGCAGTGCGTGGTGGAGGGCGGAGACGAGGTCATTGCCGTCGAACCGTATTACACCACGTACCCGGCTACCTTCACCGCCGGCGGCGCGTCACTGGTGGCCGTCACCACGTCCGCGGCGGACGGCTTCCAGCTCGATTTCGACAAAATCGCCGCGGCGGCGACAGAGCGAACGCGTGCGATCGTGATCAACTCGCCCAACAACCCCACGGGCGCGGTCTACGCCCGGCCAACGCTCATCCGCCTGGTCGAGTTCTGCGCCTTGCGGGACATCTGGCTGATCAGCGATGAGGTTTACGCGACCATGGTGGCGCCTGAGCTCATGGTGAGTCCCGGCGGGCTGCCGGGCGGCGACAAGGTCTGCATCACCGTGTCCAGTGTGTCGAAGTCACACCGCATGACCGGCTGGCGCATCGGCTGGGTGATTGCACCCGAGACGCTCACCGAGCACCTCTACAACCTCGCGATGTGCATGTGCTACGGGCAGCCGATGTTCACGCAGGACGCTGCTGTGGTGGCGCTGCGCGAGGCCGACGCGCTGGCGGGAGAGATCCGCGCGAAGCTTCAGAAGCGCGCCGCGCTCCTGGTCCCTGAACTCCGCAATCTTCCGGGCGTCGGGGTGTTCTCGGCGGGCGGCGGTATGTTCATGGTCCTGGACATCAGCGCGCTGCGCGTGGATGCTGCGCAGTTCGCGCAGGGTTTTCTCGACCAGCACGACGTTTCGCTGCTGCCGTGCCACGGTTTCGGGGAACACAGCGCGCACCTGCTGCGCATAAGTCTGTGCGAGCCGTCGGGACGCCTGAGCGCGGCCTGCGACAGGCTGCGGACTTACATTGCAGCGCGCGGCTGGGAGTCGGTCGAGGTCATCGAAAAAAAAGGGGTCAGGTTTATTTGAAGTAGTCTTCAAATAAACCTGACCCCTTTTTTTCCACCTCCGCGTGCCGGAAACAGCGGACCAGGTGGTCGTTGACCAGGCCCACTGCCTGCATGTACGCATAGCAGATCGTCGTGCCCACGAAGCGGAACCCGAGCCGCTTCAGCTCCCGGCTCAGCGTGTCCGACTGCGGCGTGGAAGCCGGCACCTTGCGCATGCTCCGCCAGCGGTTCTGGATCGGCCGCCCGTCGACGAAGGCCCAGAGGAAGCCGGCAAACGTCGCGTGGGTCTCCTGCACGCGCAGGAACGCCTGCGCATTGCTCACAGTGGATTCGATTTTCAGCCGGTTGCGCACGATCCCGGCGTCGGCCAGCAGCTTCTCGATGCGTGCCGGGCGGTAGCGGGCGATGCGCGCCGGGTCGAATCCGTCGAACGCCTTGCGGTAGTTCTCGCGCTTGTTGAGTATGGTGCGCCAGGACAGTCCCGCCTGGGCGCCCTCCAGGATCAGCATCTCGAAGAGCGTGCGCTCATCGGTTTGCGGCACACCCCACTCCGTGTCGTGATAGTGTTCGTCGAGCGCGCTGCCCGCGCACCATCCACAGCGCGCTTTGTTCGTGGTCACGTCCGAACCCGTCCGCTCAGCCCAGCAGGAACCTGGTCGCGAGGCCCAGGAAGGCAACGAACCCGATGACGTCCGTGATCGTGGTCAGTATCACGCCGCCGGCCAGTGCCGGGTCGACGTCGAGCTGACGCAACACGAAGGGGATCACCACCCCGGCGGCGGCGGCGCAGAGCAGATTGATGATCAATGCCGCGGCGATCACGGCGCCGATCGCGTAGTCGTGAAACCACAGCACCGCGATCGCCGCCACCACCAGCGACCACACCAGGCCGTTCAGGAGCGCGACCGCGAGCTCGCGATTGAGCAGCCAGCGGATGTTGGTGCGCCCGACCTGGCCCAGCGCCTGGCCGCGGATGACCAGGGTCAGTGTCTGGCTGCCGGCGATCCCGCCCATGCTGGCCACAATCGGCATGAGTACGGCCAGCGCGACGATCTGATCCAGTGTCGCAGTGAAGCGCCCGATCACCCAGGACGCGAGAAACGCGGTCGCGAGATTCACTCCGAGCCACACACCGCGGCGGCGCCCGCTCTGCACCACCGGCGCGAAGATGTCGCGCTCTTCCGACAGGCCGGCCATGCTGAGCACCGAGTGCTCGGCCTCGTCGCGGATCACGTCCACCACGTCGTCCACCGTGATCCGGCCCAGCAGCCGGTTGCGGTCGTCGACCACCGGGGCGGTTACCAGGTCCAGGTCCTCGAACAGCCGGACGACGTCGTTGCTGCCCATGTTCGCATTGATCGCGCTGATCGTGCTGTCCATGGTGTCCGCCACCAGCGCGTCGGGGTCCTGGGTCAGCAGGCGGTGCAGCGATATGACACCCTGGTAATTGCCGTAACGATCGACGACGAACAATTGATTGGTGTGCTCGGGCAGCTCGCCTTTCATGCGCAGATAGCGATGCACCGCGTCGAGCGGCACGTCGGCGCGCACCGTCACCAGATTGGTGTCCATCAGTCCGCCGGCGCTGTCCTCGGGGTAGGAGAGGATCTCCTCGAGGCGAGCGCGGTTCTGCTTGTCCATGCCCTGCAGCGTTTCCTGCAGCAGCGTGTCCGGCAGCGACTGCAGGAAGTCCGCGAGATCGTCCACGTCCAGTCCTTCGGCGGCGGCCAGGATCTCGTCCGCCTGCATATCGCTGATCAGTGAGTTGCGGACTTCCTCGCCCACTTCCAGCAGCACCTGACCGCCGATCTCGCCGTCGACCAGCTCCCATACCAGGGCGCGCTGGCGCGGTGGTAACGATTCGAGTAGATCGGCGATCTCGGCGGGATGCAGCGCGTTCAGGATGCGCAGGGCCTGCTGCACGGTCCCGCTTTCGAGCACGTCGGACAGTCGTTGCAGGCGCTCGTCTGTCGGTTCCTGGGTGGCAGAGTCAGGCATGGCGTGCAATTCTGAGCGCGTGGCGCGGGTCAGGACAAGACGTCGTCGTGAAA
The DNA here is from genome assembly GCA_024644045.1 of Chromatiales bacterium. GTDB lineage: Bacteria > Pseudomonadota > Gammaproteobacteria > JAHELT01 > JAHELT01 > JAHELT01. The sequence continues at coordinate 18,196 of JAHELT010000043.1, read as the reverse complement.
GTAATAGCCGTCGCTATTGCTGAGCGGCGCAACGCTGTCATGGCCCGCGACACACGCCCCCGTCGTCTACAGATCAATCAGTTGGGCGCGCCGCCAAGGCCCATCTGCGGTGTTACGCGTTCAAACCCCAGCCGGGCTATGCTTTCTCACGCAAGCCTTGCAGCTGAACCTTGGCGGCACGCGGAATTACACGTTATTCACGGGACAGCACACTAGTATATCCCAGCGCTCGCAGCAACTGAGTGACAGCGGCGCGGGATACGTCTGGCGCAGCGCTGGTTGTGTTATTTCGCGTTGTCGACGCGCGCGGCGCCGGTCGACGCTCAACGCCCTAGTGAAACAGGGCGGAGTAGGCGTCCTGCTCCATGATCGAATCGACGCCCGCGTTCATTTCCTCCAGCAGCGCATTCTGCTGCTCCGGGTCGCTGGAGGCGATGATCTTTTCGGCATAGCGAAGCACGTCGGCCAGCAGTGTGCTGTTGATGACCTGGCGTACCTCGAGGATCGCGTTGGGCGGGACGCTGAAATCGCGCAAGCCCAGGCTCAGCAGCAGCCGCACGTAACGCGGGTCGCCGGCCATCTCGCCGCACATGGAAACCGGTATGCTCGCGGTGCGACCGGCGTCGATCACGCGCTTTATCAGGATCAGCACGGCCGGATGCAGCGGGTCATAGAGGTAGTTGACCTGGTCGTCGATCCGGTCGATGGCCAGCGAGTACTGGATGAGGTCGTTGGTGCCGATGGAAAGAAAATTCAAATGCTCCGCGAACTGGTGCGCGGACACCGCCGCTGCGGGTACTTCGATCATGCCGCCTACCGGTATGCTCTCGTCGAAACGTTCGCCCTCCCGGCGCAGCGACGCCTTCACGTCCTCCAGGAGCGCCAGCGTCTGGCGCACCTCGCTGACCGTGGTCAGCATGGGGAACATGATGTTGATCGGCCCCTTGGCCGATGCACGCAGGATCGCGCGCAGCTGCGGTATGAACAGCGTCGGATCGATCAGGCAGCGGCGAATGCCGCGCAGGCCCATGGCCGGGTTGTGCGCCAGCGGGCCTACCTGATCGTCGTCGATTTCCTTGTCGGCGCCGATGTCGACCGTGCGGATGGTGAGCGGCGCGCCCCGCAGCTCGCGCACCACGGCGATGTAGGTCTCGTAGTGTTCCTCCTCGTCGGGAACGTCGCTGCGGTTCATGTACATGAACTCTGTACGGTACAGCCCTACGCCCGCGGCGTTCACCTTGCGCAGTGCCTCGATGTCTTCGCGGATCTCTATGTTCGCCTGGAGGGTCACCGGATCGCCGTCCAGGGTCACTGCCGGGGCGTCGCGCAGGCTGATCAGCTCGTGGATGCGCCGCTTCAGGGCGTCGCTGCGTTCTTCGTAGTGCGCCACGGTGGCGCGGTTGGGTGATGCGATGACCAGCCCCGACTGACCGTCGATGATCAATGTTTCGCCGTTGCGCATGTAACGGCGCGCCTCGTGCACACCGATCACCGCGGGGATGCCCAGGCTGCGGGCCAGGATCGCGGTGTGCGACAGCTGTCCCCCCGATTCGGTGATGAAGCCCGCGACCCCCTGGTGCTGCATGTGCACGGTATCGGCCGGGGTCAGGTCATCCGCGACCACGATGCGGCCGTGCCAGTCCTGCGGCGCCTCGGGTTTGGACTCGCCCTCCGGGTTGTGCAGCGCCTGCTGTATCCGCCGCATGACGTGCTCGACGTCGTCCTTGCGGGTGCGCAGGTACGGATCGTCCATGGCTTCGAACACGCTGACGATCGCATCGCGCTGCTGCTTCAGCGCCCATTCGGCATTGCAGCGAAGCTCGCGGATGATACGGATCGGGCCGTCGTGCATCATTGGATCGTTGAGCATCAGCAGGTGCGATTCGATGAACGACTCGATCTCGCCGGGCGTGTCCCTGGGGATCAGGTCGAGGACGTTGCGCAGCTGGGTACGCGCGTGTTCGACCGCCGTGTGGAAACGCTCCACTTCCTGCCCCAGCGCCGACTCGGGCAGCGTGATCTCGGCGACTTCAGGCTGGTCGCGCTCCAGGATCTGCGCCTCGCCGATGCCAAAGCCGCGCGATACGCCGATGCCGTTGAACATCACGCTCAAGCGCTCACTCTCCCTCGCCGAAACGCGCGTTGATCAGCTCCACCACCTGTGTCATCGCCTCGTGCTCATCGCTGCCGTCGACATGCAGCGTGAGCCTGCTGCCCTGGTTGGCGGCCAGCATCATCACGCTCATGATGCTCTTTCCGTTGACCCGCCGGCCGTCCTTTTCGATCTCGACCTCGGCTTCGAAACCGGTGGCCAGATTGACCAGCTTGGCCGCGGCGCGCGCATGCAGCCCCAGCTTGTTCACGATCTCGATCTCCTGTGTGAGCATCTCGCCTACTGCAGCTCGCGATGGCGAATGGCGACGTTCTGCAGGCGTACCCGAAAGTGATCGTAGAGCTTGTCCACCAGAAACACGGAGCGATGCTGCCCGCCGGTGCAGCCCACCGACACGGTGATGTAGGACCGGTTCTCCGCCTGGAAATGCGGTATCCACTCCTCGAGGAAATCGCGTATTCGGGTGTACATGGTTTCGACCATGGGATGGGCGTTGAGGTACTTGACCACCTCGGAGTCGCGCCCGGTCTTCTCACGCAGCCGCGGCTCCCAGTAGGGGTTCGGCAGACAGCGCACGTCGAACACGAAATCGGTATCGCCCGGGAGTCCGTTCTTGTACCCGAAAGACTGGAACAGCAGCGACAGGCCGGCGCTGCTCTTGGAAAGCAGCCGGTCCTTGATCAGGTCGCGCAGCTGGTGCAGGGTCAGCTGGGTCGTGTCGATGGACAGATCCGCGTTGGCGTTCACGCCTGACAGCACCGCTTTCTCGACCTCGATCGCCTCCATCAGCGGCATGCCCTTGCGCGACATCGGGTGCTTGCGTCGCGTCTCGCTGAAGCGCCGGATCAGCGTTTTCATCTCCGCGTGCAGAAACAGGATCTGGGCCTCCACGCCGCGCTGCGCGAGCCGCTGCACCGTTTCCGGCAGGCCGCGAAGCTCGGCCGCGTCGCTGCGCGCGTCGATCCCGACCGCGACCCGGTCGTACAGTTTGATCTGGCGGTCGCCCACGCTGGCGATCAGCGGTTCGAGCAAACCGGTGGGCAGGTTGTCCACGCAGTAGAAGCCCTCGTCCTCGAGGGTGTTGAGCGCGACGCTCTTTCCCGAACCGGACAGACCGCTGACGATAATCAGTTTCATGGCTCTAACTTTGCCGGGAAGTGCGCCGCTCGCGCCGCCCGATTACGCTGCCGTTGCAGCACGACTTTGGCTTGAAAGCGCAAGTATACCGCCTGGACCCGGGTTGCATGCCGGAGAAAGCGGGTAAGAAGCAGGGGTTTCCCGGCGCTGAAGCGGGGCCTGACCGGGTTTGCGGCGCACCGCCTCGGTGCATCCCGGCGCGGTCCAGGCGCCGGATACGCTTGGATGTTGCGGCTAGGCGGAAGCGGCCTTCGGCGCTTCCCAGTTGAGCATGGTCTGGCGCAATGCGGGCTCGTCGGAGCAGGCCCTCAGCGCATTGCGCAGGTCGGCATCGCTGAACATGGCGGCGAGGCCGGCCAGGATCTGCAGGTGGGCATCGTTGCACGCCTCCGGCACCAGCAGACCGAACAGGATGCTGACCGGCTGCCGATCCGGGGCATCGAAATCTATACCCTCTTCGAGGATCAGCAACGCCCCCCCCGTGCGCTCGAGCTGGGCGAGGCGCCCGTGCGGGATGGCGATGCCGTGCCCGAGACCGGTGCTGCCCAGCCGTTCGCGGGCGACCAGGCTGTCGAATATCTGCGTGGCGTCGACCGCCTCGGTGCTGCGCTCGAGCAACGTCGACAGCGCCTCCAGGGCTTTTTTCTTGCTGGCCACCGCTACGCTGCAGTCGATGGCAATTTCGTTCAGAAGTTCTTCGAGTCCGGACATGATTGCGTACTGTCAGCTGCTGTATTTGTCTTTCTTGTGGTGATCACGAAGCTTTTCCTTGTGCTTGATGACCTGCCGGTCGAGCTTGTCGGTCAGTAGATCCAACGCCGCGTACATATCCTCGTTGACCGCCTCGGCGTAGAGCTGGCTGCCGGCCAGGTGCATGGTGGCTTCGGCTTTCTGTCTCAGTTTCTCGACGCTGAGGATAACGTGAATTTCCGTGACATGGTCGAAATGTCTTTCCAGGCGCTCGAGCTTGCTGGCGGCGTACTTGCGCAATGCCTCAGTGACGTCGACGTGATGACCAGTGACGGATACATTCATTCGAATCTCCCGATGTTGTTCTGTTGCGCGCGCCCGCGGGTGCCCGCCGTAGGCGCTGAGCGACGTGGCCGCAGCAAACTTGAGTGGGATGCGCAAGGACCTTTCGGCCCCCGGGCAGAAACCGGGCGACGTGCGATCCCGGGCTGCGCTGAGAATAACCGGATGCATCGCGGAATCATCGACTCGCGGGTGGTTCAGCGCGCGGACCGGCGCCCGTCAGCGGCGGGACTCATGCCAGTCGCTTGCGCTCGTTGGACGGGGGTATCGCCATCGCCTCGCGGTATTTGGCCACCGTGCGCCGCGCCACGTTGATGCCTTTCTCCACCAGAATGCTGGCGATTTTATTGTCGCTCAGCGGCTTGGCACGGTTCTCCTCCGCGATGAGCTTGCGCACCATGGCGCGAATCGCCGTTGCCGAGCACTCACCCCCGTCAGCGGTGCCCACGTGGCTGGAAAAGAAGTACTTGAATTCGAATATACCGCGTGGCGTGTGCATGAACTTCTGGGTGGTCACGCGCGAGATGGTCGACTCGTGCATTTCCAGCTGCTCGGCGATATCGCGCAGCACCATGGGTTTCATGGCTTCTTCGCCGTACTCGAGAAAACCGCGCTGGCGCTTGACAATGGTCGTCGCGACCTTCAGCAGCGTCTCGTTGCGGCTCTGCAGACTCTTGATGAACCAGCGGGCTTCCTGCAGGTGATTGCGCAGAAAGTTGTTGTCATCGCTCTTGTCGGCGCGCCGCACCATGCTCGAGTACAGCGAATTGATGCTCAGCCGCGGCGCGATGTCGGGATTCAGTTCGACGCGCCACACGCCTTTGTGCTTGCGCACGAAAACATCCGGCACGATGTATTGAATGCGTTTCGAGTCGATCTGCGAGCCGGGGCGTGGATTCAGCGATTGGATCAGCGCGATTGCGGTCTGCAGCTCCTCGTCGGAGATCTTCAGGTTCCGGCGCAGGCGGTTGAAATCGCGAGCCGCGAGCGTGTCCAGGTGCTCGGTGACGATGCTGCGTGCGATCTCAAGCGCCGGCGTGTCCTTGGGCAGATGCTGCAGCTGCACGGCCATCGACTCGCCCGGGTCGCGGGCCGCGACGCCCGGCGGGTCGAACTGCTGAATCATGTGCAGCACGGCCTCGACCTGGTCGAGCTCCAGTGAATCGCCGGCATCGTGCGCATGGCCGTTGGCCAGCGGGCCGCTGAGAATGTCCTCCAGCGATTCGCTGAGATAGCCGTTGTCGTCGACCGCATCGATGATCGCGGCGCCGATCGCCTGATCCACTTCGCTGATCGGCAACAGGCGCAGCTGATCGATCAGCTGGTCACGCAGCGACGAATCCGAGACGTCGCTCTGAAAGTCCAGAAAATCCCGGTCGGAATCCTCGCCGCGGCGTTCGCCGCCGGCATAGCTCGGCTCGTAGATGTCTTCCCAGACGCTGTCCACCGGCAGCTCGTCCGGGAGGTTGTCCTCGGAGCCGGAGAACTCGGTGTCCAGATCGGGCGCGGAGTCGGGCTCCGGCGCTTCGCCCCCGTCGCCGGCGGATTCCTTGCTGTCGGCCCGCTCCGCGCCATCTGCCTGGGTCCCGTCCTCTGCGCTGCGGTTTTCACCGTCCGCGGCGTCGTTCGACTCGTCCTCGAGCTCCAGCATCGGGTTCGAGTCAAGCGCTTCCTGGATTTCGGTCTGCAACTCGAGCGTCGAGAGCTGCAGCAGGCGAATCGCCTGCTGCAGCTGCGGCGTCATGGTGAGCTGCTGCCCGAGTCTGAGTTGCAGGGTCTGCTTCATCGTGTGGCGCGCGCCGGGGTGATATCGTGGCGCGCCGCCTCAGGGGTGACGACCCCTGCGAACGGCTGTGGTAGGTTGGCCTGCATGCGCCTCTTCAGGTGTTGGCAAGTATTATGCATTGTACTTCAATAACGGCGGCATAGAAGGGTTGCAATCCCATGGAAAATGAGCGCTGCGCCACGTTTTCGCGATCGCCGCGCACTACAGGGTAAAATCGGCACCTAGGTAGACTTCCTTAACGGTGGGGTTGGTCACGATAGTCTGAGGATCGCCCTCGGCCATCACCCGGCCGCCTGTAAGAATGTACGCACGCTGGCAAATTCCCAGCGTTTCCCGCACGTTATGGTCGGTGATCAGCACACCGATGCCGCGTGCCGAAAGCTGTTGAATGATGCGCTGGATCTCGATCACCGAGATCGGATCCACGCCGGCAAACGGCTCGTCCAGCAGGATGAAGTGTGGTTCGGTCGCCAGCGCCCGGGCGATCTCCACGCGGCGGCGCTCGCCGCCGGACAGGCTGATACCGAGGCTGTCGCGCAGGTGCGCAATCTGCAGCTCCTCCATCAGCGTCTCGCACCGGGCATCGCGCTCGCTGCGGCGCAGGCCGCTGCGGGTTTCCAGGATCGCCATCAGATTCTGTGCCACGCTCAGCTTGCGGAACACCGAAGGTTCCTGCGGCAGGTAGCCGATACCGAGGCGCGCCCGCGCGTGCATGGGCAGGCCGCTGATCTCGATGCCGTTCAGCATGACGCTGCCGTCGTCGGCCTCGACCAGCCCGACGATGGCGTAGAAACAGGTCGTCTTGCCGGCGCCGTTGGGGCCGAGCAGCCCGACCACCTCGCTGGCGTGCATCGCAAGTGATACGCCGTCCAGCACGGTGCGTCCGCGGTAGGACTTGCGCAGGTCCCGCGCGCTCAGCTCACTCACGGCATCTCATCGCAGCCGCTGCCCGGCGCGGCGTTTCCGGGACGCAGCGTGATGTGCACGCGGTCCTGTCCGCCGGCCTCTGGTTTACCGGCATCCACGGCGCGCGTCTGCGTGTTGTATTCGATGTAGGTACTGCGAAAGTACTCGCCTCCGCGGCACAAGTGCGCGTCGCCCTGCAGTCGGATCAGGCCTACCGCGGTGTCGTACTCGATCTTCTCGGCGCGCGCGCGCAGCGGCTGGCCGGCATCGTCCAGCTCGCGATAGGTCGCCGGGGAGCCGCTGATGTTGAGCCGCTGCAGCTGCCCGTCGCGGGTAGCGAGCTCGACCTCGTCGCCGGTGAGGCGCAGGCTGCCCTGGGTGAACTCCACGTTGCCCACGTAGCGGCTGCGCTGCGCCTGCTCGTCCATGCTCACCCGGTCCGCGAAGATCTCTGCGACCTTGCTGCGGTCGTCGCTGGCCGCGTGGGCCGGTTGTGCCGTCGCGGCCAGCAGCCCGGCACACGCGGCGGCGCGCCACCTCATGGGGCGACCTTCGGTGTGAAGCGCGCATGTACGTCGGCCAGCAGATCGAGCAGACCGCTGCCCAGATTCGCCTGCATGCCGGTTGAACGGACCTGCCACTGCGCAGCCGTAATGTGCACGTCATCGTGCGTGGTGGCGATGCGCTGGCGGGTGTCCACATCCAGGGTATCTGTCTCTATGCGCAGCGGCGGTTTCGGGGGTGCGGCCTCACGCTGCAGAACCACACGGCCCTCCAGCCGCAGCCGGTCGCCGCCCCGGGTTACGACCCCGTCGTTGGCCGTCACGTCCCAGCTCGCGCGCGGCGCCGCGTCGATCGCCAGCCGCGGCAACTCGATCTGGGCATCCTTGTCGTTGCCGCGGTACCCGGCCATGCTCTTTCCCGCCAGCACATACGCCAGGTGCCCCTGTTCGTTCATCACGCGCATCGTGAAGTCCTCGAAAAAATACACCGGCGCATCGCTGGAGGGCTCGCGGGTGGGCGTGATGGGCTTGATCAGCACGTCCTCGACGAACAGCGCACCCAGGACCCCGATCAGGATCACCGCAAAGAACACGCTCAGGCCGAGGCCCTTCATTCGAGGTAACGCCTCAGGCTGGCTTCCAGGGTGCCGTGGGCCTGCATCAGCAGTTCGCACACCTCGCGCGCAGCGCCGCGTCCGCCGTGTGACCGGGTTACCCAGTGCGCGTGGCGTTTGACGTGGCTGTGCGCATCGCCTACCGCTACCGCCAGCCCGACGCGCACCATCACGGGCAGATCGACGACGTCGTCGCCCACGTAAGCGACCGCATCCGGCCCCAGCTGCACGGTATCGAGCAGCTCCCGGAGCGCGGGCAGCTTGTCGCGCCGGCCCTGGTAGAGGTGTGCGATACCGAGTTCCGCCGCGCGCTTCTCGACCACGTGCGAGACGCGCCCGGTGACGATCGCCACCGCAATTCCGCTGTCCTGCAGCATGCGCAGACCGTGACCGTCGCGCGAGTGGAACGCTTTGTACTCCTGCCCGTCGTCACCCAGGATCAAGCGTCCGTCGGTCAGCACGCCGTCGACGTCGAACACCGCCAGGCGTACCTGCGCAGCGCGTCGCAGCACCTCGTTACGCACCGCTCATACCACCCTGGCCCGCAGCAGGTCGTGCATGTTCAGCGCGCCGATCAGACGCTGATCATCATCTACCACCAGCAGCGCGTTGATCTTGTGGCTTTCCATCATCTGCAGCGCCGCCGCCGCCAGCATATCCGCCCTGGCGGTGCGGCAATCCGCGGTCATGACCTGATCGATCTGCGTGTTGTGAATGTCGAGGTCGCGGTCCAGCGCGCGGCGCAGGTCGCCGTCGGTGAAAACACCGAGCACCTTGTTGTCCGCATCGATCACCGCGGTCATGCCGAGGCGCTTGCGCGACATCTCGAGCAGGGCATCGCGAAACGGTGTGTCGGGCGCGACTGCCGGTATGGCCTCGCCGGTGTGCATGATGTCGGCGAGGTGCAGCAGGAGCCGGCGGCCGAGCACGCCGCCGGGGTGCGCTCTCGCGAAATCCTCCTGGGTAAAGCCGCGGCTCTCGAGCAGTGCCACGGCCAGCGCATCGCCCATCGCAAGGGTGGCGGTGGTGCTGGCCGTCGGCGCAAGGCCCAGCGGACAGGCTTCCTTGGGCACGCTGACATCCAGGTGCACGTCCGCCGCGCTGGCCAGCGACGAGCGCGGTTTGCCGGTCAGGGCGATCAGCGGCACGCCAAGGCGTTTGATCAACGGCACCACGGTCAGCAACTCGTCCGTTTCGCCGGAGTACGACAACACCAGGGCGACGTCCGCGGCGGTGATCATTCCCAGATCCCCGTGCGAGGCCTCTCCCGGGTGAACGAAAAACGCCGGCGTGCCGGTGCTCGCCAGCGTGGCGGCGATCTTGTGGCCGATGTGGCCGGATTTACCCATGCCGCTGACCACCACCCGGCCGCGGCAGCCGAGCATCAGGCGGCACGCCTCGACGAACGTATCGTCGATCCGCGGCCTCAGCGCCTGCAGCGCTTCGCACTCGGTATCGATCACCGCCAGGGCGAGTGACTTGACCTGCTCAGGGTTCATGGGCGCGCGCACCGGTCCAGCGATAGCTTGCGTCAGGGCGCCAGCGCCTGCTGCACCAGACAGTACTGATAGACGACAAACGCACCGAGCAACACCGCACCTTCCACTCTGTTGATTCGTCCCGGCTGGCCCCTGCCGCCGTACGCCATCAGCAACAGCGCACCGCTCAGCACCAGCATGACCGGCACGTCGCGCACAACCGCTGCGTCCGGAACGCGGCCGGGATGCACCAGTCCGGGCAGTCCCAGCACCCCCAGGATGTTGAATATGTTCGAGCCGATGACGTTGCCGAGCGGGATATCATGTTCTTGCTTGAGCGCGCTTGCAACCGATGCCGCCAGCTCGGGCAGGCTGGTGCCGATCGCCACCACGGTAAGCCCGATCAGCAGATCGCTGGCTCCCAAGCGCCTGGGCGATGCTGACGGCGCCCCACACCAGCACGTGGGCGCTGAGCAACAGCAGGACCAGGCTGCCCGCCAACCACAGCAGGGCGCGCGCCAGCGGCACCGGCTGCCGCAGCTCCGCACGCATCTCCCTCTCCAGCGCATCCGGCCGGGGTGCGCGCCTGGCGGCGCGCACGAACCACGTGAGCACCGCCACCAGCGTCAGCATCAGCAGGGCGCCGTCGAACCTGCCGAGGTCGCGATCCCAGAGCAGGGCCGCCGCCAGCAGGCCGCAGGCGAGCGGAAGCGGCAGCTCACGGCGCCGGGTGCGCGAGGTCATCGCCAGCTCCCAGGCGGCATAGCCGGAAACCAGCAACTCCGGCGCTGAGGTGCCAAAGCCGACGATGGTGACACCGATGATGAGCGGCTCGACGCCGAGCGCCCTGGGCGGTGGCCCCGAAGACGAAGCGTTCCGCGCTCCATGCCAGCACCAGCCGGCTGACGAGCAGCGCGAAAACCCCCAGGCACAGATCGTTCAAGGGCGGGCCCGGGGCACCACCGCGTTACTCCGACGGCGGTTCGGCTTCCAGCGCATCCAGCTCGTCGATCTCATCCAGCTCGTCGATCTCGTCGAGCCCGTCCTCGCCAGCCTTCTCAGGCCGGCCGTCGCGGATAAGGTTTGCGCGCCGCTGCAGGTAAGCCTCACGCAAGAATACATAGGGATCGAGCGCGGCGGTCTCCGCGACGCGGCTGGCGCTCAACAGATTCGCGCGCGTGTTGATCACATCCAGGACCAGCGCGCCGACGCGGGTGTTGCGGTCGCGGATGTTGATGACCGGATTGACGCGGGTGTCAACCACCAGGCTGCTGCTGTCGCGCAGGGTGCGCGGTCCGAAGAACGGCAGCACCAGATACGGGCCGGGACCGACGCCGTAGACACCCAGGGTCTGACCGAAGTCCTCGTTGCGCTTGTTGAGCTGCACCGCGGCGGCAACGTCGACCAACCCGAAGATCCCCAGGGTGCTGTTCAGCACGAAGCGGCCGCCGTCGCGAAACGCGGCGCCGAACTTCAGCTGCAGAATGTCATTGAACACCACCACCAGGTCGTCGAGGTTGTTGAACACGTTGGTCACCCCGGTGCGCACGACGTTCGGCACCACTTTCTGGTAGGCCTCGGCGGTGGGCTTGAGCACGGCGCGGTCGAGGGCGTCGTTGAACGCGTACACGTTGCGGTTGAAACCCTCCCAGGGGTCGTGCGCCACCGGCGGTCCCGGCGTTGCACATCCGGCAAGGACGGTTCCGCTGAGGAGGGCGGTTGCCAGGATCAACGGTTTCATGGACGGAGTGCGGCCTTTGGCTGTCGGGGTGGCGCGGATCAGCGCGCATTGTACGTGATGCGCGAGCGCAGCGGCTGACCGCGCGGCACGCGCCGGGGCCAGGCCCGTGAAAAGCGGGCTGAGTAAGGTAACGTCAAGGCGGTTTGAGGCATAATTCGCGGCACCACCGGGCCTGCCCGGTGCCTCGCAGCCGAATCAAGGACACGAGCAATGAACGCCAAATTCCGCAAAGTGCTGATCCCGCTGGTGCTGTGGTGCCTGCCGCTGGCGGCCGTCGCCGACCAGGCGGCGCAGACGCTGGTGGTGGACAATACCAACGCGGTGCTGGCCGCGCTCAAGGCTAACCGCGAGCGCGTGGCCACCGATCCGCGCTACATCGACGAGCTGGTCACCGAAAAAATCGTTCCGCATCTGGATTTCGATGTGATGACGATTCTGGCCGTCGGGACCAGGCACTGGAAGGGCGCGAGCGCCACGCAGCGCCGCACGCTGGTGGGCGAGTTCCAGAAGCTGCTGCTGCGGACCTACAGCAAGTCGCTCGCCGAGTACCGTGATCAGCGCATCGAGTTCCTGCCGCTGGAGCCGTCGGACAAGAAAGACCGCGCCGTGGTGCGATCCAAATTCTACCCGAGCGGCGGTCAACCGGTCGCCTTGGACTACCGCCTGCGCAACAAAGACGGGTGGAAGATCTACGACATCAAGATCGACGGCATCAGCCTGGTGAAGAACTTCCGGAGCTCGTTCAACTCCGAGATCGAGCAATCCGGCATCGACGGCCTGATCGCCAGTCTGCAGAAGAAGAACCAGGTGCTGCAGACCCAGTGAGCGGAGCCGGCAGGCGGCGGTGATTTGCGTTACTATGCGCGGCTCTTCCGGGCGCGGCGTTTCACATGGACAAACTGATCATAGACGGCAAGGTGCCGCTGAGCGGCGAGGTTCGCATCTCGGGCGCCAAGAACGCCGTGTTGCCGATTCTCGCCGCCACGCTGCTTACCAGCGACCCCGTGACCATCGGCAATGTACCGCACCTCAACGACGTGACCACCACCATGGCGCTGCTCGGGCGCATGGGCGTCAAGCTCATGGTCGACGAGCGCATGCACATCGAGGTGGACTGCTCCGAGATCAGCGAACTGTATGCGCCCTACGATCTGGTCAAGACCATGCGCGCCTCCATCCTGGTGCTCGGCCCGATGCTGACGCGCCACGGCAAGGCGGTGGTCTCGCTGCCCGGCGGCTGCGCGATCGGCACCCGTCCGGTGAACCTGCACATCGAGGGGCTGGCGGCCATGGGCGCCGACGTGCGCGTGGAAGGCGGCTACGTGCACGCGCGGTGCGATCGGCTGAGCGGTGCGCACCTGGTCCTCGAAACCGTGACCGTGACCGGTACCGAGAACCTGATGATGGCCGCCACCCTGGCGCGCGGCACCACGGTGCTGGAGAATGCCGCGCGCGAACCGGAAGTGCTGGACCTGGCCAACTTTCTCAACGCGATGGGCGCGCAGATTTCCGGCGCGGGTACCGACACCATCGTAATCGACGGCGTCGAGAGCCTGCACGGAACGCGCTACAACGTGCTGCCGGACCGGATCGAAACCGGTACGTTTCTTACTGCCACGGCCATGACCGGCGGACGCATCAAGCTCAAGGACACCGATCCGCAGCTGCTCGACGCGGTGCTGGTGAAGCTCGAGGAAGCGGGCGCGCACATCGATACCGGGGACAACTGGATCACGCTTGACGCGCGCGGCCGCCGGCCTCGCGCCGTGCACGTGCGCACCGCGCCGTTTCCCGGATTCCCCACCGACATGCAGGCGCAGTTCTCGGCGCTCAACACGATCGCCGAGGGCACTGCGAGCATTACCGAGACGGTGTTCGAGAACCGCTTCATGCACATTCAGGAAATGCAGCGCATGGGCGCGAACATCCGCATCGAAGGCAACACCGCGCTGATCAGCGGCGTGGATTCGCTGCAGGGCGCACCGGTCATGGCAACCGATCTGCGCGCCTCGGCGAGCCTGATCCTCGCGGGCCTGGTCGCCGAAGGCGAGACGATCGTCGACCGGATCTACCACATCGACCGCGGCTACGAGTGTATCGAGGAAAAGCTCGCTCAGCTCGGCGCCGACATCCGCCGCGTGCCCTCGTGAGGAGCGCCGCGGCATGTTGACCCTGGCGGTCAGCAAGGGACGTATTTTCGACGAATGCCTGCCCCTGCTGGAGGCGCTCGATGCGGCACCGGCGAACCATCCGGACAGCAGCCGGCGCCTGGTGGTGCCCACGCAGGACGCCGATCTGCGCCTGCTCATCGTGCGCGCCGCGGACGTGCCCACCTACGTGCAGCATGGCGCCGCCGACCTGGGCGTGGCCGGCAAGGACGTGCTGCTGGAACACGGCGGCGAAGGCTTGTACGAGCCCTTGGATTTGCGCATCGCGCGGTGCACGATGGTGCTGGCGGCACCGCGCGGCGCCGCGCTGCCGGCGGGACACCTGCGCGTCGCCACCAAGTACGTGCGCTGCACGCAGCGGTACTTCGCCGCGCGCGGGCGGCAGGTGGAGACGATCAAGCTCTATGGATCGATGGAGCTGGCGCCGGGCGTGGGGCTGGCGGACGCGATCGTCGATCTGGTCGATACGGGCGGCACTCTGCGTGCTAACGGTCTGGAGGTGGTGGAGCCGATGTATTGCATCAGCGCCCGCCTGGTGGTCAACAAGGCAGCGATGAAAATGCAACATGAAAAGGTAGGCGACATGCTGCGCCGCTGGGCCGAAGCGGTCGAGGCGGAGGTGCGCGCATGAAGTACAGAACCGACGACCTGCGCATCCTCGAGCTCAAGGAGCTGCGCGCGCCGGAAGCGCTGCTGCAGGAATATCCCCTGTCCGAGCGCGCCACGGAGACCGTCCATAACGCGCGGCGCGACATTCACCGCATCCTGCACGGCGAGGATGATCGCGTACTGGTGGTGGTCGGCCCCTGCTCGATCCACGACGTGAACGCGGCCCGCGAGTACGCCTCCCGACTTGCGCCGCTGGCCCGGGAACTGCAGGACCGGCTGCTGGTTGTGATGCGCGTGTATTTCGAGAAGCCGCGCACCACCGTCGGCTGGAAGGGCCTGATCAACGACCCGCGGCTGGACGGCAGCTTCGAGATCAACGAGGGCCTGCGACTCGCCCGGCACCTGCTGGCGGATCTCGCCGACCTGGGTCTGCCCGCGGGCACCGAGTACCTCGATCTCATCAGCCCCCAGTACGTCGCCGATCTGATCTCGTGGGGTGCGATCGGGGCGCGTACCGCGGAGAGCCAGTCGCACCGCGAGCTGGCGAGCGGCCTGTCGTGTCCGGTGGGCTTCAAGAACGCTACCGACGGCACCCTGCAGGTGGCCGTCGACGCGATCGTGTCGGCCGCGCACTCGCACCATTTTCTGTCCGTGACCAAGGCCGGGCACTCGGCGATTTTCGCGACTGCCGGCAATCCCGACTGCCACGTGATCCTGCGCGGGGGAAAAACGCCGAACTACGACGCGGCGGGGGTCGACGACGTCGCCGCGCTGCTCGAGAAAGCCGGCTTGCCGGTGCGCGTGATGATCGACGCGAGCCATGCCAACAGCCGCAAGAAACCCGCCCGTCAACTGGACGTCTGCCGTTATGTCGCCGATCAGCTGGCGCGCGGCGACCGGCGCATCTTCGGCATGATGCTGGAGAGCCATCTGCTGGCGGGCCGCCAGGATATCGACAACGTGCCGCTGGTCTACGGGCAGAGCGTGACCGACCCCTGCATCGGCTGGGAGGACACCGAGCTGATGCTGCGGCTGCTCGGCGAAGCGGTCGCCACACGCCGCACCACGGCGCCCCGCGGGAACGCGGTCGCCGGCATCGATGGCTGATTTCCCCGCCCGGCTGGACACGGCCGAGCCGGATTTCGAGGCGCGCCTGCAGGTGCTGCTCGAGCGCGATGCGGGCGTAGATTCGGACCTCGACACCCGGGTGGCGGAGATTCTCGATGCGGTGCGCCGGCACGGCGACGAGGCGCTGCTCGAGTACACGCGACGCTTCGACGCGCTCGCGTGTGACGACGCGTCGGCGCTGGAGGTGCCCGCGGCCCGCATGGAGGCGGCGCTGACGGCGCTCCCGGCCGCGCAGCGCGATGCGTTGCAGCACGCCGCTGAGCGGGTGCGCCGCTACGCAGAGCGCCAGTCGCTGCAGGACTGGTCGATGCTCGAACCCGACGGCACGCTGCTGGGGCAGCGCGTGTCGCCGCTGGACCGGGTCGGGCTGTACGTGCCGGGCGGCAAGGCGGCCTATCCATCCTCGGTGCTCATGAACGCCGTTCCGGCCAAGGTTGCCGGTGTACCCGAACTGATCATGGTGGTGCCGGCGCCGCGCGGAGCCTTGAACGAGCTGGTGCTCGCCGCCGCGCGCATCGCGGGTGTGGACCGGGTGTTCACCATCGGCGGCGCGCAGGCGGTGGCCGCGCTCGCCTACGGCACCGAGAGCGTGCCCGCGGTGGACAAGATCGTCGGACCGGGCAATGCCTACGTGGCGGCGGCCAAGCGGCGCGTGTTCGGCAAGGTCGGTATCGACATGATCGCCGGTCCCTCGGAGATCCTGATCGTCGGCGACGGGTCGACCGCGGCGGAGTGGGTGGCCATGGACCTGTTCGCGCAGGCGGAGCATGACGAGGACGCACAGGCGATACTGCTGTCACCGCAACCGGGTTACCTGGACGAGGTCGCCGGGTGGCTGCGGCGCCTGCTCGAGGAGATGCCGCGCCGCGAAATCATCCGGGCGTCGCTCGCGCGTCGCGGTGCGCTGATCAGGGTCGCGGATCTCGATGAGGCGGCCGCCATCGTCAACCGCATCGCGCCGGAGCATCTCGAGCTGTCGGTCGCGCAGCCGCAGCCGCTGCTGGAGAAGGTGCGCCACGCCGGCGCGATTTTCCTCGGCGCGCACAGCGCCGAGGCGTTGGGCGATTATTGCGCCGGGCCCAATCACGTGCTGCCCACGGCCGGCACGGCGCGGTTTTCCTCACCTCTCGGCGTGTACGACTTCCAGAAACGCAGCAGCGTGATCCAGTGTTCCCCCGCCGGCGCGCGGGATCTCGCGCAGACCGCCGCGGTGCTCGCCCGCGGCGAGGGCCTCGACGCCCACGCGCGCTCCGCCGAGTACCGACGCGGGCAATGACGGACGACGAACGGCGCTCGCGCATTGCGCACTGGTTACCTGCCGCGCTGCTCGCCCGGCGCGCCTACCAGGTACAGCCGGCCGCCGGGATGGTCAAGCTCGACGCCATGGAGAACCCCTATCCCTGGCCCGCGGCGCTGATGGACGAGTGGCTGGCCTGCCTGGGCCAGGTCAGCGTGAATCGCTATCCGGATGCCGCCGCCGTCGCCCTCAAGCTGGCACTGCGCGAAGCGTTGCACGTGCCGCAGAACGTGAGCATGGTGCTCGGCAACGGTTCCGATGAGCTGATCCAGCTGCTCGCCATCGCCTTTGCCGGCAGGCAGCGCGCCGTGGTCGCGCCGCAACCGAGCTTCGTTCTCTACCGGATGGCCGCGGAGGCGCTGGGCATGCGCTATGTGGGTGTACCGCTGGGTGAGGACTTCGCGCTGGACGGCGGAGCCGTGCTGGAGGCGATCGAACGCGACGCGCCGGCGCTGGTGTTCATCGCCTACCCCAACAACCCGACCGGCAACCTGTTCGATGCGGCGCAGATTCGAGCGATCATCCGCGCGGCGCCCGGTCTGGTAGTGCTCGACGAGGCTTACCATGCGTTTGCGGCGCGCAGCTTCCTCGACGAGGTCGCCGACCACCCCAATCTGGTGGTGTTGCGCACGCTGTCAAAGATCGGTTTTGCCGGACTGCGCCTCGGCGTGCTGCTGGCGCATCCGGACTGGAGCGGCGAGTTCGAGAAGCTGCGGCTCCCGTACAATATCAACAGCCTCACGCAGGCCAGCGCCGCGTTCGCGCTGCGCCACATGACAGCTTTCGATGAGCAGGCGGACCGGATCTGCACTGCGCGGGAGCAGCTCCGCGCTGCGCTGGAGAAGCTCCCCGGGCTGCGTGTCTACCCCAGCGCCGCGAACTTTCTGCTGGTACGCACGCCGCCCTCACTCGGCAATCTGCACGGCGCGCTGCGCGAACGGGGCGTGCTCGTGAAGGATCTGCACGGGGCGTCGCCAACCACCGAGCACTGCTTGCGGATTTCAGTCGGCACGGCCGCCGAGAACGCCGCGCTGGTCAGGGCGCTGGCGACGCTGCTCGACGGCGCCTGAGCAGGGCAGGGTCCCGGCGTGGAAACCCGCCGCGGTCAGCGCGCCGCCCGCGGGATGGGCCGCTGCGTCAAGGTGACCAGGGCTTCGAACGGCCGGCGCTCGCGCAGCCCCTGCACCAGCACCTGGCTGCCCGGCTCGGCACCGGTGGTGAGGTTCAGCAGCGTGCGCGAGTCGGCGATCAGGCGCCCGTCGATCTCGATGATCACGTCGCCCGCGCGGATCCCCGCGCGCTCCGCCGGCCCGCGCTCGATGACACCGGTGACCACCACGCCGCGCGCCGGCAGGTCCAGCTCGCGGCGCAGCTGCGCATTGAGGTCGCGCGCCACCACGCCGAGCCAGCCGCGAATCACGCGCCCGTGCTGAATCAGTTGCTCGACCACGGTCTGCACCTGATGCACGGGCGTGGCGAGCCCCAGGCCCGCGCTGGCCCCGTCGTGCTGGGTGAAGATCGCGGTGTTCACGCCGACCAGCTCGCCGCGCAGGTTGATCAGCGGCCCGCCGGAGTTGCCGGGATTGATGGCGGCGTCGGTCTGGATGAAATCCTCGAACGTATGCAGACCGACGCTGTCGCGGCCGGTCGCGCTGACAATTCCCATGGTGACGGTCTGGCCGGC
>JAHELT010000190.1 GCA_024644045.1 Chromatiales bacterium | reverse complement strand
AAGTTCATATCGCCTTCGCCAAAGGTCGTGCCAGTGCCGAAATTGCTCGCCAGGACGTTAAAATCCTCGACATCAATCTTGCCATTACTGTCAAAGTCGCCAATCAAGATGCCATCCAGGCCAGTTACCAAAACCTCATCTAACAGGTATCCCGAATTCCGGCCGGTGGCCGCGCTGGCGGCGTAGGTGAATTCCAGCTGTGCCAAATCAGCCGCATCGCCGTTGTAGGGTAATAAGGCAGTGACGTAGGCATTGGCGTTGGAACTTGTGTTTTCCTCGGGATAAGAAAAATCGACGACGTATCCGTCTGGGCCAAGTCGAACTAAGACGTTGGCGATCTCGGCTCCCAAGCCGGGGCCATCATCAATATTGAATCCGCCGGTGTTGTCCACGACGTGGATCTGGTAGTGGGGACTGCTGCCGAACCCGGGTCGGCTGGAAATCGGCCGCCCTTTCAAAACACCGTAACGCTCGAGCGCCATTAATCAACTCCTTGTCAGCCGGTGGTCGACGAAACGATATGAGGGCGCGTCACCGCCGTTGCAGACCTGCTCAGACCGCACCGATCTTTTGATCAGGGCGACCCGCTATCGCGAATTTCGTGTCAAGTCGTTCGGGATCTGCGGGCTAGATGCTGTGAGCCTCCAGGGTAGCCGGGTGGAAAAGCTCCTCGATGGCGATGCGACGCCTGGAGAGCCCTTGCCGGTGATGTTGGTCCAGAAAGTTGTCCAGCACGACCCGGTTGGTCGCCACACCGTACGACCAGAAATCCTCGCCCAGTAGCGTGCGCGCCGCAGCCAGTTGCTCCTCTACGAAAGGCAAGGTCACTTTGGTCGCGGAGGTGTCGCCGAGCAACGCGAGCGCTTGTGCCTTCGATTCACTGAAGGCCTTCAGCAACGCCGCAGGCAACCAGGGCTGAGCCGCCGCCACGCCGCGCTTGACACCGAGCAAGTGCATGATGGGGAAAATACCGCAGCGACGGTAGTAATCCGTGGCCGCCTTCGTCGGATCGGGAAACAGCCGCCCGACGTGCGGGTACCCCTGGTCGAAGCAGGACAGAGCACGCGGTCCGATGAATCCGTCGATTTCACCATCCACCAGCAGTGCATTCAACGAGCGGCCCGCCGGCGCGCTCTCCAGCCTGATCTCAGGCGGCAGCTCGAGCTTGATCTTTTCCGGTCGCCCAGGCGTTTCCATGCCGCCGCGCACCCAGGTGATGTCGGCGGGTGCGATACCGTAGTCGTCCTGCAGCAGCCCGCGCGCCCAGACATTGGCCGTCAACTGGTATTCCGCGACCCCGATGCGTCGCCCCTTGAGATCCGCCGGCTCCTCGATGCCCCGGTCGGTGCGAACGTAGATCGAAGTGTGTCGAAACGCACGCGACAGAAACGCAGGTACGGCGATGTATGCCGGATCGCCCTTGTCTATGCTGACCACGTACGAACTGAACGACACCTCGCAGACGTCGAACTCCTGATGGCGAAACGCCCGGAAGAAAATCTCCTCGGGCGCCAACGCCATGAAAATCGGGTCGACGCCGTCGATCCCCACACGGCCGTCCATCAGCGGGCGGTTGCGGTCGTAGTCGCCTATCGCGATCGAAAGCTGCAGCTTGCTCATTTGGCATCCCTGTACGTAATAGAAGGATCGCGGACTTGCAGCGCCAGCGGGACTTCGCGCCCTGTGCGAGCGGAATCCAGTATGGCGAGACACGCTTCCAGCGAAGCGAGTCCCCAGGCACCCGAATGGCGAGGCGCCACACCTTCGACGACGGCGGCATAGAGCTCGTCCACCACCTCGCGACGGGGTATGCCCGTCAGCGGCACACGCTCGAAGCGCTGCCCGGTGTCGCCATGGATCATCACGCCGTCGGGAAGCAAGCGCAAGTCCGCATGTTCGCAGCTGACCACGACCAGGCCAAAGTGCTCGTGGGCTTCGGGATCCGGTCCGTGAAGGCCGGGTGATGCATCGGGCTGCCCGTAGTTGCCGCTGCGTTTCAGCTCGGCCTCGCTTCCTCTGCCGGTGCCGACACTTGCCAGCGCACGACGGGCTTTACCGTACTGCTGCGGATCCTTGCGGTGTCCCAGCTCGCTCATCCAGCCCATCAGCTCGTCGCTGTCGAAATGCGCGTAACCGGAATAGACGAGCGTCGCAAACACGCCGTCGTCGAAAGCGAGTTGGGCCGAATATGCGCCCTCGGTCGGGCGTGCTGGATCCCAGTTGCCGGTGAACGCCCGCACGCTGCGGGGCATTCCGCCGGCCAGCAGTCGCACAACGTCGACCTGGTGCACGGCCTGGCTGAACACGACGCCGCCGCCCTCGGCAGTGATCAGCTCTTCGGGCCGTCGCGGGCGGTAGAGGAAGTCCGTGTAGTTCATCGAGTGAATCATCCGGACGCGGCCCGCCGCGCCGCTGTCGATAATTGCGCGCGCGCGCAACACCGGCGCGTCGAAGCTGTGGCTGGGGCCGACGATCATGTGCACGCCGGCGGCCCGGGTCGCCTCCAGCATGCATTCGCCCTCGGCAAGCGTAATGGCCAGCGGCTTCTCCACGAGGACGTGCTTGCCGGCAGCGGCTGCGGTTTCGACGTGCTCGACATGGAACTGGTGCGGACTCGCAACGTACACCGCTTCCACCGCCGGGTCCGCACACAGCGCCGGTAGATCATCGTACACCGGGGCATCGAAATCCGCCGTGAACCGTGCGCGTGCCTCCGCGCCGGGGGTTGTTGCCGCTACCAGGCGAATCCTCGGATCGCGGCCGAACGTGGGCAACATCAGGGTGAATGCACGCCCCAGCCCGCAAACGCCGAGTCTCAACTGCCTGGATCGAGCGTTCATCAGGGACCGGCCGCGCGCGGCGTCGCCTACCAGTCCAGCACGAGCTCGTCGCCCAGCGCACGCGACACGCAGATCATGATGTCGTGCCGGCGTTGCTCGTCGGAGAGCACCCTGTCGCGGTGATCCACCGCCCCCTCGACAACGCGCGTGCGACAGGTTCCACAAGTACCGCTTTCACAAGAGCTCGGGAGCATCTCGCCCGCCGCCCTGAGTGTCTCCAGGATCGTGTGGTCGGACGGAACGGGAAAACACTGTCCGGTGCTGTGGCGGCGCACAGTGAAGCATCGATCGTCGGGGCGGACGGGGTTCACGTCAGTGGCGAAGTCCTCGAAATGAATCGCGCCGTGCGGCCAGTGTCCGGAGACGCCGAGGATTTCCTCCATCAGCGGCCTGGGACCGCAGCAGTAGACGTGGGCCTTGCCGGGTCTCTCGAACAGATCCCAGAAATCGTACATCCGCCCGGGATCGCCGTCGTCATGGTGCACGGTGACGTGGGCTGCGAAGTCGGGTTCAGACAGTTCGTCGCCGAATGCGGTGACCTCAGCATTGCGCGCGCAATACACCAGTTGGAACGCCGCTGCTTCGCGGCGCAGCTGCCGGGCCATGGATAGTATCGGGGTAATGCCGATCCCGCCGGCGATCAGGATATAGCCGGGTGCCGGTTCCAGCGCAAAGGTATTCATTGGCGCCGACACCATCAGCTCTCCGCCCTCCCGCGTGTCTTCCACCAGACTGGTGGAACCGCCCCGTCCCTGTGGCTCGACCTTCACGCCCAGCTCGTAACGATCGGTCTCGGCCGGATCGTTGCTGAGCGAATAGTGGCGCTTGGCGCCGGACGGGGTGCGCACCGCAATGTGCGACCCGGCGGTGAAAGCGGGCAGCGGTTGGTTGTCCCTGGCAACGAGCTCGAACCGCCAGATGCCCTCGGCAAGCGGTTGTTTGCGCTTGATCGTGAGTGGCTGCAGTGCCCCCCCTGGGCTACTATCGGACATGGCTCGAGATTCCGGCGGTTGACCTTTCAAGCCTACAATTCTAACGTCATGGTTTGTCGAGTGCGAAGGCCGCAACCGGTAGCAGGCGGAGAGTAACATGTTGACAGACGAGGAGAATGACCTGCTCTGCCGGGTCGAAGGCGATGCACCCATGGGCCAGCTGATGCGCCGGCACTGGGTTCCGGCGTTGTTGTCCGAGGAAGTAGCGGAAGCTGACGGTAAACCCGTGCGGGTCCGCGCGCTGGGCGAGAACATGGTCGCTTTCCGTGACTCCGATGGCCGCCTCGGCGTGATGGACGAACAGTGCCCGCACCGGCGCGCCTCGCTGGTGTACGGGCGCAACGAGGAGTGCGGCCTTCGTTGCCTGTACCACGGCTGGAAGATCGACGTCGAAGGCAACGTGGTCGAAATGCCCTCGGAACCGTCCGGCAGCACCCTGATGCAGAAAGTCAGGCACAAGACCTACCCGGCGCGCGAATGGGGCGGATTCGTCTGGGTGTACCTGGGCGCACCGGAGACCATGCCCGAGTTCGAGCCACCGGCGTTCGCACCGGCGCGCGATACCAAGGTCGCTATCCTGAAGATCAAGGTGCCGTGTAACTGGGCACAGATCACCGAGGGACAGATCGACTCTGCCCACTCGTCGACCCTGCACTCGTCCGACATGGTCCCGGCGCGGGTGTCGAGCGCCGGCGCCACGTCCACCAACTGGCTGCGCCCCTCCACGGACAAGTCACCGCGCCTGCAGATCGAGCGCACGCCGTTCGGGTTTCACTATGCGGCGATCCGCCGCCCGATCAAGAACGCGGCCACGCACGAATACGTGCGCGTGACAGTGTATGTCGCACCCTTCACATCGCTGATTCCGCCCAACACCTCGTACAACGTGGCGAGTGTCATCGTGCCGATGGACGACCAGAGCACTGTTTTCCATTTCCTCGCCTGGGGCGGTGCCGATTGTCCCGACACCGAGACCTGGCGCAAGTTCAACAGCGCCTGTCCGGGCATTGACCTGGACGACGACTACAACTGCCTTCGCACCCTGGAAAACAACTTCCGCCAGGACCGTGCTGCCATGCGGGCCGGCGATTTTACGGGCATCAAGGGTATTCCCAATCAGGACATAGCCATGTGGGTGTCCATGGGCCCGATCGTCGACCGGAGCCGGGAGACCCTCGGCGCGAGCGATCCGGCGATCGTCGAGTTCCGCCGCCTGATGGTGGAGGCCGCGCGCAACGCCGGGCAGGGAGGTCCTGTCATCGGCACCACCGAGCCCCGCGTCCCGCACACGAAAATCGCGTCCTACCAGGGCATAGTCGAGCAGAGCACCGACTGGCGCCGCCTGAGCGTTGCGCGCACGGAAGACACGGACCTGAAGCCGCCGGCGGCACAAACATCCTGACCGGCCAACAGGACCCCGGCGACGCAGGCTGGCCGCGTTGTGTGCTTCAGACGGATGTGACATGGTTGGTTCGCAACAACCACACCGGCGCTGTCGTCAGCGGCTCGCGCCGATATTAATAACGAGCTGAGGAGGAACGATTCATGCGTATGCGACTGAGAATGATCCGGGTCGTCGCCGTGACTGCCATAATGGCGGCCGCCGTGCCGGCGCTTGCCGAAACCTACAACCTGACCCTCACTGGCGCGAGCCCGGGCGGGCTGTGGTCGCGGATCGGCGGCGGCATCGATGCCGCCATTGCCAAGGCCTACCCGGGTTCGACTGTGACCTACCAGACGTCGTCGGGAGGACTGGCCAACGTGCCGCTGGTAGCGAGCGGCAAAGTGCCGATGGGCATAGCCACCGACGGCGATCTGGCCGCCGCCAAGGCGGGCATGAAGCCGTTTCGCGAGAAGATCGACAATGTACGCGTGCTGTTCCGTGCCTACACCTCGCAGGCGCGTTTCCAGATGACGCACCTGCTGCTGAACAAGGATTTCGCGGACAAGCACGGGGTCAGTTCGTTCGCTGACATAGTGCGCAAGAAGCTTCCGGTGCGGGTCGCCATAAACCGGCGCGGCAACATGGACAGCGACGTCAGCC
Organism: Chromatiales bacterium; assembly: GCA_024644045.1. Lineage (GTDB taxonomy): Bacteria > Pseudomonadota > Gammaproteobacteria > JAHELT01 > JAHELT01 > JAHELT01. The sequence goes on along the minus strand of JAHELT010000190.1, from coordinate 2,864 downwards.
GCGTGATCATGGAAATGATGGGCGCGAGTATAGAGGACATCGAGAGCTGGGGTGGACAGGTGGTGTTTGCGGCCTCCAAGGAAATCGTCTCCCTGATGCTGGATCGGCGCATCGATCTCGCCAACTTCGGGATCGCTTACAATCACCCTCGCGTGCGCGAAATCGCCAAGGGCATCACTCCCGTATTGCTGGACATTCCAGGCGACGTTGCCTCCAAAACCGCCAGCCAGTTCGGCGGCGAGGTCTGCAAGGTCAAGCCGGGCGAGTACAAGTTTTCCGCGACCGGCATGACGTCGGTGTGCGTTGGTGCACTGATCATCGCCAGCGCAGCCCTGAGTGAGCAGACCGCTTATGAGGTGACCAGGGCGATGGTCGAGCAGATCGACGAGTTCAAGGAAAAATCGCATAAGCTGATCAAGAAGACGGCCAGCCCGCAGTCACTGTCGACCGGGTCGATCTACCCGTTTCATCCGGGTTCGGCCAGGTACCTGCGTGAAGCCGGATTGATGAACTGAGCCGCGAATTCGCGGACGGGCTTCAGCGAACTGCCTGCGGCGTACGGCCCGACCTTACTGCAGGCTGACTGTTGCGCGCCCCGGGGTGTGCTGAGTGCTGGGCGAGCGTTTCTTTTCCATCGACACCTGGTTCTCCGTTGGCGCGCGCCGGCGGCCGCAGGGTATCTACTACTGGGTGTTCACGCCCTTCGCCCTGGCGGTCGCCGCATTCGTCATCAGCGCCGCTACCTGGATCATCATCGGCCCCTGGACGCTCGCGGTGTTGTTCTTTTCGGGCATGGCCGCGCTCGCCTTCCTCACGACCGGTGCGAGCAAACACTCGCGGCTGGACCGCCCCTCGGTCCCCGACATGGTGCTGGCAGCCGTCAGCATCGCGGCCGGGGGATATTTCGCCCTCAAATCGGACGAGGTGGAACAACGCATCGCATTGCTGGATCCGCTGACGAACTGGGATGTGTTCTTTGCGACGGCGGTTTTCCTGCTCACGCTCGAAATAGCCCGCCGCACCACGGGACTCGGCCTCACGACGCTGGTGCTCGTGTTCGTCGCCTACAACCTGTTCGGGCACCACCTCGGCGGGGTCATCGGCCACGGTTACATCAGCTATCAGCACTTCATCGAAATCACGGTGTTTACCACCGACGGCATTTTCGGGGTCCCGATCAGGGTTGCGGCGACCTACGCATTTCTTTTTGTCATGTTCGGCACGCTGTTGCAGGCCTGCGGGGGTGGGGTGTTCTTTTTCGATTTCGCGGCCGCCATCAGCGGGCGCCAATCCGGCGGGCCGGCCAAGGTTGCGGTGCTCTCCTCGGGCATGTACGGCATGATCTCAGGCAGCCCGACCTCGGATGTAGTAACCACCGGCTCGATCACCATTCCGATCATGAAACGCCTCGGCTACTCGGGGGCGCTGGCCGGTGCGATCGAGGTGGCGGCCTCCACCGGCGGCAGCCTGGTGCCCCCGGTAATGGGCACGGCGGCCTTCATCATGGTCGACTATACCGGGATCGAATACCGCACCATCGCCATAGCCGCCGTGATTCCGGCAGTACTCTATTACGTCTCGGTGTATGCGCAGGTGCACTTCAGGTCACTGCGCCAGGGGTTGCAGCCGCTGGACGAGGATCAGATTCCGCGGCTGCTGTCGACCCTCAAGGAGGGCGGTCTGTTTTTCGTGCCGCTGGTGGCGCTGACGGTGGCGCTGCTTCAGGGATACACACCGACCTACGTTGCCGTCGTGGGATCGGTGGCAGTGCTGGGCGTCGCGATGCTCAGAAAGCATACGCGCATCGGGCCGATCGCTGTCGGCAAGGCCCTGGTTGAGACCTGTTACCGCATGGTGCCGGTGGCCGGGGCTACTGCGGCGGCGGGCTTGATCATCGGCGGTATCACCATGACCGGGCTGGCGGGCAAGTTCGCGCACGTCGTGTACGGAATCACGGACGCGCAGTTGTTCCCGACGCTGCTGCTCGCGGGCGGGCTGACCGTGGTGCTCGGGCTCGGCATGCCGACGCCGAGCGCCTATATCCTGGCTGCCGCACTGATGGCGCCGATCCTGAGCCAACTCGGTGTGGAGGCCCTGCAGGCGCACCTGTTCGTGCTGTACTTCGCGGTCATGTCGGCCTTGACTCCGCCGGTTGCGGTAGCGGCTTACGCCGCATCGTCGATTGCGGAAGACAACCCTCTGTACATTGCGGTGCTGGCAGTCAAGTTCGCACTGGCCGCGTTCCTGGTGCCGTTCGCCTTCGTGTACGGCCCGGAACTGCTGATGATCGGCTCGCCCGGCGCAATAGTCATCGCCGCGTTGACTGCGGCCGCCGGGCTGGTGCTGATCGCCGCGGCTATCGAAGGTTACCTGGACGGGCCACTGTCCGCCGGGTTCCGGTTGCCGCTTGCGCTCGCGGGGTTGGGTTTGATGTTCACCGACCTGCGCGTGACGGTGATCTCGCTGGCACTTCTGGCCGTGCTGTTCGCGCCCCGTGCAATGCGAATGCTCGGCCGGTGGCGCTAGCCGCGTAGCGGCTGCTCATGACGTTGCAGCTTGCGGGTGAAGTACCCCCAATTGTCGGTGAGAAACCACTCACTGGCGAAAATCCCGGCGTGATCGTCCAGTTCCGCCTCGTTCGGCACGCGAAAGGGCAACCCGGTGGCTCTGATCTCGAAAAAGGCCCTGCAGGCGCGCTCCAGGAAGATGGCTGTGAGCGCGGCATCTGCAATGCTCTCACCGCAGAAGGAAATGCCGTGGTTGCGCATGAGCACCGCCCACTTATCTCCCAGCGCTGCAGCCAGAGCGCTGCCCAGCGCGGGACTCAGGATGAGCGTCGACGTATCCTCGAAGCGGGGAACTGC
>JAHELT010000189.1 GCA_024644045.1 Chromatiales bacterium | reverse complement strand
GATCTGCAGGGTGCGGTGATGAAGACCCGCATGCAGCCGATCAAGAAAGTCTACGGACGCTTCCCGCGCCTGGTGCGCGACCTGGCGCGCTCGCTCGACAAAGAGGTGGAGCTGCGCCTGCTCGGCGAGGACACCGACCTCGACAAGAATCTCGTGGAGGTGCTGGCCGATCCGCTGGTCCACCTGGTGCGCAACGCCGTCGATCACGGCATCGAGTCGCCAGACAGGCGCGAAGCGGCCGGCAAGCCCCGCCGTGGCACCGTCGTGCTGGCCGCCGAGCAGGCCGGGGATCATATCGAGCTTCGGATCGAGGACGACGGTGCGGGTATGGCGGCCGATGCACTCCGCGAAATGGCGGTGGGCAAGGGTCTGATGGACGGCGAGACGGCGGCGCGGTTGAGCGAAAAGGAATGCTTCGAGCTGATCTTCCTGCCCGGTGCCTCGACCAAAGCGGAAGTCTCCGACGTTTCGGGGCGCGGCGTCGGCATGGACGTGGTGAAGACGCGCATCACGCAACTGAACGGCGTCATCGATATCGACTCGACACCGGGTGAAGGCACCACGCTGACCATCAGAGTGCCGCTCACGCTGGCCATACTGCCCACCCTGATGGTGGTCCTGGGCCGGCGCAAGTTCGCACTCCCGCTGGCCGTGGTTCACGAGATATTCGAACTCGACAAGCGTGACATGCACTTCATCGACGGCCAGCGCGTGATCCATGTGAGAGGTAAAGCGCCGCCGTTGTTCTGCCTGCGCGACTGGTTGCTGCAGCCGGACGAGCGCGACGTGAGCGCCGAGGAGCCGCAGGTCGTCATGGTGGAGATCGGGCATCGCACCTTCGGCCTGGTCGTCGATCAGGTGATCGGCCAGGAAGAAGTGGTGATAAAGCCGCTGGGCGCAATGCTGCAGGGGCTGCCCGGGCTGTCCGGTGCAACGATCACCGGGGACGGTAACATCGCCTTGATCCTCGACGTCGCCGGGCTGTTGCGCAGCTACGGTGTGCAGCATTGATGACTCGTGCGCGCCGCGTTTCGGGCCCGGCGGCAGGCTTGCATTGTCCCGGCGTGCGATGAGTGCCCGCGTCTGGGCCGTGGCAAATCAGAAGGGCGGCGTGGCCAAGACAACAACTGCCGTCGCACTTGCCGGTCTGCTGGCCGAATGGCACCAGCGCGTGCTGCTCGTCGATCTCGATCCGCACGCATCGTTGACCAGCTACGCGGGGATCGATCCGGACTCTGTGCAGGACAGCGTGTACGCGCTTTTCGATACACCGCCGGGCGTTGACCTGATCCGTGCAGACGTCTGGCCGGGAATCGACCTGGTCGCCGGTGCGCCGGCGCTCGCCACACTGGACCGCCGGCTGCACGATGCCCAGGGGTTGGGGCTGGTGCTGGCAAGCTGGTTGCGCGACCTGCGCGATCGCTACGACCACATCTTCATGGACTGTGCACCGATGCTGGGGATCCTCATGGTCAACGCGCTGGTGGCGAGCGATCATGTGCTGATTCCCGCGCAGACGGAGTTCCTGTCGCTGAACGGCGTGCGCCGCATGGCCCGCACCATCGCCATGCTGGATCGTTCGCGGCGCTGCCGCCTGTCGTGGCTCGTGATACCGACCATGTACGACCGGCGTACGCGCGCCGCGCCGCAGACGCTGCAAGCGCTGCGCGACGAATTCGGGCACCGGGTATGGGGTGAGGTGATCCCGGTGGATACGCAGTTGCGTGAAGCAAGCCGGGCCGGCCGGCCGCCGTCTGAGTTTGCGCCGCGCGGACGCAGTGTCCAGGCTTACCGGAATCTGCTGGCGTTTATGCTGGCCGATGCGCAACCGCGCGAGGCGCTGGCATGACGGCTCACACGCTGACCGGCAGCAACGCTGCGCTGATGCAGTCCTACCTGGATAACCTGGTGGCCGCGGCGCCACCGGAGGCGGCGGCCGCGCCCGGTGAACCTGTCGATCATGCCGCGGGCGGCCGCGAAGCGCATGCCGCGACTGTGTCGACGTCACCGCACCGGCACGCACGGCCGTTCCAGGCGTTGCTGTTCCGCGTGCGCGGCGTGCAACTCGCTGCACCGCTGCTGCGTCTATCCGGAGCGCTGCCGTGGACGGATCGGATAACCGGGCTGCCGGAGCACCCGGACCGGCTCGTGGGCGTGCTCGTGCATCGCGGCCGGCGTGTGCGCGTCATAGATACGGCGAGACTGATCCTGCCAAGCCAAAACATTGACGTTGCGCGCCCGTCCCGGCACATCGTGCTGCTCGACCGGAGGGACTGGGGCATGACCTGCGACGCGCTTAGCGAGGTGCTGGACATCGAGCCGGACGCGGTGAAGTGGCGTGAGCACGCATCGCGGCGGCCCTGGCTGGCAGGAATGCTGCGCCAGAGGCGCTGTGGGCTGATCGATGTCGATGCGCTGGCCGGCATGCTGGGCGGCCCGGTTGCCTGAAATGCAGCGTCGGCGCCGATTGGCGCGAACCGTGCATAATCGGGTCAGGCAGTTCGCAGCAGCGCTGTCGCGACGCGAAACAACACCACACCAATGCGCAGCTCTCAGCTTCCTCGAGGGTGTGCGGACCGGTCCGTTTTCGATGCCCGGCAGACGGAGTTCAGTGAATGGCTGAAGCAGCCCAATCGGCAGAGATCTCGCAATGGGTGACCTTCAAGCTCGGTGACGAGATCTACGGGGTCAACGTCATGCAGGTGCAGGAAGTGTTGCGGGTCTCGGAAATTGCTCCGGTGCCCGGTGCGCCCGCCTATGTGCTGGGTATTATCAATCTGCGCGGCAACGTCGTCAGCGTGCTCGACACGCGGCTGCGCTTCGAGCTGCCGCAGAAAGACAACGACAACGCGACGCGCATCATCATCATCGAGCTGGAGTCGCAGACCATCGGCATCCTCGTGGACAGCGTTGCCGAGGTCGAAGACGTGCGCAGCGACGAAATCGAAACTGCGCCCAGCGTCGGTAACGAGGAGTCCTCACGCTACATCGCCGGTGTGGTCAGTCGTGAGCACGGGTTACTGATTCTTGTCGATGTACGCTGGCTGCTCGACGAGCAGGAGTGGCAGGACATCGATTCGTAGTTGAGCTCAGCCGTTATGTTCGCTCCATCACCTCTCGTCGGATTTGTCGTTTTCGTGGTGCTCGGTTGCATCGCGCTGTGCGGATACAGACTCGGTATACGGCGCAGGCGCAAGCGCCTGGCGGACCTCGTATCGCTGGGCCGCACGAACAGTGAAGTCGATCGCGGCATCGAGGAACTCCGCCAGCAGCTGACCATACTGTCGTCCAGCACGCTGGGCGTCGCGGCGCGTGTCGAGAAGCTCGCCGGCGACGTGAGCAGCGTGCGCAATCGGGTTAACGAAGTCGAGGAGTGCGCGGCGGCCGGCGCCTACACGCCGGCCATCAAGATGGCGGAAAGCGGTTGCCGGGTGGAAGACCTGGTGCACCACTTCGGGCTCTCCCTGGGCGAAGCCGAACTGCTGCGCAAGCTGCACGGTGAGCACGCGGCTGCCGACGGACGCGACCCGACCCGGCATTAGTGAAACGAGCGGCCGTTCGCGTCCGCGGCCGGCCGCCGGCCTTATAATTTTTACAGCGGATTGTCAGGAGTGGCGTTTTGCCCGAAGCGTTGCGGGACCCGGTGAGGAACAATCACGACGACTGGTACGTGCGCCGCGGTTCGGCCGTACAGGGACCGTACGCCTCGCACCAGATTGCGCGCTATCTGCTGCTCGGGCGCATTCGCCAGACCGACCGCGTCAGCGCGGACGGTGAGCGGTGGCAGATGCTGGCCGAGATGCCCCAGCTGATCCCGGACGAAATGGCGGATCTGGAAAGCGAGGAGGGACGCGCCCGCTTTCTGGCCGCGCACCTGCGCGCGGACGAACGCGGCGGGGATCCTGGCAGTGCTCCGCGGGTCGTGCCGAAGGCAGGCTGGCAGGGACACAAAGAGCGCCGGCACGGCTCGGTGGTTGACGAGTTCGATTATGTGCGTCAGTTCGCCAGCCGCTACGGCGACGCGTACCGGCGCCGGAGCGAGCTGCATCCGGTGTTGATATTCGGTGCAATCGTGATCGTGCTGCTGACGGCCGGGCTCCTGTTCTCCGTGGTGTACGACACCGGGCGGCCGACGCTGGCCGGTTCTCAGTGCGAGGTGCGCCCGCACGCGAAGGTCAACTGGGCCTACTGCGACAAGGACAATTCGGTGCTGCCGCAGGCCGATCTGCGAGGGGCCGTGCTGCGCTACGCCTCGATGCGCGGCGCCGACCTGTCCTCTGCGTTGCTCGAAAAGGCCGACCTGTCATACGGCAAGCTGTCAAACGCCGATTTGAGCCAGGCGAAACTGCGTGCTGCGCGCATGGTCGGCGCGGCCCTCGACAACGCGACCCTGGTGCACAGCGATCTGACCGGCGCGGACCTGAGTCAGGCCAATCTGAGCGGCGCCAATCTCTACGGCAGCCACCTGCAGGGTACGAAGCTGGAGGGTGCTGTGTGGACAAACGGCCGCGTCTGCCTGTCCGGCTCCATCGGACACTGCCGGCAATAGATAGCCGCTCCGGCGCCGGCGGCGGCCGCCGCTGCGGATTCGCGCCGTCCCGCAACCGACCCTGAGGCGCCGCGGCCTGCCAGCGGCCCCGGTGCGGCAGCGAGTTGCCGCCTGCGTCGCCGCCATTGCCGCCGCGATGTGTCAAAGCGTTGACCATATTGTCACACCGGGCTTCGGCTCCAAAGTCAAATCGTTGTTTTTACAGAACAAAGCTGCGCGATCTCAGTTGGCACGCTATTCGCAATCCGCCGATGAGAGTCGTGGAGGACAGAGCAGTTATGGCGAGCGTCGCACAAGAACACACCAGCAAGACGGTAACGTTGCTGGACAGCGCACCGGCAGCGCTTGCGCCTGCCTTTGACGGGGACCCCGTAAAGACCGAGCTGGCGTTGCGCGATCAGCTTTCCCGCAGCCTCGACATAGAGACCCTGCTGGCGACCTTTTTCGAGCACCTGCCGGTGCCCTACTCGGGCTACCGCTACCGCAACGAGCTGATAGCTGTTGACTGTCAATCCGGCAGCGACGCCGAGAGCCGCGTCGAGTATCGGCTGGTGCTGGCGAACGAGCATCTGGGCAACCTGAGCCTGCAGCGCAACACGCCCTTCGGCTTCGACGAGCTCAACCTGGTCGAGGAACGCCTGTGTGCGCTGGTCTATCCCATTCGCAACGCGACGCTCTATCAGGCGGCGCTGAAGTCCGCCTTCCGCGACCCGCTGACGGGTGTGGACAACCGCGCGGCGCTGGAGAGCCGACTGCCGCGCGAGATCCAGCTGTCCCAGCGTCACGGCACCCCGGCCTCGCTGCTGGTGCTCGATATCGACCGCTTCAAGGCGGTCAACGATTCGCACGGACATCACACCGGCGATCTCGTTCTGCAGCGACTGGTGGCGGTGTTTCAAAGCGTGCTGCGCAACACCGATCTCGTGTGCCGCTACGGCGGAGACGAATTTGTGATCGTTTTGAGCAACACCGATGCAGAAGGCGCGCTGCAGGTCTCCGAACGTATCCGCCAGGAGGTCGAGAACCTCAAAGTACAGGTGGGCAATGTGCGCCTGGTTCTGAGTATCAGTATCGGACTGACCGAGCTCACGCGCGAGGACAATGCCACGAGCCTCTTCGAGCGTGCCGACGCCGCTCTGCTGCGCGCCAAACAACACGGCCGCAACAACGTCGTTCTCGGTTGAGCGGCTCCCACGACCGCGCCTGCCCAGGCCCCCGACCCGAGTTGACACCCCGCGCCGCTTGACTTAGAGTCCCGCGCCTTGCGCGCCCCTCGCGACGCGCCAGATGTCACCTGTCCCCATCGTCTAGTCGGCCTAGGACACCGGCCTTTCACGCCGGCAACAGGGGTTCGAATCCCCTTGGGGACGCCAGACTCTATAAAATCGGACGGCGGTAGCTGATCGTAACTCAGGCCCGTTCGTCCCTTCGGTCTAAGCGGCACCGAGTCCCTAAGCTTTCTCGCCTTCTGACAGTGCCGTCTGGCATCGGACGTTTTCTGACGCGAGGCGTCCGTGAGCAAAGGTCTCTGATGCCGACAAAACGGCCAGCGGCACAATGTGTTGCAGTTCAATAAAAGTGGGCCCTTGCCGACGTGGAAAAACCAGGATTGTCTACTACACTTTCCATTTAGGCTGAGATCAACGATAAGCGACGCGGGGCGGAGCGCAAGGCTCACTGCGGTCAAAAACTGGGCAACCTGATGATCCGACTACCGCGCACTCAAGCGCCCTGCAATTTACTGTTCTTGTTGCGGCTATTCAGCGACCGTGACCCACGCGGCGGTAAACCCTGCAAGGCAACATCCACCCAACTGTCATCACCACAACCGATGAGTTGCCGCAACTAGCGCACGACCCTTATTTCCAATTCTTACATACGGGCCCCCGCGCGCAATGCTGCCGGAGCATGCTTGACGTTTCAAGAGCATCGGGACTGGGGGAGGTCAAACAAGTGACTACCAGAATAGTGCATACATGGGTCAGCTACGCGGCTGGCTTGATTGCCTTGTTCAACGCTTCAGGTGCTGCTGCTCAATCATCATTGTGCGGCATGACCTTAGCGGCTGACACCACTCTCACCGCGGACATGAATTGCCCCGGAATCGGAATAGTACTTAACGGCGCAGGCTCAAACAACGTAATGCTCGACTGCGCAGGTCACAGTATTGCTGCTGCTGGCAGTATCGGCATAAGCGTCAGCGATGTCTCCGGGGTTACGATCAAGAACTGCAACATTACAGCGGCCTCTCACGGCCTGCGAATGGAACGCGGGGTCACTAACAGTGTTGTGAGCGATAACACGATCTCGACAACCGGTGATCGTAGGCGCGGAATGGAAATTCGTGAATCAGTGTCCAACAATCAGATATCTGGCAACAACGTGCACGCTACCGGCCAGAACGCAAATGCCATTCGCATACGATCCGGATCGAACAACAACGTAGTAACGGGTAACACGTTCGAAGCCGAATTAGCGTCGGCCGTTAACATCCAATCCGCTTCGGACAACCAAGTTGTAGAGAACACACTGATTTCGCCGCAGAGCTTTGTACATCAACGCAAGTTCTCACTGCAAAACGGGGGAATGGGCGTGGGCAGTGCTGGCAATATCTATGCAGTTGAAAACAACTGGGGCAGCAGCCACCCGACTCTTGGAATCGGTACCGCCACAGCCTTTTTCCAAGTCGACAAGACGACCGGTATTGCCCATTCGGTCATGCCACTGTTGGTAGGCGGCGTAGACGCGGGCGGCGGCGCTGACGCGCTCGATGTTTTGCCCAACGGACGCATCCTGGTGTTGGCGGGTGCCGATATTGATCCGTCGCTCTTCGAGATTGACTCAAATACGGGCGAAGTGACGGATATAGGGTTGAATCCACCGACGGTACTGAACGGTCTGGAGGCAACGAGTAATACGAGCCTGCTGGCCACCACGAACGCTGGCCAGTTGATGAGGATTGATCTCATGATGGCACCGACACCCGCCGACGTGACGCTACTCGGTCAGGCCGGGAACGGCTGGACTGGTATTGCCATAGACCCGACGGACGGCAAAGCCTACGCGATGAGTCGGCAACGCGGCGAGGCGTCGAACACACAACACCTCTACGAGATCAACCCGGCCAATGGGGCAATCGTGTCCGAGATCGGCGATACCGGGTTGACGTTCATTTCCGATATCGATTTCGCCCCTGACGGAACCCTTTACGGTAACGACGGGGAGCTTCGTACAATCAACACATCTGATGGAACGGTCACGTCCGTCACCGGTGTTGGGTTTGGCCCCGATCCACTGGAACCCTTTGCCGCAAACACACGTATGGAAAACAATGTTTTCCAGGCCGCGGACGGAAGTATCCAGTTCACCGGCAGTATCACGTTGCCGACTGAGGAGCAGACCAGCATTTCCAGCGAACGCGTCAAGATAACTTCCAACGTAGCGAAGGTGGACTCGACCGCACTGCCTTTTCTCGATGCGCCTGCAAAGATCAAACTTACCGGGCTTTCGGGTTCTCAACGAGCGCTTCTGGTCGATGAGAACGACGATGGGACATTCGACACTTGTGCGTCCACTCGGTGTACGTTGGTGAGCTTCTCCGGCGGAACACTCGAATTCGATGTGACCGGGTTCACTACCTACAGTTCAGAGGAGTCGAGTAGTGGCGGCGGCGGATCATCCGGCGGCTTTTCGGTTTCGATGTGGCTACTGCTGTTGTTATTGCTGGGTGTTTCTATCCGTGGTCTTCGCTTTTTGAATCGATAGTAGTCACAACTCAGGTCATAGGAATGCGGGACTGCTATCCGCCCGTCTATAGCAGCACCCGCTGGATGCGAGTTGTACAAATGCGACGTTAAGGCCAACTGGAGCGAGTGCTCGCTCCTAACCAGTTTGTGCGGTGCAGCAAAACCCTGATTCCGTGGCTTTACGAAAGGTCCGCAAAGTCGTGCCAGCGAGTGGATCACTGCCTTGGTCAATCCCATTGACCGAGAGAATCACACGGAGGTTGACATCAGTAACACAGATCCAACGACCTTGATGTCTGGATGCGGTATTACGGGTCGTCGGTCCACTATCTGGAATCCGCATCGCTCGTAAAGGCGCACCGCCCCAACGTTGTCTGAAAAGACACGCAAAGATACACGCGGCAGCCCCCGTGATGCAGCCGATTCTCTTGCGCATACTAGGAACTGGGTGCCTAAACCTTGTCCTCTCG
>JAHELT010000284.1 GCA_024644045.1 Chromatiales bacterium | reverse complement strand
CTCCGAGTGTGGCGCCCCCGCGCCGGTGTGTAGGGGCTAGGCTAACGCCATCTGACAACGCCCGTTGGGCATGACTGATGCCGTTGATGTTCACCGAGGAAGGAGGGGGGGCTCATGTGCGCCATTGAACCCTCGTGGCGAGGGTAGGGCCCTTCAATCAGGGAGGCTTCGTGAACGAGCTGGAACGAGCTGCCCGAGTAACCCCTGTCACCGCAGTGACGGACACCGAGCCTCAGCTCGACATGGCGCGGCTCCGCGGGTATCGCCTTGCCCGGGTGCGAGAGCAGCTCGTGCGGCGCGAGTACGGCGCCTGCCTGCTGTTCAATCCCATCAACATTCGCTACGCGACCGGATTTCGTAGCTACGCCATCTTCCAGATGCACATACCTTATCAGTACCTGTTCGTCGCCGCGGACGGCCCCGTCGTGCTGTTCGCGGGCGACCGCGGCCTGCACCTCGCCGAGGGGCTCGAGACGATCGACGAGTGTCGCCCGGCGCTGCCGCTCAACTTCATGGTGGGCGGCCCCCGGCTCGAGGAGTGGCTGAGCGGGATTTGCGACCAGGTCCTGGACCTGATGCGCGGTCACGGTGGGGGAAGTCGTCGACTCGCACTCGGGCGCACAGATGTTCGTCTCGCGCGGGCGCTCGCGGATGCCGGGCTCGACGTGTTCGATGCGAACGAGCCGCTCGAGCGGGCGCGTACGATCAAATCGCCCGAGGAGATCCTGTGCATGAATGCGTCCATCGCGGTGGCGGAGTGTGCGATGGCCCGCATGCGGGCCGCGCTCGAGCCCGGCATGACGGAGCAGGCGCTGTGGTCCATTCTCCACCAGACCAATGCGGAGCTGGGCGGCGAGTGGATCGAGACCCGCCTTCTGTCCTCGGGCGATCGCGCGAACCCGTGGCAGCGTGAGGTGAGCGCCCGGGTGATCCGACCCGGCGAGCTGGTAGCGTTTGACACCGACATGGTGGGGCCATTCGGCTACTGCGCCGACATCTCCAGGACCTACCGGTGCGGACCGGGGGAGCCGACGGCGGTCCAGCGTGAGCTCTACCGGCTCGCGCACGAGGAGGTTCACCACAACATGTCGCTGGTCAAGGCGGGGGTCAGTCTGCGTGAGCTGACCGAGCGCCTCTGGCGTCCGCCCGCTCAATTTCACGATCATCGTTACGACATTGCGATGCACGGTATCGGTATGTGCGACGAGTACCCGTGCGTGTTCTATCCGCCTGATTTCGAGCATCAGGGCTACGACGCAGAGCTGGAGGTCGGCATGACCCTCTGCGTGGAGAGCTTCATCGGTTCATCGCAGGGCGGGGAGGGGGTCAAGCTCGAGCAGATGGTGCTGGTGACAGAGGGCGGCCACGAGCTCTTATCGAGGTTTCCATTCGAGCAAGAGCTGCTGCGATGATGCGGCGCGCGGTATGAATCGGGAAGCGGGCACTCACGAGGGTTCGGAGCTGATCGAGCCGCGCTCCGGCGAGCAATTGCCGACCGCGCGGCTCGAGCCCTACCTGCGCGCCCGGTTGCCCGAGGCGCCGGCGCCGCTCAGCGTGCTGCAGTTTCCCGGCGGCCGCGCCAACCTGACCTACCTGCTTCGTTTCGGTCCCGTCGAGTACGTGCTGCGAAGGCCCCCGCTGGGGCCGATCGCGCCTCGATCGCACGACATGGCGCGCGAGTTCCGGGTGCTGTCCAGGCTCTACCGCAGCTTTCGGCTGGCTCCGCGCAGCTACCTCTTCTGCGACGATGAGAGCATCATCGGGGCTCCGTTTCAGGTCATGGAACGTCGCCGGGGGATCGTGATCTACAAACCGGTGCCGGTGGAGTTCAGTCGCCCCGACGCGCTCAAGCGGCGCATCGGCGAGATGGTGGTGGACGTGCTCGCAGATCTGCACGGAGTCGACCGCGTCGCTGCCGGCCTGGCGGACCTCGGACACCCCGAGGGCTTCGTCGACCGCCAGCTCGATAGCTGGGCGAAGGGCTGGGCGGCGGCGGCCCACGAAGATAATCCGCAGATGCACTGGTTGCTCGCCTGGCTGCGGGCGGGGCGCGTGCATTCGAAGCGGGTGGCCCTCATTCACAACGACTACAAGCTGGACAACGTGCTGGTCGATGCGGCAGACCCCGCGGTCCCGGTCGCCATTCTCGACTGGGACATGTGCACCAGCGGCGACCCGCTACTGGACCTTGGTTATCTCCTCAATCAGTGGGCGGAGCCGAACGACGATCCGGCCTGGATCGAAGAGGCGGCAATGCCGAGCGCCGAGCCGGGATTCCCG
>JAHELT010000042.1:28441-33127 GCA_024644045.1 Chromatiales bacterium | reverse complement strand
GCGGCGTCTTACTCTTGGCGAGGCTTGCTCTGCTCTGGTGCCTTGGCATCGGCTGCTGCTGCCGCCGCCGCCACCGCCGCTACCGCCGCTACTGACCGCTCCTCTGCTGCTGCTACTGCTACTGCTACCGCTGCCGCTGCTTGCGCTCGCCGCCGGTCGCTCTGCCGACTTCGACCGCGCGGCCGCTGCCAAAATGCCGCCAATGGTCCCTTCCGCCTATTATGCCAACTTTTCTTCGCACCAAACCGCCGAAATATTGATCAAATGAAATGTGCGCCACCAACCCCTCGCCGCTGCCCTCGACGGCGTCGCGCGGCTGTAGTGTCTGAAACATGTCGAAAATGCGCCGGTGATGCGCAGCGTCGATGCCGGGGCCGTCATCGGCCACGCGGAACTCGTACATCTGCGCGCCGACGGTGACGTCCACGGTGACGGTGCCCTCAGCCCGGTCGTGATGTTTGGTGGCATTGCCGATCAGATTGAACAGCACCTGCTGGAGCGGTATGCGGTTGACCCGGGTCTGGCTGAGCGCCGTACCGCTGACGATCCGGAAACCGGCCGGAGGCGCCAGCAGCAGCAGCACCTCGTCGACGATCTCGCTCGCACTGGCTACCGAGTACGTGCCCTCACATTCCTTGCGCCCGACACGCGAATAGTCCAGAAGATCGTCCAGCAACCGATCCATGCGCCGCACGCGACCGCGCAACAATCGCATGTGTTCGCCGGTCTCGCCGTCCAGCTGCTCACTCAGATCTTCCTCGATCCACTGGGACAGGTTGTCGATCGCGCGCAGCGGTGTCTTCAGATCGTGTGAGGCGACATAGGCGAAACGCTCCAGCTCTTCGTTGGACGCGCGCAACCCCTCGAGCAGCTCCTGGCGTTCGGTAATGTCGCGAATCACGCCGCTGAACCGGAGCTGGTCGCCGTCGCGCATCTCGGCGACCGCGAGTTCCATGGGGAAGGTGGTGCCGTCCTTGCGCTGTGCGCGCACCTCACGCCCGACGCCGATGATCCTGGCCTCGCTGGTCTCCAGGTACTTTTTCAGGTACCCGTCATGGCTGCTCCGTACCGGCTCGGGCATCAGCATCCGGATGTTGCGGCCCACGACTTCCTTTGCCGTGTAGCCGAACAGCCGCTCGCAGGCCGGATTGTAGTTCTCGACGATGCCGTTGCCGTCGATGGTGATCAGGCCATCGACCGAGGTATCGAAAATCGCCTGCAGGCGGCACTCGGTGCGCACCGCCGCTTCCGCCATCTGGCGTATCGCGAAGGTCTGGTCCGCCACGCGCTCGCGCACGGTGAGAGTCTGGCGGGCCTGTTGAAACGCGATCAGGCCGATGAGCACGGTCATCGCCAGGCTGAACGCAAGCACCAGCCACGGGTAGATGCCGGTCTGTCTGATCAGGTAGGCGGTCGGCGGGAACACGATCAGCGTCCAGGGTCGCTGGAACAGATCCACGTTGCGTTCCACGAAGTACCGCGCATTGCGCGCAATGCCGGGGTCGGCGTGCAGATCGCGGGCGTCGGTCTGATCGGAGCTGAACACCCTGATGCCCCGGTCGTCCAGGATATGCACGACGGTAGGCAGCAGCCCGTTGCGGGTGAGGGTGGCTGCCACTACGCCCGCAACGTCGATGCGGCCGATGACCGATCCATACGCCGCGCCGGGCTTGACCGTCATCACCGCTACCAGCTGAGCAAGGTTGCCCGAGCCGGGGTCCGCGATCCGGGTGAGGGCGACGCGGGGGCGGTGACCGCTGCGCGCCGCCGGCGCCGTTGCAGCGGGAATCGGGTTGCGTGGTTCGATCGCCTGTTCAGTGCCTTGCCACATCCCGAACGCGTCTCCCGACGCATCGGTCCACCCCGCGTAGGCGAGACCGTCCTCCGACAACAGCTGCCGCGCGAACACCTCGAAGCGTGTGCGGTCCATGCCCTTCAGGGCCTCGGCGTAGGCCGACAGCTGGTCCAGCTGCTGATTGGCGTACTGCAGCTGGTCGACGAGTATCTGCGCCTGGATTTCCGCGAAGCGCACGAACGCCTGGCGCTGCTCGTCGATCTCCGAGGACAGCGCCGCCAGAAAAGCCAGGATGGAGAGCGCCGCGCCGAGGGCCGCGATGATCAGCGGTGCGCGGTAGTGCCCAAAGGTCACGTGCAGCGAATCGGCCCCTTCACTTGCCACCGGCAGGCCCCCTAGCCACCTGAGTAGCGTGCTGCCCGAACCTGTCCGCGAGCTCGCGCACCAGCGGAAACATGAGCAGCGCCGTTGCCAGCGAAGCGGTCGCCGTAGCGACTTCAACGATCAGTTCTTGCACGAGCTGACCGTCAACGGACGCAGACTTCGGCTGACACGACCGTGCGCCGGGACGGCTCGTACGCCTCGATCACGGCTCGTGCACGCAACGGAGCGGAGCACGCCAGTCCCTGTCCGATGCTGCATCCGGCGCTGAGCAGCAGTGTCCGGGCGGCGGCGCTGTCCACACCTTCGGCGACCACGCTGGCACCGAGTCGTTCGGCGTGGCGCGTGACGGATGCGACGACCGAAGACCCATCGGGGTTCAGCACCAGGTCCTGCACGAAGGCGCGGTCTATCTTGACTTCGGCGATCGGTAAGCCGCCGAGGTAATCGAACGGTGCGCACGCGGTACCGAAGCTGTCTATGGCCAGCTGTACGCCGAGCTCGAGGATGCGCTCGAGTGTCTCGCGTGCGGCCTGCGGCTGATCGAGCACGTCGGTTTCGGCGACTTCCAGCATCAATCCGGCGGGTTGCAGGTCATGGGTGTCCAGCAGCGCGGCCAGGTTATCGGGAAAATTCGGGTCGCTGAGCAGGCGCGGCGGAACGTTGGCAGCCACCGGTATTTCGATCCCTGCCACCGACCAGCGACGCGCCTGACGAACCGCCCCCTCGAGCACCGCATAGGACAGCGAGCGCGCGGTCTCGGGGCTGTCGGTTGCGGGGATCAGTGCCCGCGCGGGCAGCGTGCCCAGTGCGGGATGCGGCCACTCGATCAGGGTCTCGACGCCGTGGAGCGCACCGGTCTTAAGGTGCTGCTTCGGCTGAAACACCAGACTCAGTCGCGGTTGCGATGCGCAGTGCGCGGCGCCCGTCGCGCGCGGTGACGCGCAGGGCGATGCCGGTGCCGGTTCTGCGTAAGCGGCGTAACCGTGGCCGCCTCGCTTGGCGCGGTACATGGCCTCGTCGGCGTGGTGCATGAGCGTAGCGACGTCTGCTGCATCCTCGGGATACATGGCGATGCCAATGGACAACCCGACCTCGAGCAGCTCGTCCTCCCAGGCGATCGGCGCACGCAGTGCCTCCTCGAGCTTGCGGGCGACCGAGACGGCACCATGAAGACTGCCGGTGGTCGCCAGGATGGCCCCGAACTCGTCGCCGCCGAGTCTTGCCAGGGTATCGGATTCGCGCATCGACCGGCTGAGCCGCTTCGCCACCGTCAGCAACACGTGATCGCCGGCGGCGTGCCCGTGCACGTCGTTGACGCGCTTGAAGCGGTCCAGATCCATGTACAGCAACGCGAAGGCGGCATCCCTGCCGGTGCGCTCGGCGGTGCGTGCGGTCTGTGCGATGCGGTCTTCGAACAAGTGGCGGTTCGCCAGCCCGGTAACGCTGTCGTAAAAGCTCAGCCGCTTCAGCGATTCGGCCTCGGCGGCACGTTCGATGGCCATTTCGATGGCCTGGCGGAGTGAGTCGGCGTCGAGCGCCTGCTTGCTCAGATAGTGCTGGGCGCCGCGCTGAAGCGAGGCCACGGCCAGGCGCTCGTCTCCGGATCCGGTGAGCATCACGATGGGCAGCTCGCCGTGATGACAGGCCCGCAGCTTGGGCAGCAGGTCAACCCCCGTTTGGTCCGGCAGGCGATGGTCGAGGAACACGCAGTCATAGTGCTCGGCGGACACCCGCGCGAGCGCCGCTTCGCCGTCACAGACCTCGTCGATCTGGCAGGACAGCCCGGTCCGGGGCACCAGCCGCTTGATCGTCCTTCGGTCGACCTCATCGTCGTCGACGATCAGTGTCTTCAACACCTTGTGCATCAGCGACCCACGGCCCGGTTCCGACAACTGCCCGATCGCAGTGTTATCGGCCGACGGCGCCGATGTCTGAAGCCCGGGCAGGGCGGGCGGGCGCGGCCGGGGTCAGGACCTGGTGACGCTCGAGCCTGCCGTGCGCCCGGCGGGGCGGCGCGCCATGGGTGTGGCTAACCTGGCGCCCGCGCCTGCCGCTGTCCGCTCCGGACCCGTTGCCTGACGATATCCACGAAGTTCTCGATCAGGCGGTCACCGGCATCGCCGTCGTCATAGGCGTTGCAGAGCGCCGGAGCGCTGCCTGCCCAGGATCTGCCCAGCGATGCGGCACTGGCTTCGGGATGGAACTGGGTCGAGTACCAGTGCCGCCCGTAGTCCAGCGCCGCCACGGTGATGCCGGGCGAGCGCGCGAGCAGCGTGGCTGCGCGGGGCACGTCGGCGACCTGTTCGTAATTGCCGAAATGAAAGCGGGTATCGGCATCGATGCCGCGCATGAGCGGCGCACGCTGGCCGTCCGGGGTCAGCGTCACCGGCCGGGTGCCGGCACACGGAGGATCGGCGACGTCGATCACGGCGGCGCCATGGTGCGTCGCCAGCAGCTGGTGGCCGCCGCAGATCGCCAGCAGCGGTATGCCGAGGTTGCGCACCGAG
>JAHELT010000042.1:0-28431 GCA_024644045.1 Chromatiales bacterium | reverse complement strand
GTTGCCAGGGGTAGTCGTCATGCACAGAGTTATAGCTGCCGCCGAGCACGTAGCCGTCGGCCTGCGTCGCATCCGGCAGGGTTTCGCCGCGCGGCAGACTGCGTACCTCGAACCGCGCGTCGTCGAGGTAAGCAAAGCGTTTCCGGAACCACACGCCTTCGAGATCACCGTCCGGGAAGGCGTCGTACACCGTGGCGTCATAAGTGCCGGGCTCGCCCAGCATTTCGATGAAGTAGATAAGCAGCGCGCGTTGCGTGGAACCGGGCATGCGCAGTCCTACCCCTTAAGTGATCGAGTTCTGGTAGTGGTGCCTCGTGGTCAGACAGCGGCTGACGCGCAGTTCGATCGGCTGGTCGTCGAGGCTCCAGGCGACGCGCACGATTTTCAGCAGCGGGTCGCCGGGCGCGCAGCGCAGCAACTGCGCCGCGCGGGTGCCGGCCGCCTCGGCCGTGATCTGTTCGTCGGCGCGGTGAATGGTGATGCCGTAGTCGCGTTCGTAATGCGCGTAGAGCATGTTCGGAATGTTCTTCGATTCGCACAGTCCCGGGAACTTCCTCGCGGCCACCGACACGGTCTCGAGAATCGTCGGCTGCTCGCTCAGGTGTCGCAGGCGTTCGATGCGCACCACCCGGGCGTTTGCAGCGATGGCCAGCGCGCGGCTTTCTTCGCGCGTGGCCCGTGCAGTGGTCGAGCGCAGCACGCGGCTGTCCGGGAGGAGTCTTGCGCCGTCGGCGCCCACGATGTGGAAAAAATGGAACAGCGCGCGGTGACTGTCGTGCTCCGCCACGAAGGTGCCGACGCCCTGCTGGCGCACCAGCAGATTGCGCGCGACCAGCTCGTCGACCGCCTTGCGCACCGTCCCCTGGCTGACCTGCAGTTCGTCAGCCAGGCGGCTCTCGCCGGGGATGATCTGGCCGGGGCGCCAGGCGCCGGAAGCCAGGCGCGTGGTGATCAGGTCGATTACCTGCGCGTAGAGCGGGCCCGCGCCGCGTACCGTTGCTGCGTTGATACTCGTCACTGGCATCAGTCATCCATATGCGCTGCCGGCGTACGAGCATAACCGAAAGTGCTCTCTTGTATAAGACCTAACTGACTTAGTTGACAATGCCTGGACGCCGGCGTACGCTGCACAGCTTCCCCGCGTGCATCGCGAAACAAAATCTGTAACCCGCACAAGAGGTACCGATGATCGACTTTGTAGTACATGATGACGGCGACAGCGTCGGCGTTGTGGTCGTGGAGGGTGTGAGCGCCGGCCAGAAGCTGACCGGCTGGATCATGGACCAGGATGCCGAGATCAACTTCACTGCGGCCAGCGACATACCGATCGGGCACAAGCTGGCGATCAAGCCGCTCAAGAAGGGGGATACGGTGATCAAGTACGGTGTCGACATCGGCCGCGTGGTCGCCGACATCAAGCTGGGCGAACACGCCCATGTGCACAATATCAAGACCAAGCGTTGGTAGGAGGCGCGACATGGCCATGGATTTGACGAACGCGACATTTAACGGTTTCCGCCGCGAGAACGGGCGCGTCGGCGTGCGCAACCACGTCATCATTCTGCCGGTGGACGATCTGTCCAACGCGGCCAGCGAAGCGGTCGCCAATAACATCAAGGGCAGCATGGCGATCCCGCACCCTTACGGCCGGCTGCAGTTCGGTGCGGATCTGGATCTGCATTTCCGTACCCTGATCGGCACCGGCGCCAATCCAAACGTCGCCGCGGTGGTGGTGATCGGGATCGAAGACGGCTGGACCAAGCGCGTGGTCGACGGCATCGCCAGTACCGGTAAGCCCGTCACCGGTTTCGGCATCGAGCAGCACGGCGATCACGAGACGATCAAGCGCGCATCGCAGACGGCGCGCGAATACGTGCAGTGGGCGTCGGAGCTTCAGCGTGAAGATGTGCCGCTGCAGGACCTCTGGGTCTCGACCAAGTGCGGCGAGTCGGACACCACCTCCGGGTGCGGAGCAAACCCGACCGTCGGCAACGCGTTCGACAAGCTCTACAAGCACAAGACCACGCTGCTGTTCGGCGAGACCTCCGAGATCACCGGCGGCGAGCTCCTGGTCGCCGAGCGCTGCCGCAACGAGCAGGTGCGCGAACGATTCCTGGCCATGTTCAACCGCTACCAGGAGATGATCGACCGGTACAAAACCGACGATCTGTCGGAGTCGCAGCCGACCAAGGGCAACATAGCCGGCGGCCTGACGACGATCGAAGAGAAGGCCCTGGGCAACATCCAGAAAATCGGCCGCGAGTGCCTCGTCGACGGTGTGCTGGACAAGGCCGAGGCCCCGCAGCATCCCGGGCTGTGGTTCATGGATTCGTCCTCGGCGGCTGCCGAGATGGTCACGCTGTGTGCGGCGGCCGGCTACGTTTTGCATTTTTTCCCGACCGGGCAGGGCAACATCATCGGCAACCCGATCGTTCCGGTGATCAAGCTGTGCGCGAATCCCCGCACCGTGCGCACCATGAGCGAGCACATGGACCTGGACGTGTCAGGACTGCTGCGCCGGGAAATGACGCCCGATGAAGCGGGCGATGCGCTGCTGGACATGATGGTCCGTACGGCGAACGGTCGCCTCACGGCGGCGGAGGCGCTGGGGCACCGCGAGTTCGTGCTTACCAGGCTCTACGAAAGCGCGTAACGGCGAAGGTGCTGCGGCGCGCGTGAGCGCACGCCGCTGCCGCCGCGAATCCCGCAGCGCCAGGGGTGATACCCTTTCGGCGCCGGTTGCGCGACACGCGTCGCCGCTCATCCGGGGAACTCGCATGCAGGCGAAGAGATGGGGTATCGACAACGACTACGCTGAGCTGTACGACGTGCTGCTGGGCACGCCGCAGTATTACCGCTGGGTCGATGCCGGCCCGTTGACCCGACGTACGCTGGCCAATGCGGCGCAAACCGGAGTGCGCTTCGATCTGCAGACCGCCATGTCGCAGCACGCGGAGATGGTGCGCATCTACGAGGAAGCGGGCGTCGAATGCCACTACCTCGACGGCGACGAAGTGCTGCACCGCAACTTCTTCGCGCGCGACTCGAGCGCCATGACGCCCTGGGGTGCGTTGATCTGCCACATGCAGCTCAAGTGCCGGCGGGCCGACTATGTCACCGCGATCAGGTTCTACCAGGAAAACGCTATCCCTATCTGGCAGTACGCGACGGCCGGGCACTTCGAGGGCGGCGATTTCGTGATTCTCGAGCCCGGCAGCGTGCTGGTCGGCTGGGGCGGCGAGCGTTCCGAGCAAGCCGGCGCGGAGCAGGTCGCAGCCTGGGTGCGGGATCAGGGCTGGGATGCGCTGGTCGTGCCGATCCCTGCGCACTTCGTGCACCTGGACGGGCTGCTGGTGCCGCTGGCGCCAAAGCTGGCCGTCGCCTGCCTCGATGCCCTCGAGGACTGGGTCATTAACTGGATCCGC
Source organism: Chromatiales bacterium (assembly GCA_024644045.1). Taxonomy (GTDB): domain Bacteria; phylum Pseudomonadota; class Gammaproteobacteria; order JAHELT01; family JAHELT01; genus JAHELT01. Next base: position 25,006 of record JAHELT010000042.1, on the reverse strand, counting down.
GCCCGCGGTTTCGACTTCGTGGATGTCGCTTACCGGGAAGCCAGGGCGCTCGGCGTCAACCTGGTCGCACTGGGCGCGCAGCGAGTGCTGTCGATGGCCGGTGCCGAGGAGCTGAACGGTAAGCTTCGCGCGCTGGGTTTTCAGGTCAACGCACCGGACATGTCGATGTTCACGCTGGGCGGCGGTGGTGTGCACTGCTTGAGCCAGGCGCTGCGCCGTGCGCCAGGTTGAAACCGCAACGCGTGCAGTGAAGGTGACGCAGCTGAAACGGTCCGCCTTCGCGGTGGCCGCCGCGCTGTGCGCGCCCGCCGGTTTCGCGCAGACTGAGAGCGAGCGGTTGAACGCGTTCTTTGAGGAGGTGCACCAGGCGACGCTCAAGCGCTGGCCGCAGTTGCAGACCAACCTCGGCCTCAAGGGCGACTACGACAAGTGGAACGACCGCAGCGAAGCGAAACGCCTCGCCGAGCACGAGATCACGATCCGCAATCTCACGCACCTGCAGACACAGTTCGACTACGAGCGTCTGGATGCGCCGTCGAAGGTCAGCTACCGGCTGTTCGAGAAGGGTGCGTTATGCAACATCCAGTGGTTTCCATTCCGGCATCACTACTACCCGATCACGCAGCTGGGCGGAATGCACAAGCGCATACCGACCTTTCTGATCCGCAGGCATGCGGTCGATACCCGGGCCGACGCCGAAGCCTACCTGGCCCGCCTCGCGGGCATCTCGAGCGTCATGCAGCAGGTGATCGACGACCTCGAGGTGCGGGTGAGCAAGGGGATCATCCCGCCCCGTTTCGTGTTCCCGGGCATCTACGCGGACATTCGCAGCATCCTGAGCGGCGCGCCGTTCGACGACAGCGGCAGAGACACGGCGCTGCTCGCCGATTTTCGCGAAAAGGTGACCGCGCTCGATTTGCCGGACAACGATACCCGGGTCCTGATCGAAGCGGCGCGGCGCACCCTGCGTGAGGTGGTCCAGCCGGCCTACCGCGCGCTGGAGGATTACCTCAGGATCATGCAACGGCAGGCCACCACGGACGACGGCGCCTGGAAATTGCCGGACGGTGACGATTACTACGCGATGGCCCTGCGCTCGACGACTACCACCGCGCAGTCGGCCGCGCAGATTCATGCGCTGGGGTTGAACGAGGTGGCCCGTATTCACGCCGAGGTGCGCGACATCGTATCCGCCATCGGGTTCGACGGCGACCTGCAGGCGTTCTTCAGTTTCATCCTCACGGACGATTCGAACTTCTATCCCGACACCGATGCCGGGCGCAACGCCTATCTGGAGAAATCGCGCGCGCTGATTGACGCGATGCGCGCGCAGCTTCCCACCGTGTTTCACACCCAGCCCCGGGCCGGGCTCGAGGTGCGGCGCGTCGAATCGTACCGTGAGAAAGCGGTCGATATAGGGTTTTACGATGCGCCGGCGGTCTACGGCGAGCGTCCCGGTATCTACTACGTGAACCTGCACGACATGCGCCTGATGCCGAAAACGCACATGGAAGCGCTCGCGTACCACGAAGCGGTGCCGGGTCACCATATGCAGATTGCACTGGCCCAGCAGCTTCCCGACCTGCCGAAGTTTCGCCGCTTTGGCGGGTACGCGGCGTACGTGGAAGGCTGGGCTCTGTACGCCGAGCGGCTGGCAAAAGAAATGGGGTTTTACCGCGATCCGCGTGCCGACTTCGGCCGCCTGGCGTGGGAACTTCTGCGCGCCGCGCGCCTGGTCGTCGATACCGGTCTGCACCACAAACGCTGGACCCGCGAGCAGGCGATCGCCTATCTGGATGCCAACGTAGCGCAGACGCATGAGGCCAATCGCAAGGCGATAGATCGTTACATCGTGTGGCCCGGGCAGGCCACCGCCTACACCACCGGCATGCAGAAGATACTGGAGCTGCGCGCCCGCGCCAGGCAGGCTCTCGGTAGCCGCTTCGATGTACGTGAGTTTCACCATACCGTGCTGAGCAACGGCGCAGTGCCGCTGGATGTGCTGGAGTCGGTGGTCGAGGCATGGCTGCGCGAGTGATCGCTCCCGCCGACGCCACCGTCCAGCACCGTTGCATCGATGCAGCAATCAGTGTCCTGTTCCGTGCCTGCTGTGCCATTCTGCGGCCCGCGAAAGCATTGAATGATCGACGCGGGGAGCGTGTGTCGCGTCCCATGGCGTTGCGACGCCTGGCAATAGAGGGACTATCGCGGCAGCGCCGTCGCCTGGCCCTGGCAAGCGACACGCGCCCAGAAGAGTACGTTACTTATGGGACAGGGCACTAAGGGTCTGCTGTGGGTACTGATGGCCGGACTCACGTTCGTGATTTTCATCGTGATCGTGCGTCTGGTCGGCAGCAATCTGCACCCCGTGCAGGCGGCGTTCATCCGCTACGCGCTGGGTATAGTCGTGCTTGCACCGTTGTTTGCACGCAGCGGTATCGGTCTGTTGCGCACCCGGCATCCAGGCCGTCACGCATTGCGCGGCTGCGTACACGCGGTGGGCGTGATGCTGTGGTTCTTTGCCGTCTCGAAGCTGCCGATCGCCGAGGCGACCGCTTTGAGCTTCACCGCACCGATATTCGTCGCCATCGGTGCCGTAGTGTTCCTTGGCGAGCGCATCACGCGGGCGCGTATCGTATCGGTGGTATTGGGTTTCGCGGGCGTACTGATAATCCTGCGCCCGGGCTTTGCCGACGTCGGTCTCGGCGCCGTCGCCATGCTGCTGGCCGCGCCGATGTTTGCCGTCTCCAAATTGCTGGTGAAGTTTCTGGTACGCAACGACTCCAGTAGCACGGTGGTTGCGCACCTGTCGATCTTTGCTACGCTGACGATGCTGATACCCGCCATCTTCGTGTGGCAGGCGCCGTCGCCGCTCGAGATGCTGCTGTTGCTGGGTACTGCGGTGTTTGCCACTGCCAGCCACCTGTGCATGGCCAGGGGACTCGCGCTGGTCGAGGTCAGCGTGGCGCAGCCGGTCGAATTCCTGCAGCTCGTTTGGTCGACGCTGCTCGGGCTGGCCTTCTTCGGAGAGACGCCCACGCTCTGGATCTGGGCCGGCGCGGCGGTTATCGTTTTCAGCGCAACCTACGTTGCGCGCAGCGAATCGCGGGCACCGGCCGTTACGCCGGTTGTGTGAAGAGCTACCGTAAACCGCGCGGGGAGGACGGGCGATGAGCAAGCAATCTGCACCCGGGGCGGTTCCGCGCCCGTCGAGCATGCCGCCGGAGGCGTTTGTCGAGGCGTTCGGCGGCGTCTACGAGCATTCGTCATGGATCGCCGAAAGCGTGCTCGCCGGCGGGCTCGATGCGCGGGCGGACACGCCCGAAGGGCTTGCCGCGTTGATGGCCGAGGTGCTCGCCGCTGCGCCCGAATCGCGCAAGCTGGCGTTGTTGCGCGCGCACCCGGACCTGGCGGGCAGGCTGGCGCTTGCCGGTGAAATGACCGCGTCCTCGCGCAATGAGCAGGCGAGTGCCGGCCTCGACCGGTGTAGCCCACAGGAGCTGGCGAGATTTCAGGCGCTCAATGGCGCATACACCGGGAAGTTCGGCTTCCCGTTCATCATTGCCGTGCGCGGCCTGGATCGCGCCGGGATCCTCGAAGCGTTCGAGCACCGCGTGGGTAACCCGCGTGACGTGGAGCTGGCCGAGGCGCTGCGCCAGGTAAACAGGATCGCTCACCTGCGGCTCGTCGAGTGGTTTGCCGCACGCTGAGCCGGACGCTTCCCGATGCCGGGCATCAACGCCGCCCGCTGCTCGAGAGGTACAGGCGCGCGCGCACGGCCGGGTCGTCCAGATCGTTGCGGCCCGTCTCCTTGAGTGCGGCCAGATGCTGCGCGCGCATGCTGGCGATGTTCGCGACCAGTTCCTCGTACCCGGGTTCGGCGGGCTCGCTTTCGCGGCTGCGTTGCGCAGCGCGCAAGCGCAGCCGCCAGCGCTCCGGAAGCGTGAGCTTGCGTGCAATGATCTCCACGATCAGCACTGCGAGCGCGGCGGCCAGCAACGGCCACCAGACGCGCGCCTGCTGTGTCACCGCATCGCTGGCGGGGCGCATGATCGCAGACAGCGAACGGTTCGACAGGGTCAGCACTTTGCCCGCAGTGGTGTGGGCGACGTCAGCGAGCAGCGGGTGATCGACGCCGAGATTCAGGTACTCGGAGGAATAGGGCACCGCCAGCCCGAACGTGCTCGGTCCGACCTGCTGCCCCGCACCGGTACCACGCAGGTTGAAGTAGTAACGACCCGATTCGGGCACCGTGAATTCGCCGCGGTAGCGTCCCGGCGCGACCTGCTCCAGCACGAGGCGGTGGGTTTGTGAGTTCGGATCGACGAGCCGTGCGCGCATGTCCAGGCCGTTGATGAACTGATCGTCGCGGTCCAGCACGTCGACCACCACCTCGCCGCGCGTCCCGTGCCAGCTGAACTCGGGCAGCAGCTGCTCGGTGCCGGTGCGGCGCATGGTCCAGCGCGCCATCTGCGCCACGAACCGGGGGAACTCGGGCCATGACACCCAGCGTTTTCCCCAGCGCCCCGCGAGGTCCGAGGTGAAGGCCACGGCGCGGCCGAGCCCGTAGCGCCAGGTCACAAGCAGCGGGTCCTCCGCGCCGGCCTTCAGCAACACCCGGGCGGCCGGTTTGGCAAAGATACGCTGATAGCCGTCCAGCGCCGGGAAGGCACCGGCGGGGAAGCCGGCGAGGATCTCACCGCGGTAGGCGAGCTGCGGCACGGTGGTCTCCTCCACCAGCAGGTCACGGCCCACGACCAGCGTTTCGCTGGTGAAGATACGCGGGATGTTCTTGGGGTCGTCGGTGAAGTAATGCCGCCCCTGCCCGAGAGCGGCGATGGCTGCCATCAGCCGCCGGTCGGCGTCGGCGCCGAAAGCCACCGTGGAAACGGTAATACCGGCTTCGGTCATTCGCTCGATCAGCGCTTTGAAGTCCTCGACCGTTTCGGTGAGTCCGTCGGAAAGCACGATGATGTGCTTGACGCGCGCCTGCTGCTCCAGCATCACGCGGTACGCCTCCTCGAGGGCGCGGTACAGATCGGTGCCGCCGCCGGAGGCCACCATGCGCAGCTGCTCGATGATCGCCCGGCGGTTGCCGACCTCGCTCGGCGGCACGCTCCATTCCGGCTGGTCGTCGAAGGCGAGCACCGCGACCCGGTCGAGCGGGTTCATGACCTCGAGGGCCGCCACCGCGGCGGCCTTTGCGATGACCAGCTTGCCGCCGCTCGACATGCTGCCCGAGCGGTCGATGACGATGGTCACGGCCAGGGTCGGAATCGTGGCATCGGTCTGGATGTCCATGGTCACCGGCAGCAGACGCTCGATCGGCGTTCCGTAGTAGCCCCCGGCGCTGTAGCTCTTGTCGCCGCCGAGGCTGATCAGGCCGCCGCCGGTGTCGCGTACGAAATCTTCGAGCAATTCCATTTTCGCGAGCGACACGTCGAACCCCGGCACGTTGTCCAGGATCACCAGATCGTAGTCGCTGAGCGCATGCAGGCTGGTGGGCAGTGCCGTGCCCTCGATCTCGTCGACGCTCAGCCCCTGCGTGCGCAGCGCCTCGGTGACGTACCGCCCCCAGCCCGCGTCGCCGACGGCATGCAGCACGCGCGGGCGGCCGCGCGCCTGCACGAAGGTCCGGTAGCGGTTGTTCTCGGCTACTCCGTCGCGCTCGCTGTTGACCACCGCCTCGTATTCGTACAAGCCGGCCTCGTCGGCCTGCTCGACCAGCGTCACGCGGTTCGTGCCGGCCTGCAGCTCGAGCACGGTTTCTCCGATCGGGATGCCGTTACGCGTAAGGACCAGGTGGGTAGAACCGGGCGTGCTGCTTTCGACCGTGACCTCGAGGTTGAACGGCTCGCGCACGCGCACCCGGGGCGGGGCGGTAACGCCGCGCACCAGCACTTCGGCCGGCGCGGCTTCACGTTCCAGCGCGATGGTCGAGATCTCCACGCCGATCGAACGTGCCACCGCCGCGGCGGCGCGCGCCTGCCCGGCGTTCTCGCGCCCGTCGCTGAGCAGCACCACGCGGCGATTGGCATTGCTCTGAAACGTGCTCATTGCGACCTGCAGCGCGCGGGCGATGTTGGTACCGCTGCGCACCACCTCGACCGAGATTTCGCTGAGCGGCTCGGCGGCGTCGTGCAGCAGCAGCTCGGTCGCGGTGTCCTCGCCGAAGACCACCAGCCCCATGCGCGCACGCGGGTGCTTCGCCGCCAGCGCCCGGTTGATCAGGTCGATCGCCCGTGCCGTGGTTTCCCGGTCGATGCTGCGCGAGACGTCGAGCACGAACACCACATCGGTCTGCTCGGAATAGGACCCCTTCAGCGGGCCAGCCAGGGCGACGACCAGGGCTGCGAGGGCGATTCCCCGGAGCAGCGAAACCGCCGTGCGCCGGCGGCGCAGGCGCTGCTCGCGTGACCGCATTCCGAGCCACATCAAGCCGGGCAGGACGAGCAGCAGAAGCAACCAGAGCGGTTGTGCGAACTCAGGCACGGCCCGGTCTCCAGCACCACAGGCCCCACTCCAGCAGCAGCACGCCCAGTGCCAGCCACAGCATCAGCGGCCACAGCGCCACGGCGGCCTGGTCGGCGTCCGCCTCCGCTGCAGACGCCGGGTGCGCGGAAGGGATCCGTGCGCGCGGCCGGATGTCCGACTCGGCTTCGTCGGTCAGGTTGACGGCGAAGTAGCGTTGCGTGAGGGCGCGCTCGTAGCGGTAAACTCCGGCTTGCGAGGTGGCGTCGACCGTGACGCGGCCCTGCTCGACCGTATAGATCAGTCCCTCGCCGGAGGGCGTACGCACCGTCAGGTCGAGCTGATCGGCCGGCAGGCTGATGGTCACGGGTTCGCCGGCAGGGCTCTGGGTAGGGGCATGGCGCGTCTCGCGGGGACGCAGCCAGGCGAGGCTTTCGCTGACGAACAGCGGGAACGCCGTCTTCAGCGGAAAGCTCGAATCCATCAGGTCGAAGCCGATGAACACCAGCCGCGTGTCCTGCGCCAGCAGGGCCAGCGCCAGCTCGGTCTCGCTCGACCAGAACAGCCGCTGCAAGCCGGGCGGCCGGTCTTCGAGCACCACGCGTCTGGCGCGGTCGATGCTGACGTCGCCGAGATCCACTGGGCGGATCAGCGCGCTCGCGCCCTGCCCGCTGATCGTCGGGCGCAGCACGCTGCCGTCGATGTGGAACGGCAGACCGGGTGCCACGGTATCGATCAACAGGAAGCGGCCGGCATCGAGCGGCGGTGGCGTGATGCGGTCGAACACCACGATATCGTAGCCGGGCGCCTGGCGCCGGTACTCGTCGAGGCGGAAGGTCGTCTGGCGCGTGACGTTGACGCCGGGCATCGCCCCGAGCACGCTCTCCAGGTAATAGTTGCCCGGGCTGTAGAGCAGCACGTCCAGGCGCTCGTCGGTGCCGATCACGGCATAGGCCTGATTGTCGACTGACAGGTCGTCGTCGACGTCGATGCTCGCCTGCGCCCAGCCGGCGGCGACGCCCTGCAGTGGCAGGATCACTGTTTTCTTCTCACCCGGTGCGAGCGCTAGGGTCTGTTCGAGAAGACGCGTGTGCGACAGTGTCACCGTGGCGGGTACCGTGAACGGCTGCTGCGTATAGTTGTGCACCGTGAGCAGCGCCTGAAACCGGTCGCCGCTGCCGACCTCGGGGCGAAAATCGAAGCGGGTAATGGCGACGTTGTGCCCGCCGCTACCCAGCAGCCGGTAGTCGATCTGCGGGGTGGCGAAATCGATGTCCTGATCGAAGGCGCCATCGCTGATGAAGTGGACGCGTGCGCGCGCGCGCCCGCGGATCAGCGACAGGGCCAGCTCCAGCGCCGCGCGCGGCCGGCCGGCCTCGTCGGTGGGCTGGAGCGCCGCCAGCTGCCGATGCAGGTGCTCGCGATCGGTTTCGAACCCGGTGTGCAGGCGCGGCGTGCGGCCGCTGGTCATTATGAGCAGCCGGCTGTCCTCGGCCAGCGCATCGATGATGCCGGCCGCTTCGCGTTTCAGCGCGCTGAAGCGCGAACGCGAGAAGGTGCCGCCGGCGCGCGCCTGTGTGCTCGCGCTGACGTCGAGCACCAGCACCGCGTCACTTCCCTCGGCGGCCGGCGTCACCCAGCGCGGATCGGCCAAACCGAGTGACAGCAGCAGCGCAAACAGCAGCAGCAGCAGCAGACTCAGATCTTTGAGCAGCTTCTGCAGGCCGAAACCGCGTTGCCGATCGCGCAGGGCTTCGCGCCACAACGCGGTGCTGGACAGCACCACCTCCCGCCGGCGCGGTTTCAGGCTGTGCAGCAACACGATCGCCGGAACGGACAGCAACGCGAGCAGCGCCCACGGCTGGGCGAACTGAATCACCGCCAGAACCTGCCCTGACGCAGGTACTTCAGCACCACGTCCTCGAACGGAACGGCCGTGCTGGCGCGCAGGTACTCGCACCCGGCGCGCCGGCAGTACTGCTCCATGTCCGCGAGCACGCCGTCGAGACGCTGCTGGTAGAGCTCGCGCAGGGTCGCATCGACGGTGACTTTCAGCACGCTGCCGTCCTCGGCGTCCACCAGATTCAGCGCGCCGTCCAGCGGCGGGGCGATCTCCTGTTCGGCGAGCAGCTGCACCACCATCAGGTCGTGTCCGCTGTAACGCAGCGCATCGAGTCCGCTCTGCGCCCCATCGCCCCCGAGCAGGTCACTGATCACCACCACCAGACCGCGGTTCGGATTGCGCGACGCGAATGCCTGCAGCGCACGTGTCAGGTCGGTGCGCCCGCCGGCCGGCTGAACGCTGAGGAAATCGAGCAGCGCCGTGATCTGATGCCGGGTCTTGAGCGGCGGCAGCGTCGCGTCGAGGGTCTCGGAGAAGACCGCGAGTCCGACGCGGTCGAGATTGCTCAGCCCGATATAGGCGAGCGCGGCCGCCAGGCGCCGCGCGTAGTCGAACTTGCGCGGTGTGCCGAAATTCATGCTGGCGCTCGCGTCGAGCAGCACGTGCAGCGTCAGGTCCTCGTCGGAGGCATAGAGCTTCACGAACAGCTGATCCAGGCGCGCGAAGATGTTCCAGTCGATATAGCGCAGATCGTCGCCCGGTCGGTAGCGGCGGAAGTCCGCGAACTCCAGCCCGTGCCCGCGCCGAGGCGTGACGTGCTCGCCGCGGATCAGGCCGCGGAACAGCTTGCCGGCGAGCACCTCCAGGCGCTCGAGCTTGCGCAGAAACGCGGTATCGAAGAGCAGCGCGGTTTCGTCGAGCGCGGCGGACACGCTGATCCCGTCACCCGGCGACCGGGATCCCATCGATGATGGCCGAGATCAGCGCGTCGGGCTCGATACCTTCGGCCTCTCCCTCGAAATTGAGCAGAATGCGGTGCCGCAGGGCGGGCAGCGCCGCGGCCTTGAGGTCGTCGAAGCTGACGTTCAGCCGGTCCTCGAAGAGCGCGAAGGCCTTGGCAACCAGGATCAGGCTCAAGGCGCCGCGCGGGCTGGCCCCGTGGCGGACGTAGCGCTGGACCAGCGGCGGCGCGTCCGGGTTGCCGGGGTGGGTGGCGAGCACAGCGCGCACCGCATAATCCTTGACGTGACGGGCTACCACCACCGAGCGCGTCCTGCTGCGCAGGGCCTCGAGCTCCGCGCCGCTGAGCACGGGGTCCACCTGCACCTCCTCGCCGCCGGTGGTGCGGTCGATGATGGTGGACAGTTCCTGCTCGCTCGGATAGTCGGCGGTCAGCTTGAGCAGAAACCGGTCCAGCTGGGCCTCCGGCAGCGGGTAGGTGCCTTCCATCTCGATCGGATTCTGTGTGGCGAGCACCATGAACGGCTCTTCGAGCGGATGCCCGGTTCGCCCGACGGTAACCTTCTTTTCCTCCATGGCTTCGAGCAGTGCCGACTGGGTCTTGGGCGTCGCCCGGTTGATCTCGTCGGCGAGCAGCAACTGGGTGAACACCGGGCCGGGCTGGAACTGAAAATACCGGTTACCCTGCTCGTCGTGCGCCACGATCTGGGTGCCGATGATGTCGGCAGGCATCAGATCGGGCGTGAACTGGATGCGCGCGAACTCGAGATGCAGGGCGTCGCTCAGCGTCTTGACCAGCATCGTCTTGCCCAGCCCCGGGACGCCTTCGAGCAGCACGTGACCGGAGGCGAGCAGGCAGGCGATCACTCCGTCGACGAGCGCCTGATGCCCGACGATGCGTTTTCCGATCTCGGCGCGTAGCCGGGTGAGCTGCTCGCGGGCGCCGCTGAGCGTGACCTGGTCGTTCATGGGGGCGTGCTGTCCGCGGCGGCCGTTCCCTGGCTCAGCTGCAGGAAGTAGCGGCGGATGAATTCTTTCTGGTGCAGCGGATAGCGGTCCGTGGCCAGCACTTCCTCCACTTGTGCGACGAATTGTGTATCGAGCGCCAGCGTGGCGACCGAGGCGGGCGCCGCGCGCGGCAGCACGCGGGCCTGCGTCGCGAAGCCGTCCCCGGCGCGCAGCTGACCGGTCGCTTTGAGCCCCACGTCCTCGCGTTCAGAGGACCGGGAGAGCTTGCGCGCCGGCTGGCGCGGCGCAGGCTCGGAACCGGCTCCGTGACCGCCTGCCTGAGACACGGCGCCTGCGTCGCCGGAGGGTCGCCGCAGCAGCAACCCGCGCGCATCGGTGTCCTCGCTGCCGGTACGCCGCCCCGGGCGCACCAGGTCATCGGCGCGCACGATAAACTCGCCGAGATTCTCGCGCGCGCGCTCCACGCGTTCGCTTGCAGTGCCGAGTGCTTCGGCATCCTCCAGCGCCAGCTCGATACGGGACAACACCTCGACTATCTGCTGAAGCTCCAGCGGGTCGCCGTCGACGAAGTCATCCAGCGCCTCGCGCAGCGCCTGCGAGGAAATGCCGCTGCGGCTCAGCGCGCCGGCCTCACGCGCCAACGAATCCTGCTGCCCGGGCGTCAGCCCGCCGTGCAGCAGCTGCTGCAGCAGGTCGCGCAGACGGGCCGCGTCGCTGCCGCTGATCGCCTCGCCAGCCAGCTGCCCCGGCGAGCCTGCGCTCCCGGCGCCGGACGCGCGCAGGGCCGTTTGCCGCTCGCCCTGCAGCGCCTGCCCGAGGGTCCGCAGCCGGTGCAGCGCCGACTCGCGGGACAGGGCACCGGTTTCCATGCGCGCCCCGAGGCGCTGCACGCTCTCGGCGGCGGCCGAGCTGCGGGGCAGCGCTTCGCGGGCCGCGCGGACTTGCATCTGCCGCGCAAACTCGCGCAGCCGGCGGCCCTGCTCGATGACCAGGTCATCGACCGCCTGCACCACCGGCGCCGGCTCACGCGCCAGGTCGAGCACGCTGACCAGCGCCAGCAGCAGCGCCGCCAGCGGCACCAGGCGATGCCAGGTGCTGATGCGCACCGGAAACACCCGCTGGTAGGCTGGCGGAAACCGTTGCTTCACGGCCTGCACGGCGAGGCGCTGCGCGAGTCCCGGGTCGGCGCCTCGATCGGCGAATTCCCAGGCAGTGCTCAGGCGCTGCTTCAGGCGCAGCTCGAGGTCGGCCAGAATCGCGACCTGCAGCCGGTCGGGCCGCTTCAGCCAGGCGGCGACCAGCGCGGCGATCACGGCGGTCGCGACGCATGGCACGATGACCGTCAACAGGGCAAGCCGCGGGACGTTCAACTTCACCAGCAGAACCGCGGCAGTGGCCGCGCACAGGCCCCAGAAAAGACCCACTCCGAAGCCCTCGATCAGCTGCTGACGCCACTTCTGGCGCGTCAGATGAGCGACGATGTCGCGCAGCATATCCCCGGCAAGGCGTTCGTCCAGCTCGTGGCCCAGCCAGGGTGTTTGAAACAAGGCCATGGCAGCACAGTGAGAATCCCGTGGCGGAATGTCAACCCGGAGCAGCCGGCGCGCCCGGCGAACGCGCCGGCGTTGAGCGCCGCCGGAAACGGCGGAGCTGCAGGTACAGTACGATGCCAAGCAGCACAATCAATGCGGTGTGCAGGAGCAGGAACTGGTGGTAGCCCGCAATGCCCGCGACGGCGTCGATGCGGTAGCCGCCGGTTCCGAGCAGCTCGATCGAGACCATCAGGTGACTCGCGCCCGCCAGGCGCCAGGCGGTCAGCACGTATCCCGCACACAGCAGCGCGCGACCGGCGATGAAGGCCAACTGGGCGCGCTCGCCGATGCCCAGGTAGAGCACCGCGCCCGCCACCCAGAAGAACAGCGCCTGGATCAGGACCGTGCACATCGCGAGCGCCAACGCGTCGCCCCGGCCGCCGCCGACCGTGTACGCGATGGCGATCAACGGCAGCGACAGGGTGATCAAAAACAGCGTCTGCATCAGGTGCCCGAGCAGGCTCCCGCCGAGGATACGCCCGATCGGCAGGCGCGTGCCGAGCGCCCATTCGCGCAGTGACTGCTGGCCGGGCAGCAGGATCTCCTCGGCCCCGGCGCGCAGGCTGTAGTAGGCGGTGGTGAGGCCGAGCACGGCGATCACCGCCAGCAGCGGTTGCGGTCCCTGTTCGCTCGACAACGCGTGCCCGAGCGAGTGTTTAGGCCACCACAACACCAGCGCCGCAGCCTGCAGCGCGAGGCAGCCGAAATACGTGCGCTGCGCGGCCCCGACCTCGGGCGCGACGAGCCCGCGCCAGATACCGGTAATGAGCGGATTAACGCGCAGCATTGCCGGGCTCCGCCTGCCTTATCCTCAGGCGTATCAGCACCAGTGCCAGCGCGTCCTGCTGCCAGTCGGCGTTGCTCTGGCCAAGGCGAACGGGGCTTGGCGCGATTGCTGCCAGCAGCGCGTCGCCCGCGTTCAGGGTCGCTGTATGGGTGTCGATCACCTTGCTCAGCAGCGCACCGGTGAGGCGGGTTTCGCGATCGCGTGTCGCGGTGAGCTGGCGCACTGCGGGTCGCCAGGCGTCGTCCTGCAACACGGCAAACGCCGTATCGGCATAGCGCGTGAGCGCCGCCCCTTCGTTGTGTTGCATGGGCCCGAGGCGGAAGAGAGTGTGGTCGGCGACCAGCCATGCGTCGCGCCACGACTGGCCGGTGTGGTTGCGCACGGACATCCGGATCCCGCGTTCGTCGCGCGCCGCCGAGACTTTCACGTCGTACGCGATCACATCGTAACCCTGGAGCAGATGCAACACGTAGGCCCGGCTCCCGCTCGGTTGCAGGGCGACGCCGCCCGGCATGTGCTGCACGCTGTAACTCGAGGTCTTGCCCCAGCGCGCCTCCCGGTGGCTGGCCAGAAAACCCGGTTCGGGTGCCGTGACCTCGAGACGCAGCGGTTGCCTGCGGGTCGCGAACAACCCCACATCCACTTGCAGTTGCGCATAGGGCCCGGCCGCAAACGGTTCGATAACCGAGGCGATCACGGCGGTCGCGCCGGTCGGAAACAGCAACGTGCTGAACAGAAACCAGGCGGCCGGCGCGAACAGCAGCGGGCAGGCGAGGAGCAACGCGGGCGTCAGGCGCCGGCCGCGGGGCGTAACCGGCTGCAGCCGGTAGACCGTGACGAGCGTGCCGAGGTAGAGCACGAGCAGGACCACCACGATGGTGTGTCCGGGAAACCGGTCTACCGGCCGGTCGAGTACCGCGGGCACGACGCTAACACCGCGCGGCTCGCGGCGGTCCGCGGTGATCGGCAGCTCAGCCAGGCGCAGCAGGCGCAGCCACACTCGCCGCATCGGGGTCCAGCGATCGAACGGGCTGCTGGCGACATCGAAGCTCAGGTAGGAGACGAATCCGCGCCCGCTCGTCCGCTCCACGACCAGCGGCAGATCACCCGCGCGATAAACGACGCGACCGCGATAAGCGACCAGCCGATGCAGATTGAACGGTGCCCGTGACGGCAGCGTTTCGCCGAACGCGGCGCCCACCGCAGCCACGTCGGCGGCGGTCAGCCCGGTCGGCGTTGCCGGCAGCAGCTCGGCCAGACGCGGGGTTCGCAACAGCGCGTAGTCCGGTCCACCGGACACGGCAAGGCGTCCGCCTCGGGCGAGCCATTTCTCGAGCGCCGTGAACTGACGGCGGCTCAGCGCCTCGAGCGACACGCCGTGCACGATGATGGCCGCCACGCCGTCGTAGCCCTGCCAGTGATCGGGCAGCAGCTCGGGGTGGGGGTAGAGCACGCGCAGCGTTTTTCCGAAGCTGTCGTTCAGGTAGTCGAGATTCGCGTCGCGCGTCAGCGCCAGCACCAGCCGGCTCTCCGTGAATCGCTTGCGCAGATCGACGCGCTCGCTGGCGAGCATTCGTCCGCCCGATTCGATACGGATCTCCAGCGGATAGGCGAACGACTCCAGGAACACGGTGAAGCGGAAGCGCTTGCGCGATCCGCGCGAAACCTCGAGCCGCTGGCGATGGGTCTTCGTGAACAGATCGTCCGTGATCTCGCGGCCATAGGTGAGACGCACCTGGAGTTCCCCGAACAGTGCCGGACCCTGGTTGGCGACCGTCACCGACAGCGGTGTCCAGTAACCCAGCCGGAAGGTGTCGGCGAACCCGAGTGTTGCCTGTACATGCACCCGCGGCTCTGCCTGCGCCTGCACGGGCTGCGGCGGCAACCAGGCGCACAGCAGCGCAAGCGACCCGCAGCTGATGATCGAGCGAAACCCGCGTGCGGTCATCGTGCGTGCTGCACCCGTTTGACAGAGCGGGGGCGAGTTGCCGCAGGCACGGCTAGGCGCTGCGCGCTACGGGAGTGCCGTTCTTTGCGCCGTCCAGAAACTGCAGAGCGGCCAGCTGTGCATACAGCGGATCGCGCTGCAGCAACTCCTCGTGCGTCCCGATGTTGGTGATCCGCCCGCGATCCATCACCAGAATGCGACGGGCTTTCAGCACCGTGGCGAGACGGTGCGCGATGATCACTGTGGTGCGCCGTTGCATCAGCTGATTGAGGGCTTCCTGCACCAGACGCTCGCTGTCGGCGTCGAGCGCGCTGGTGGCCTCGTCCAGCAGCAGGATCGGGGGGTCCTTGAGAATCGCCCGCGCGATCGCGATGCGCTGGCGCTGACCGCCCGACAGGCGGGTACCTCGTTCGCCGAGGAAGGTGTCGAAGCCGTTCGGCAGCTGGCGGATGAAGGCCTCGGCCTCGGCCGCGCGCGCCGCGGCCTCGACCGCGCTGTCGTCGGCGCCGGGACGCCCGTAACGGATGTTTTCGCGGGCGCTGGTGCCGAACACGACGGTGTCCTGCGGGACCAGGCCGATGCGCTCGCGCAGGCGCTGCGGATCCGTGCGCGCAATGTCGACGCCGTCGATCAGGATGCGGCCTGCCTGCGGATCGTAAAAACGCAGCAGCAGCTGGAACAGCGTACTCTTGCCCGCGCCGGACGGCCCGACGACGGCTACCGTCTCACCGGGCTCGATGCTCAACGTGAAGGTGTCGATTGCGCGCACCGCGGGTCGTGACGGGTAGGCGAAGCTCACCGCCTCGAGCACGATGCGGCCCTGCCCCGGCTCCGGAAGGGGCACGGGCTCGGCCGGCGCCTTGACCGTGGGCTCCGCGTGCATCAGCTCCACGATGCGCTCCATGGCTCCCGCGCCGCGCTGCACCTCGCCCCACATCTCGCTGAGCGAGGCGGCGGCGCCGCCGACGAACATGGCATACAGCAGGAACTGGCTGAGCTCGCCGGCGCTCATCTGGCCGCCGAGCACCTGATGCGCGCCGATCCACAGCACCAGGGTGATTGCGCCGAACAGCGTCAGGATGGCGACCGCGGTGAGCAGCGCGCGCACACGGATCCGGCGTACCGCCGTGGCGAAGGTCGCCTCCACGGCCTGCGTGAAACGATCGCCCTGCAGTTGCTCGAGCGTGAAGGCCTGCACGACCTGAATCGCGTTCAGCACTTCCCCGGCGAGGCCGCTGGAATCCGCCATCCGGTCCTGGGTGTGGCGCGACAGGCGGCGCACGCGCCGGCCGAACACGAACAGCGGCACGAGCACCAGCGGCACCAGCAGCAGCACCAGACCGGTGAGCATCGGGCTGGTGACCGCGAGCATGATCAGAGCCCCCAGCAGGGTCAGCACCGAGCGCAGCGCGATCGAGAGGCCGACGCCGGCAATCGACTGAATCAGCGTTGTATCGGTGGTCAGCCGTGACAGCACCTCGCCGGTCTGCGTGACCTCGAAGAACGCCGGATCCATCGCCAGGACTTTGCGATACACCGCATCGCGCAGATCGGCCACCACGCGTTCGCCGAGCCAGGTAACCAGGTAGAAACGCAGCGCCGCGAACACGCCGAACAGCAGCGCCACGCCGAGCAGGGCCAGGAAGTAGCTATCCAGCGTGCGCGCATCGTCCGCGGCCAGCCCCTGGTCGACCAGAAAACGGATCGCGACCGGCAGCGCCAGCATGGCCAGCGCCGCGACCACCAGTGCGGCGCCCGCCAGCGCCAGGCGCGCCTTGTAACGGGCGACGAAAGGCACCAGCGCGCGCAGCGGTCTCAGGGATCGGCTGCCGGGGCGTTCGGACGAGCTGTGCGTGGTTGCGTTCACGAGCGCGAATAGTCACACGTTTGGCAATGCCGTGCACCGCTCACAACCGGGTTGTCTGGCTCGCATTGGTATGGGTTCGCCGAGTCGGGCTTAACCTTGACGGCAAGCAGATCGGCGCCGGTTACTGCCGCGAGGTCGGTGTGAAGGGATTGTTGATCGAAATCAAGTGCCCTGGTTCATGCAGGGGTACATTGCACTCGTGCTGGGCTGAACCGGTCGGGAGGTGGTAAATGCCGTTGATGCACTGGAGTCCGAACCTGAGTGTCGGTGTCGAATTCATGGACACCGAGCACCAGCAGCTGATGCAGCTGGTTAACCAGCTACACGACGAGCTGACTGCGGGCCGGGAAGGGCAGGTGGTGCCCGCGCTCGAAGCGCTGCTACGGGCCACGCGAGAGCATTTCGAGAACGAGGAGCGCACCATGGCCGACGCCGGGTACCGCCACCTGGAACAGCACAAGCGGCTGCACGACGCCCTGCTCGACGAACTCGAGGAGTTCCGTGATCGCACCGCTGACGAGGACTGGCAGCCCGGCACGGAGCTCAGCGATTTCCTGAAGGACTGGCTGCTCGAGCACATTCTCGAATCGGACAAGCACCTGGGCGGATTCATCGAGGGGGTTGGCGCAAGGGTGTGAGGTCGCCGGAAGGGTGAGCGACACCGGGCGCTGCCACGCGCCGGGTCAAGGTGGCAGTTGCGTTAGTTGTCCAGGAGTGGGTCTCGGCGATGCAGGCAATCGGTGATCTTCGGGGCGGGGCTTGGCGTGAGCTTTGTGGCACGGGCACCGCGAGGCCCGGGTTGATACACCCTGATGCGCGTCTGGTGAAGTTCCTTGTGAGACGCTGACCCGGGCGGCGGCGTGTCATATGAAACCGCACCCGGACCGGGTGATCTGACACTTCGGGATGCACGGCCGGGAGCATTGACAGCTTCGCCGCCATCGTAATGACACTGGTATCGGCGGCCCTCGCGCTGTGTCTCGCTGATGGGAACAGCACGCTTCACGTAAGGGTGACCGGCGCCGAACCGCGGCGGGGGCAGGTCATCGCCAGCCTGTTCGCCTCGCCGGAAGCGTATCTGCAAGCGCCGCTCGAGCAGGCGATAGGCACCGTCGACGCCAGCGGAACCGTGGTCTTACGGCTCGGGGAACACAGGCCGGTTGAGTATGCGGTCGTCGTGATTCACGACCGCAACGAAAATGGCGCGCTGGATACGGGGCTGTTCGGCATTCCGCGCGATAAGGTCAGATTGTCAAACAATGCAAAGGGTTGCTTCGGCCCGGCAGGGTGGGATGATGCGCGTTTCATCCTGAACGACGCAGACCCGCAGATCGAGATCCAGTTGACGCCTGCAAAGTAACTGTGACGAGTGCTGTGGGTAGACTGCCGGCCCCGGGCCGCCGCTTTCCCGGAGCCGGTTCAGGATTCGGTGCCTACGGCCGACAACCTCCCCAGTATGGCAAAGTTTCAGACCACTCAGCGCGCCCGAACCGAGAGTGAGTTCGTCATTCAGCGACTCTACGAGATCACGTCCCAGTACGAGGCGGGGTTCGATGCTCAGCTGAAGGCACTGCTGGCCCTGGGCTGCGAGCGCTTCGGGCTCGACATCGGCATCCTGTCCAAGGTCAGCGGCGACCGCTACCAGATCATCCAGGCCGTGGCGCCTCACGGCGTGGCGCTTGTACCGGGCGATGCGTTCACACTTGGCGAAACCTACTGCAGCGTCACCCTTGCAGCCGATGGTCCGACCGGCTTCGAGCACATCGCGCACAGTGACATATCGAGCCATCCTGCCTATGGCGCGTCGGGTCTCGAGGCTTACATCGGCGTTCCGGTGCGGGTCGGTCCGGTGGTGTACGGGACGCTGAATTTTTCCGGCAGCGACCCGCTGCCGCGAAAGTTTCGCGACGTCGACATCGAGTGCCTTATGTTCATGAAGAGCTGGCTCGAGGGCGAGATTCAGCGGCGCGATGTCGAACGCCGGCTGGCGGACGCGGTGCAGCGCTACGAGGAACTTTCCAGAATCGACCCGCTCACGGAGACGCGCAATCGGCGCGGTCTCGCAGAGTTTCTCGAGCGATCCTCGCTGCGCGGCCTGTTCGAAAGCCAGAGCATGGGCGTGCTGCTCGTCGACCTGGACGATTTCAAAGCCGTCAATGACGGTTTCGGCCATTCGGTCGGGGACCTCGTGATTCAGCAGACAGCGCGCAGCATCGAGGCATCGATCCGCCCGAGCGACGTGCTCGGCCGTGTCGGCGGCGACGAGTTTCTGATCCTGCTGCCCGGTTGCCGCAGCGAATCCGACTGCACCGAAATCGCGGCGCGGATCCGCGACACGGTAGCCCGGCAATCCATTTCCGTGCGCAGACGCGTTGCGCAGGTCACGTGCAGTATTGGCGCGGCACTGATTTCCTCGCGCTCGCTGTCGGTTTCGACCGCGCTTACCAAAGTCGAAAGCTTGCTGTGCGAGAGCAAGGACGCGGGAAACAACCGGTTCGTCTTCGGCAGATCGGGAAAACGCCGGGACGAGGCGTTGCGGGCAACCCAAGCCTGAACCCACGCCCAGCCTGTCGACCCCTCGTCACATTGGGGACACTCCCCAAATTGACGACTCCCCAAATTGACGATAGTTCGCCAACCCGATCAATGCAGTCGCTTACCCACCGCGGTGTTTGAAGCTGTCACGCCGGAAGCTGTACAACGCCGCTGGATCGACTGCGACATCCACCACAGCCGGCTTGCCGCACTTGAGCGCGGCGGCGACCGCCTCGCCGACCTCGGGCAGTCGCTCCACGCGATAGCCCGCCGCACCGTACAGCTCGGCGGCCTTGTCGAAAGGGGGACTGCTGACGTCCGCGCCGATGTAGCGCTCGCCGAAGAAATCCCGCTGGTAAGCCTTTTCCGCGCCCCAGCATTGGTTGTTCATGACAATCGTGACCGTGTTGATGCCGTGGTCGACCGCGGTGCTCAGTTCCGACAGGGTCATGCCGAAACCGCCGTCACCCATCAGGCTCACGACTGAACGGTCCGGGCGGGCCAGCTTGACCCCCAGACCGCAGGCAAACGAAAACCCGACCAGCCCGAAATCCAGCGGCGAGAACAGACACGGCGGTTCCCAGTAGTTCAAGGCATCTGTGGCCTGCAGGCAGAGCGTCCCGGCGTCCAGAGTGACCGCTGCATCCCGGGGCAGCACATCGCGCAGCGCCTTGAAAAGACCCGTCGGTTGGATGGGATGCGCGTCGGTGGCGGCCAGCGCATCGCGCTGCTCGAGATAAGCCGCGCGCTCTTCCTGGTAGGCCCGGGTCCACGCCGCCACCTCGGCGCGCGCTTCCAGATCGGCAAGCGCTTTGCGCAATTGCTGTGCGGCGGTCGGTGCATCGGCCCAGATACCCACAGCGACAGGGAAGTAGCGGCCAATTGCCGTTGGCTCCAGTTCCACGTGAATGATCGCGGCCCGCTCGTTTATGTTGTCGTACGAGTAGAACGTTGAGTTGAAGCCGAGGCGTGTTCCCAGCGCAAGTATCACATCGGCTTCCTGCGCCAGGCGCGATGCCACCGGGTTACCGCGCGGTCCCATCTGACCCGCATTCAACGGGTGTCCGAAGGGGATGGCGTCGCCGTGACCGGGTGCCGTGACGACCGGTGCATTCAAGGCTTCGGCGAGTTGCAGGACCGCCACGTGTCCGCCGGTGTTTTTGATTCCGCCGCCGGCAACGATCACGGGCCGCGCAGCGGTGCGCAGGAGCGCGGCGGCTTCAGCGATCGCATCGGCGGCGCCGGCTGGGACGCTTTGCGAGCGGTACGCGTAGGGCGGTTGGAGATCCGGGAACTCAGCCGTCTCCGACAGAATGTCGCGTGGAATGTTCAGCTGCACCGGTCCACGCCGCGGCGTCATCGCCACACGGAACGCCTCACGGAACATTTCCGGCAGGCGCTGGGTTTGCGTAACCGTCCAGGTCTTCTTGGTGACGGGTCGGAACAGCGCCTGCTGGTCGACTTCCTGGAATGCATCGCGGTAGACGTGTGCGGAGGACAGCGATCCGGCAATCGAGACGACTGGTGAGAACGCCGCGGCCGCCTGCGCCAGGCCGGTGACCAGATTGGTGGCACCCGGGCCGTTCTGGCCCGCCAGGATCACACCGGCCCGGCCCGAGGCCCGGGCGTACCCGTCTGCCATGTGGGTGCCGGTGCGTTCGTCGTGAACCCCGATGAAGCGGATGCTTTCCGCGTCGTAAAGCGCATCGAACATCTCCATTGTGGCCGAGCCGATCAGCCCGAATACATGTTCGACGGCTTCGACTTTGAGCGATTCGACGGCGGCCTGTCCGCCGGACAACTGGTTCATGCTCGCGTTCCTCATGCGTGAAACTCGTGGGTGCGGAACTGCTTCGCCCGGGTTAACACCGGGGACGTCGCCTCGTAACAGTGTGTACGGATTCACGCCCGGTAGAAAGATTAATGCCCGAGCGTCTGACGATCTTTCGTCACTTTTAGGGAGTGTCCCCAGACTGACGGGGATTCGTCACCGGGGTAAGATGACCGGGCGTTGTTCCTGCACTTAGACTAATCAAAAAAGGAGCGAGGGATGAGACACGGACTGCCGCCTGCCAGACCGGGGCTGGCCGTAACGCTGGTGACGCTGGGGCTGCTCGCCGGCGCCTGCACGACGCCGCCGACACTGCCAACGCCGCCACCGCCCGGACCGGTCCAGCACGTGATCCACATCAGCGTGGACGGATTGCATTCCGACGCCGTTCCCACTCTCGGCCGCGCCGATGCCCCGAACTTCTTCCGGCTGCGCGAGCAGGGCGCGTTCACGGACAACGCGCGGACGGACCCGAAGCTGGCAAACACACTTCCCGACCACGCCTCTGAGCTTACCAGTCGAGGCGTGTTCGGTGACGCCGGCCATGGGCTGATCATCAATGACGACCTGGGACCGCCCGCTACCCTGCGCCTGATCAAGGGTTCCTACGTGCCGGGCGTCTTCGATGTGGTGCACGATGCCGGCTTCTCGACCGGGTTTTTCGCCAGCAAGACCAAGTTCGCGCTGCTCGAGCGCAGCTGGAACCCGGTTCACGGTGCGCGGGACAGGACGGGCGTGAACAACGGGCGCGACAAGGTCGATGTCACGGTCATCGACGGCAACATGGCGGCTGTTGTAGCGGCGTTCGTTACGGAAATGGCGCGATCTCGTTTCACGTACGCATTCGTGCATCTGCGTGAGCCCGATTCCACCGGTCACCGCGCCGACTGGAGTCTTGCAAACGGCAGTGACTACCTGCAGTCCGTCATCGCAGTTGACGGTCTGCTCGGGGATATCCTGGATCTGGTCGAGACCGATCCGGCGCTGGCGGGCCGCACCGCGGTCATCCTTACCTCCGACCACAGCGGCGAACTGGGTACCAACTTCCACCTGTTGTTGCCGGACGTGGACTTCATCGAAAGTGGCATCATTTCCTTCTACGTGTGGGGGCCCGGAATCCCGGCCGGTGCCGATCTCTATGCGCTCAACCCCTCGACGCGCAGCGATCCGGGCCGTTCGATTCCCGGGTACAACGCCCCGCTGCAGCCTGTTCGCAACGGTGACGCCGCGAATGTCGCGCTCGACCTGCTGGGGCTGCCTGCGGTACCCGGTTCAACCATCAATGCAGCGCAGGATCTCGCCACGAGCAACTGACGTCCGGGGCGAGGCCGGCCGCCGCCTGCGCGCATTGTGACTTTCAGCTGGGGTGTGGCGCTTTCGCGGCATGCATCGGGAACGCGCGGAACTCGAACGGTACGCGCCCGGCGACGCGATCCTGCCGGGGGGAGAGGCCGAACCTGCGCTTGTAGGCTCGCGAGAAATGCACCGGTGAGACGAAGCCGCAGCTCACCGCAACCTGCACCACGCGTAAGTCGGTCTGAGTGATGAGGCCCCGTGCGCGATCGAGCCTGGCGTCCAGGTAGTAGCGGGCGGCCGACTGGCCGGTATCGCGCCGGAACAAACGCTCCAGCTGGCGTTGTGAAAGGTTGATCGCGCCGGCTATCTCGGGAATCGACAGGACGTTCTCCAGATTGCGCTCCATCATCACGATCGCTTGACGCAGCTTCGGGTTCACCGTGTACCCGACCGGTTCGTGCAGCGGTGCGTTCTGCCCTTCGCTGCCGCTACGCAGGCGATCATGGAAGATGTAACGCGCCGCGGCATTGGCGAGATCGATTCCGTAGTGTGTCTGAATCAGGTGCAGGGCAAGGTCGGCGGAAGCGCTGCCGCCGCAGCAGGTGACGATGTTGCGATCGATCGTGTACAACTCCTCGGCCACCTGCACATCCGCGAACAGTTCTTGAAAAGCATCGATGTGTTCGTAGTGCACGCTTACGCGGTGACCGCCGAGCAGGCCCGCGAAACCCAGCACGAAGGCGCCCGTGTCGAGCCCGCATAACACGACGTTGCTTCGCGCATGCGCGCGCAGTGTGTTCAGCAGGGGTTTTTGCCGGTGCGCTTCCGGTGTCCAGCTCGACGAAACCACCGTGACATCGGGCGTGTGCCCAAGCTGCTCCAGCGCCAGGGTATCCACCAGCATACCGTTGCTGGCGCTCAGCGGACCGCCGGCCAGGGACAGGAACTGCCAGCGGAACAGGTGGCTCGCCTGCAGGTAGTTGGCGGCGCGCAATGGATCGACGAAGGCCACCGTGGCGTGCGCGTTGAACGAGGGCAGCAGAATGCACGCGATCCGCAGAGTGGAGGTGTCGTGTGGCAAGGTGGTTCGAGTCGCTTCCGACAGGTCCTGATTATGACGTATAAAGGCAACTATATGTCGAAAAAAGTCGCTCTGTGCGTGCCCGGCACGGTGAAACTGCGATCGGGGCCGCCGGAACTCGATTACGTACCGCCCCGTCGGGGCGCGGTCGTCTCTGGTCTTCGGAAAACAGCGGGGGATCCGTTGCATGCTTACCGAGTCGCAATACGCGCAAATCCGCAAAGGTTATGACCCGGCGGATCCGGCACGCTCGCTGTCGCTGAACGCACGCTGCTACACAGAGCCCGGCTTCCTGGCGCTGGAAAAGGAGGCGATTTTCTACCGCAGCTGGCAATGGGTGTGTCACATCGAGAAGCTGCGCGAGCCCGGTGCCTACTACGTCGCCGACGTGGTCGGGCGTAGCATCGCGGTGGTGCGCGGCGCGGACGGTGAACTGCGTGCGTTCTACAACGTGTGCCAGCACCGTGCGCACCATCTGCTGAGCGGCGAAGGAACGACGAAACTCATCACCTGCCCGTACCATGCCTGGACCTACCGGCTGGATGGGCGCTTGAAGGCAGCGCGCAAGACCGAGCACCTCGTCGACTTCGACAAAGACGCTGTCTGCCTGAGCCAGGTGCGGGTCGAGACATTCTGCGGCTTCGTGTACGTGAATCTTGACACCCGGGCGGCGCCGCTGGCGGAGGGTTCGGGTGACCTGAAGACCGAGATCATGCGGTTTGCGCCGGACGTCGAGCAGCTGACTTTCGCCCATCGCGAGACGTTCGAGATGGCCTCGAACTGGAAAAACGTGATCGACAATTTCCTCGAGTGCTACCACTGCCCGGTCGCACACAAGGACTTCGTCTCGCTGCTCGATTTTCCCACCTACACGGTCACGACCCACGGGATCTACTCGAGCCACATGGCCAAGGCTTCCCGGGGGAGCAACACCGCGTACAGCCTGAAAGATGCGACTGTAGACGATCATGCCGTGTGGTATCTGTGGCCGACAACCTGCCTGCTGCGCTACCCCGGTCGCGGAAACTTCCTGGTTATGAACATCATTCCCACGGGTCCGGAGACGACGCGCGAGACTTACGATTTCTTTTTCGAAACCGCCGAGCCCACCGAGCAGGAGCGCGATGCGATCGCTTACGTGCGCGACGTGCTGCAGCGCGAAGACATCGACCTCGTCGAGAGCGTGCAGCGAGGCATGAACACACCCGCGTTCGAGCAGGGCCGAATCGTGCACGATCCGAAGGGCACGGGGCTCAGTGAACACGCGGTGCATCACTTCCACGGCCTGGTGCTGGAGGCTTACGGACAGATGTGTGGTGCGCATGACTGACTCGCTGTCCGGCAAGGTTGCGGTGGTGACGGGCGGCTGCGGCGGAATCGGACGGGCAATCTGCGAGCGGTTTGCACGCGAGGGCGCGGTCGTCTTCGCGGCGGACCTGGTCCCTGGGCCTGGCGGGCTGTCGGAGGCGGTCGCGTTCTTCGAACTCGATGTGTCCGACGAAGGATCCTGTCAGACGCTGATGGCGTTGGTGTCCGATCAGCACGGACAACTGGATATACTCGTGAATGCCGCCGGGGTTGAGATCGAGAAGACCATCGAAGACACCTCGCTCGAAGAGTGGAACCGCATCTTCGCGATCAATTCGACCGGCACCTTTCTCGTCAGCAAGCATGCGATCCCGCTGCTGCGCGCGGCGGGCGGCGGTTCGATCATCAACTTCGGTTCCTACGATGGCTTCATCGCCGACCCGCAGCTCGCCGCCTACTGTGCCACTAAGGGCGCCGTGCACGCGCTGACGCGGGCGATGGCCTGCGACTACGGTCCG
>JAHELT010000188.1 GCA_024644045.1 Chromatiales bacterium | reverse complement strand
ACAATGGCGTTGTAGAGTTCCGATTGGCGTACCGGTTTGGTGAGTCGCTGGGTGATATCCACACCGCCGGGTTCTACCGTCATGTCCTTGATAGGGCTCAACAGAATTACCCGTGTACCGGTAAGCGCAGCATCTTCGCGAACCATCCGCGCGATATCCAATCCGCAACGCCCCGGCAGTTTCTGCTCCACGATCGTGAGGTCGTAAGGCCGTGTTCCGTCCGCGGCCGCGCGCAGCTGAGCCAGCCCCTTTTCGCCGTCCGACGCGTGGTCCACTTCACATCCCCAGCTTTTCAACATGTCCTGGATGACGTTACGGCTCGTCCGGTTGGGATCGATGAGCAATGCGCGCATGCGCAGCGGCTCGACGCACGATCGGTCAGTACTGGCGGTCGGTTGTTTGCTGAAGCGCACGTCGAATCCGAACGTCGAGCCCGTTCCGACTTCGCTGACCAGGTCGATTCTGCCGCCCATGAGTTCCACGAGCTGCCTGGAGATCGCCAGGCCCAATCCGGTTCCGCCGTGCTTTCGGGTCGTGGAGCCATCGGCTTGTGAAAAAGAGTCAAACACGTGACCCTGTGCATCCGCTGGAATGCCGATTCCCGTATCGCACACCTCGAAACGCATTGCGGCGCTTTGCTCATCCTGCGAGGTG
The DNA here is from genome assembly GCA_024644045.1 of Chromatiales bacterium. Classification (GTDB taxonomy): domain Bacteria; phylum Pseudomonadota; class Gammaproteobacteria; order JAHELT01; family JAHELT01; genus JAHELT01. Next base: position 8,242 of record JAHELT010000188.1, on the reverse strand, counting down.
CTCGTCACGCGTAGCAGTATTTCGCCTTCCGGGGTGAATTTCACTGCGTTACCGAGTAGATTCGTCAGCACCTGGCGCAGACGCCCTGCGTCCCCCAGCAGACGTGTCTCGATGTCGGCGGAAACCGCACACACCAGCTCGACCCCGTTGCTTTGCGCAGCGTCGGCGAAGACCTGACCCAGGTCCTCGATCAGCTCACGCACATCGAACGGTGCTTCGTGCAACTCGAGCTTACCCGCTTCGATTTTCGAGAAATCCAGTATGTGATTTATTACGTGCAGCAGCGCTTTGCCGGAGTTATGGGCTGTACGAGCAAACCGCAGCTGCTCCTCATTCAGATCGGTGTGTAGCAGCAGCTGCGTCATACCGAGCATGCCGTTGATCGGTGTGCGTATCTCGTGGCTCATCGTGGTGAGAAACTCACTCTTGGCGCCCGCGGCGCGTTCCGCGGCGGTGCGCGCGGCAGCCAGTTCCAACGCCTGCTGCTTTAACTCGCGCTCAGCTTTTTTGCGTTCGACGACCTCGCTCTCCAGTGACTCGAGCGAAGCATCGCGGGCGGCTATGCTTTTGTTGAGGTCCTCGGTCATGCTGTTGAAGCTCTCTACGAGCGTTTGCACCTCGCCGCCGGCCGACACGTTCACCCGAGCGGTCAGGTCGCCCTTCGCAAGCTTTGTTGCTGCCGCGGCGAGTTTCCGGATCGGCTTGGCCAGATAAGTGGACACGTACAGTGAGACAATCAATACGATCAACACGGACCCTGCCAGCACCAGGCTGAAGAACTTGGCTGCCGGCTCGAGATCCCGCAACAGGGTCGATGACGGAATGCTCACCGCGACGCGAATGAACGGTACTCCGGGCGTGATCGTGAGATCCTGATAGTTCACGATTCCCGCCGCCACGCGGCGCAGCCCTGCGGTGGTTTTCAACTTGGCATCCATGTGGGGGCGCGGATCGAACGTGGTGGTCGAATCGTGCGGCTGCTGCAAAACTTCACCGTCACGGTCCAGCACCCAGATCGGGTTGTCATCGAAGAACTTCACGTCACGAAGATAGTCGAAGAACGCGTCGAGTCGCACCTGCAGCATGACCATTCCGCCGAGAGTGCCAGTGTCCAGATCCAACTTGGCATAACCCGCGAGGACGCTTGGCATTCCGTTTTCGTCAATGTAGGGGCCCTCGACATGCACCTCCTGCGGCGGCATGAACCATTCCATGTTGCCTGAAGACAACAGCAATGGTATAGCTTCGATGCGTCGAAACAGGCGCGCAGCGGCGGCCAGAGAAGGCGTGGCCGGCGTCTCGCCAGCCAGATTGATCTCACGGTGCACACGTTTGTTTCCCACCACGCTGACTTTCAGATTGCCGTCGGCGTCAACGAAGCTGACAGCCTGATAGGCGTTGAAGTCACGTGTCGTGCTCAAAAAGAGCTTTTCGATCTTACGCTTCGCGACGCGGTGCTCGGAGACCGAGGAGAGCAGATACTCGTTCAACAGCGAGGAAGAAACCAGCCACTTGAGCGATCGAGACAGATCCGTCCGATGGCTTTTCTCGAAGTTGTCGCGAATACTCGCGATTTGCTGGTCGATCTGTTGCTCGGTTCGATTTTCGATGGACTCGCGGCTGAAGCGGTAGGAGCTGTAGATAAGTGCGCCACTGGTGACGAAGTTGACGAGCAGAAACAGCGCCAGAATCCGAACGAATATCGTGGCGCCTTTGCGCGGCTGCATCGCGTTCACCGTCAGTTGAGGGCCAACGCCTCATCGACGATTTCATCGATCATGTCCATCTTGTCCCGTAACGCAATACCCAGCATCTCGGCGCGTTTTCGGTTCACCATGAAAGGACCGCGCCGTGGTGTCTTAGTGCGCATGTGGGCCGGGTTCAGGCCTTGCTCCAGGATGTCGTAGGCCATCTGGAAGGCCTCGTAGCTCTGATTGAACCCCGAATCGTTGGCGGTAGCGAGCATACCTTCACGCACGAACTGATCTTCGTGCGAGGCTTCCGGTTTACGGATATTGTTCAGGTACCAGGAGCCGACGGTCAGCATATCGACGTGATTGCCCTCGTCATCGGTCAAAGTATCGTGGTTGAGTACGTAGAAGGCGTCCACCCGTTGCGCCAACTCGAGCGCGCGGCGCTTGAATTCGCTGAACGAGTTGGTCACGACTTCGTCCACCAGCTCGAGCGGCAAATGTCCCTTTTTCGCCAGATCGCGGATGCGCTTGACGTTAGGTCTCGCCGATACCGAATCACACGACAGGATCGCGAATGTACGGGCTTCGGGCGCCAGCAGCTTCAAGAGCTCCACGCTCTCTTTGTGATAGCCGGCCTGCCACACGCCGGTGATGTTGTGCCCGGGCGCATCCATGCTTTCGATGAGACCGTATTTGAGTGGCAGGCCGTTGATACCCCAGAAAACCACGGGTGTTTCGGTGTCCAGCAGTTGATTGCCGATAAAGTTGGCTGCGTTGTCGTCGCCGAGCAGAACCAGATGCGGCTGAAACTCGCGGATCTTCTCCATGATACGGTCCGTCGCCGCAGCCATTTGTTTTTGCGCTGTCTTGCGCTTGGTATCCATCCATTCTTTACGGATTATCGCCGTGGAGCTTTCCACGTAGTCCTCTCGCGTGAAAGCCTCACCCTGCTCGGCATTGTCCAGATAACCGTAGTCACGCATTGCTTGAACCAGACCTCTTTGGGTGGACTGCGACCACAGGTACTCCCTGTGGTAGCTGCTGACCACGAATATTCGTTGCTTCTGCATATTTTTCGTGTGCGTCGGGTGGTTCCCGGACGCCTGCTGGGTGAATAGAATCACCAGCGCCACCAAAGCGGGTAGAATTTTGATCATTGCCGATACCTCACATTGTTAAGTCGCATCTCTCGACGAGGGACTTTACTCGCCGTAATGCAGCTGTGCTTACAAAAGACCTCTGTCGCGCCATTTGTCGAAAACTGCTGTTACTTCGTGATGTGCCGCATTCAACGCCTCGTCTGGTTTCATGCTGCCTTGCGCAGCCTTGGCGAACATGGTCGAGACAGTCCAGTTACTAAAGATTTCATCAATCGCGGCATTGGCATTCCCCGGGAAACCTACGTTGGTCACCCAGTCGGACACATCGGAGAAAATGTTGTACTTGTCGCTTGGTACTGCTTTTGGATCGTTTGCCACCAGTTGGCCGAGGTCGGGAACGGTTTGCGGGAAACACGGGAAGTTATAGAACTGACTGGCGAGAAACGCATCGCGGAAATTACCGACATAATCCACCAGAAACTGTTTTGCGCCATCAATGTTGTCGGCGAATTTCCAGATTACATACACGTCAAGCAGATGCTGCAGGCTGAGGCGGCGCACCGGACCGGCAGCTGCCTTCGCGAGCAGGATCCGGTCGGCGACTGGAATTCTCTGGTTCTCTCCTGTGCGGGTTATTGAGATCGCGTTCAGTGCAAGCGAGCCTCTTCCCGCCAGCAACAATCGATTGTTTGACGACGGATCCCACGTGAATACCGCGTCGGTCATCGACTCTTGGTAAAGCGCTTTGACGAACTTCAGCGTTTCAAGCGTCTGCGGTGATTTGAGCGTCGGCCGCCCGTTCTCGTCCTGCACAGACGCACCGAACGACAGCATTATCGAGCGCAGGCCCATGTTGCTGTCGAGCTCCGGCGCAAGGCCGATACCGACCGGAATGTGATGCCGGCGCATGATCTTGCTGCCGCCGATCCGCACATCCTCCCAGGTATCCGGATACACGCCTACGTCGTCCCACAGGTCCTTGCGGTAGTTGATCGGATCCGGCACATAGCTGTCCGAGAAGCCGTAGTACTTGCCGGTCTTGGTGTTGTACGTGCTACGCACCGCCAGGTCGATGGGTTTGCCATAGCGGCGTTCACACTCGACATAGATGTCGCGGTGATCGATGACATGCCGCTCGAAGATCGGCGGTGGACTCAGGAACATGAACAGATCATGTCCTTTCCCGGTGGCGACTTCGGCGGCGGCGCGGCTTTGCAAGCTTGTAATGCCGACAGTGTCGACTATCACTTTAGTGTCGTTGCGCTCCCCCCACTCCTTGACGTACGTATTCTTGAACCATTCGTCATAAGCGGGGACGAAATGATTCCACTGCAGTATCTTCAGCGTTTTCTGTCGCGCGTGCGCCCGCCGGGGCGTGAGCAACAGCGGTCCGGAGCCGATGGTCAACGCGCTCGATCCCGCGGATTTGAGAAACGTCCGACGGGTGAGACTGGCCGGGGCGGCAAGACGTTGTTTAGTCCGCATAGCGTGATGATCCTCGTGAGAACAGAGGGTTAGGCGCCGAGCGCGTATAGATGCCCCGGCGACTTTCTGACTGTGCGGGTAGCGGCAATGCCGCCAGATTCTTAAGCCATGCGCAGGTGAATGCGTCACCGGCAGCGATCTCCGGTGCGCCACTCAACTGGGGCAGGATGGCCACCGTTCCGGTCGCAATCAGGTCTTCAGCAGCGTCATTCGATGTGCATGCACAAACCATGGGCCAAGCCCGATCCACAATTTCCTCTGAAAGAACACCAGCCGTCGCTTGACAGCCACCGGCATCTGCGTAAAGTCCAGGTTACGGTAACCTGTTAGTTACAAACCGATGCGTGACAAACGCGACCGCCGCCGTCCCGCGGACACAGCCGCTCTGAATGCGCTTGGCAGCCCTATGCGTCGCCGAATCGTTGAGCTTCTGGCTGCCCGACCGCGCGCCGTCGGGGAGTTGGCCAGCGCCCTTCCCGTAAGTCGGCCGGCGGTTTCCAAGCATCTGAGATTGCTCGAGGAGACCGGGCTTGTCGCACATGAGGCGAAGGGAAACAGTAACCTGTATCGGCTCGACGCAGCGGGCTTCGAGGCCGCCCGCAGTTGGCTCGACCGATTCTGGACTGAGGCGCTCGGACGGTTTCGGTTAGCTGCCGAAAACGCAGGATCGGACCGGAACCGCGACTGATCCTTTACGCCGCACCGCACGAGTGCGCTGCTCGGTCGCACATGCGTTCCGGATTTTCACGTCGCGAATCGGCTTCTGGTTCGTCGTGCTGTTCGGCGAACCTTGGGCGAGGACGTACGGAGCAGCTGACAAGGCACATCATGTTCCTGCTCACGGTTGGACTGGCAGCAATGCAGCAGAGCCTGGGGCTCAAAGGCGCGGGAGCTGGACTGGTGTTTGGCTTCTTGATAGCGCTGCATTTCTGTATTGCAACAGCGTTACCAGGGTACGCATTTCTGAGGAAGTGATTCTGGCCATTTGGCAGAAATGACGCGCCCTACCTGCATGACCACCCGTTCCTTCGAGCACGGAACTCAACCGGCCTATCATCGGCGTCGCCGGCTGCGCAAACATTCGTAAAACCGGCGGTAGCGGACTATTCAATCGCGCTGATTCAATCCGCGCGCTGGTGTGCTCGCACTGGCTGCCCATACGGTAGTATGCTGCGCCAGCCATTATCCAGGGGACTCCAAACCGATGAACGACAGTTCAACCTATACGCCGCCGCGGGTGTGGAAGTGGGATGCGCAAGACGGTGGCGAGTGGACGAAGACCAACCGTCCGATCGCCGGCGCAACGCATGAAAAGACCCTGCCCGTGGGCACGCACCCCCTGCAGCTTTATTCGCTGGCAACGCCCAACGGCGTGAAGGTCACGGTCATGCTGGAGGAGCTTCTCGCACTCGGTAAGACCGGCGCCGAGTACGATGCATATCCCATCCGCATCGGCAAGGGAGATCAGTTTGGCAGCGGGTTTGTCGAGGTGAACCCCAACTCCAAGATACCGGCGATGGTCGATCGCAGCACGTCTCCGCCCACCCGCGTTTTTGAGTCCGGCGCGATCCTGTTGTACCTGGCGGAAAAGTTCGGGGCGTTCATTCCGCAAGATGCAGCTGGCCGTACCGAATGCCTGTGCTGGTTGTTCTGGCAGACGGGCAGCGCCCCCTATCTCGGCGGCGGCTTCGGGCATTTCTACAAGTACGCGTCGAGTCCAATCGAATACTGCATCGACCGCTACACCATGGAGGTGAAACGCCAGCTCGACGTGCTCGACCGCCACCTGGCCGAGCGGCGCTACATGTGCGGCGATGAATACACGATCGCGGACATCGCAATATGGCCCTGGTACGGCGCACTCGTTCTCAACCGGGCCTATAAGGCCGCGGAGTTTCTCGACGCGCCATCCTATACCCATGTCAACCGCTGGGCACTGGAGATCGACGCCCGACCGGCGGTCAAGCGCGGCAGGATGGTGAACAGGACGTCGGGACCACCGGAGAAGCAGTTGCACGAGCGGCATGATGCCAGCGACTTCGACACGCAGACCCAGGACAAGCGCCAGGCGAGCTAGCAGCCGGTGAGATCCGACGCAGGATAGAACGTGCTGTGCCAGTGACGGCGATGACTGGCGACGCCGTTTCCCGCCACCCGGGAATGCTGGAGTGACCGAGACCATGGGTGGTTCATGCTTCTGGCTGACCGGTCCGGAGGATTTCGATTCCACCCCGCTCAGCGACCGATCAAGCGAGCGGGGCGTGCTGGTCGACAAAGGGGAGACTTACTACCTGACAATGACGATCGCCGTAGTTTACGGGTCGGATTTGCCTACGTGTGACTCGCAGGCAACCTTGTCGGTTAGTTGATTTCTTCAACGCCTGGGTCTAGTCTCTATTCATAAGCGAAGACCTGCACGGGTCCGTTCCGTTTCCTGAAGAAGTGCAAGGTCAGTGCAAAAAACGGCCGTCGCGCTTTGAACGGCCGCCGCGGGGGATACCTGGCCAGCATGAGCGTCCCACCTCACGTACGTCGATCATGGCGCGTTGGCTTCAGTCGCCTGCTTTGGTTCGTAGAAGGCGTGGCAGGCAAGCTCGGTCCGATTTCAGCCGCAACATCTACAGTCATCCGGGCAACAATGCTGTCTCGGCTTGAGTGCATTAATGTAATGCAGCCGGGTGGCACGAACATCGGCCGCGAGAACTATCTTGTCAATCCGTCCCAGGTGCTCGGACCATCTGGCGAACACCAGTAAAATGAACGAAATTCCCAACTGGGTTCAGTTCAAAGGAGGACCCTCGATGCTTGGCCGTTATAACTCTGCGATATTGGTTTTATCGATCATTTCTGTTGTCGGTGGCGGTCTGAACGGTTGTGCTCAGTATGCAGCGAGGACCGAGCCTGCAAAGCTGAAAATTCTTGTCGATGGGGACAGTATAGAAGGAACGAATGAAGAAGACCGGAGAAAGCTCTTAGATAAAATCGTGGAAGATGACAAAGCCAAGAGTGGCGGAAAGAAAAAGCGGTTATCGGGCTTCGCCAGCCTGGTCAAGCGCAGCTTTGATGCGATCGAAGAGCGCGAGACCAACGTGTTGGACAGATGCGCGGAAGCGCTCGAGAAAAAAAGACGATGGCATCAGGAACACACAGGCACCGTCCCGGTCGCATTCGGGCAAATCGTCAACTACGAGATGTACGAAGCCGCCCCGAAGTCCTGGGCGGGCCGAATCGATCTGTGTTCGTTGATCGGCACGAAGGAATACACGGACGTCTACTATCTGGAAATGGAATTCACTAAAAAGAAGCCCTTGACAGCGCACGAGAACCAAGGCGAGGAAAATGGCTATTTCCCCGGCACGCTGGATCTATCGGAACTGGACGAGGAGCAGCGGAAAGCCATGCTGAAAATGATGGGCGAGTGGAAATGGAAGCTGCACGCCGAAGGAGATGCCATCATGTTCATCAAGGCTTTGAGGAACGGTGTAGACATCCCCGACGGCGACCCGTTGTACGATCCAGACGGCAACTGTTTTGATTTGTTTCTCAACACAGAGCCGGCGGCTACATTGCCGAAACAACTCAATTACTGCCTCGGCCGCTGTGATGCCCGCATCCTGAATACGAAGTGAATTTCGCGCCGGGGTCTGCCGGCCGGCCAAAACCGGCCTCAGGCCACCGCCCGCAAGCGATCGCGGACGTACGCGATGTAGGCATCGACATAGCGGATTTCGTTCTGGTTTCGGGCCTTGTCCAGTTCCTCGATAATGTCCGCCGCTTCAATCACGTGACCCGCGCTGCAATAGGCGTCGGCCAGCAGCGTATGGGCGTACGGCAACATCTGTTGCGAGCGAGTCCCCGCATACTTGGAAATACCGTCTTTCAGCTCTCCGATGCCCTGATTGTGCCCACCTTAACCCCTCCTTATGCCCACCGTAACCCCTCCTTATGCCCACTTTAACCCCT
>JAHELT010000187.1 GCA_024644045.1 Chromatiales bacterium | reverse complement strand
GCTTGCGCCCATTGTCCAATATTCCCCACTGCTGCCTCCCGTAGGAGTCTGGGCCGTGTCTCAGTCCCAGTGTGGCTGATCGTCCTCTCAGACCAGCTACCGATCGTCGCCTTGGTAGGCCTTTACCCCACCAACAAGCTAATCGGACGTAGGCTCATCCAATAGCGCGAGGTCCGAAGATCCCCCGCTTTCCCCCGTAGGGCGTATGCGGTATTAGCTCGGGTTTCCCCGAGTTGTCCCCCACTACTGGGCAGATTCCTACGCGTTACTCACCCGTCCGCCACTCGTCAGCCAGAGCAAGCTCTGCTGTTACCGTTCGACTTGCATGTGTTAGGCATGCCGCCAGCGTTCAATCTGAGCCAGGATCAAACTCTTCAGTTTTAAGATGTCGCAGGACGGATCCTGCTAAATCCAAGTGACGAAGAGAGACCCCGAACATAAGCTCGGGTTCTTTCGTCGAATCGTCGATTGCGTACACAACCCGACCGACGCAAGCACCCGCACAAGTTACTTGGTTCCGTGTTGTAAAAGAGCTGAAATCGGCTGCCAGGAGCCGAGCTTTGGAAGCATAGCGGCTGCGCCTATCACGGTCAAGAATTCTCGCGGCGAAAGCCGCCGTGGCGCAGCCGGCGCCCTGCGAGGCGGCGCATTATACGGGCTCGCCGCCCCTGTGCAAGGTGCCCGCGGGGCCGGCGTGGCCGGCTAGCGCACCAGGATCCGCGCGAAGCGCCGTTTCCCGACCTGGCACACGGCGCTGCTGCCCGGCTCGAGCAGCAGCGCCCGGTCGGTGACCTTCTCGCCGTCGAGCTTCACCGCGCCCTGCCTGATCAGGCGGAACGCCTCCGAGGTGCTCGCCACCAGGCCGGCTTCCTTGAGGGCGCGCCCGACCGGGACGCCCCCGCCATCGCCGCTCAGCTGCACCTCGGCGATGTCCTGCGGCGTGGCGCCGAGCTGAAACTGGTCGACGAACGCCTGGCGCGCGTCACGCGCAGCACCCCGGTCATGGAAACGCGCGATCAGCTCTTCCGCCAGCTCGAACTTCACATCCCGCGGGTTTCGGCCCGCTGCCACCTGCTCCTGCAGGGCCTCGATCTCGCCCGCCGCACGGAAGCTCAGCAGCTCGAAATAGCGCCACATGAGCGTGTCGGAGATGGACATGAGCTTGCCGAACATCTCGTTCGGCGGTTCGTCGATGCCGACGTAGTTGCCCGTGGATTTCGACATCTTGTTGACGCCGTCCAGGCCCTCGAGCAACGGCATGGTGATCACGATCTGCGGTTCCTGACCGGCGCCCTTCTGCAGCTCCCGGCCGACCAGCAGATTGAACTTCTGGTCGGTGCCGCCGAGCTCGACGTCGGCCCGCATGGCCACCGAGTCGTAACCCTGCATCAGCGGGTAGAGAAACTCGTGGATGGCGATCGGCTGGCCGCCCGCGTAGCGTTTGTGAAAATCGTCCCGCTCCAGCATGCGCGCCACGGTGTGCTGGGCCGCAAGCCTGATCATTCCGGCCGCCCCCAGCGCATCGCTCCACTCGGAGTTGAACATGACTCGGGTGGTCTCGGGATCCAGGATCTTGTAGATCTGCGCCTCGTAGGTGCGCGCGTTCTCCAGGATCTCCTCGCGGCTCAGCGGCGGTCGGGTGGCGTTCTTGCCGGAAGGATCGCCGATCATGCCGGTGAAGTCGCCGATCAGGAACACCACCTCATGGCCGAGCTCCTGGAACTGGCGCATCTTGTTGATGAGCACCGTGTGCCCCAGATGCAGGTCCGGCGCGGTCGGGTCGAAACCGGCCTTGACGCGCAGCGCCCGCCCCTGGCCCAGCTTGGCGACCAGCTCTTCCTCGACCAGTATCTCCTCGGCGCCGCGCCGGACTACGGCGAGCGCATCCTGCAACTCAACCACGCTGTGGGGATCTCCGAGCGGGAAAGCGCGAAACATAATAGTTTGTCCCCGGAATTGACAGCGCAGCGCACTTTTAGGCGTTGACCCGGGCGCTCAACAACAGTAAATTAGCGCCACGAAATTTCGTGAGAAATTCGTGAGTTACCTCCCAAACATAATAAAAGACTATAACTCCAGGCCGAGCCTCTCCGGACCACCCAGGCGGTTCCGGTACCGCTGGCTGGCACTGCTTGCCGGCTGCATCGTAATCGGCGTCGCGGCCAAGAATCAGGCGCCCCAGGCCACCGTCGAGCGTGGCCCGGCGGTAACCCCGGACGCGCAGTGGATTCAGCTGCCGCTTCCGGGCGCCGGCGAGGCCGTCGCGCCGTCCGCCGCCGACGCACTCGGCGGGGTACGCACCGACGTCAGCGAACCGGCGGCGAGCCGGTTTCCGAAGGAAAGCGGCCATGACGCTTCCCCGCAGCGCGTGCTCACCCAACCGGCCAGGGCGCCGGCCCCCGAACAACCGTCTGCAGCGCCGGCGGTTGTCGAACCGGCGCCGGCACCTTCAGCGGATGAAGCGGCAGTGGCGTCTATCACCAGGCAGCCAGCGCAAGCCCCGGTCCCCGCCCCCGTTGCCGAGGCAAGCGCACCGGCGTACGAACATACTGTCGGCCCCGGCGACACGCTGTCCGGCATTTTCGACCGCGCCGGCTTTTCGGCGTCCGATCTCACCGCACTGAGCCGCCTGAAGAAAGCCCCCTGGCGTTCGCTGCGTCCGGGGCAGCGCATCGATTTCTACCGCACTCCGGACGGCAGCCTCGGCAGGCTGGTGCTGCATCGCAGCCACACGCGCCGCGTGGTATTCACCCGCCACGAGGACGGCTTTCGCCGGGACACCCTGGAGCTGCCGACCGAAGTCCGCCAGGCGTACGCGCAAGGCGTGATCCGCGATTCGCTGTTCCTGGCCGGACGCCGCGCCGGCGTGCCGGACGGCCTGATCATGGACCTCGCCTACATTTTCGGCTGGGATATCGACTTCGCCCTGGACGTCCGCCGCGGGGACCGGTTCACCGTGATCTACGAGCAGGTCTACCGCGGCGACGAGTTCCTGCGGATCGGCGATATCCTGGCGGCGGAGTTCGTCAACCGGGATCGCGTCTACCGCACCGTGCGCCACACGCGTGCCGACGGCCGCGGCGATTACTTCACGCCGGATGGACACAGCATGCGCAAGGCGTTTCTGCGCTCGCCGCTCAATTTCACGCGCATCAGCTCCCGATTCAGCAAACGTCGCTTGAATCCAGTGCTGCACAAAGTCCGCGCCCACAAGGGCGTCGACTATGCCGCCCCGCGCGGCACGCCGATCTGGTCGACCGGCGACGGCAAGGTCGTGTTTCGCGGGACCAAGGGCGGGTACGGTAAAACCGTGATCGTGAGTCACGGCACCCGGTACAGCACGCTGTACGCGCACTTGAAGTCGTTCGCCAAGGGCGTGCGCAGCGGGCGCCGCGTCAAGCAGGGTCAGGTTATCGGATACGTCGGCACCACCGGGCTGTCGAGCGGCCCGCATCTGCACTACGAGTTCCGCGTGAACGGCACCCACCGCGACCCGCTGCGGGTCAGGCTGCCGCAGGCGAAACCGCTGCCGAAAGCGGAACTGCCGGGCTTTCTCGAGCGCAGCGCCCCCTACTGGGCACAGCTCGACGTGCTGAAGCGCACGGACGTGGCGCTCGCCGGGCAGTAAGCGCGAGCCCGCTCACGGGCCGCCCGGCGCCCGGTCAACTGTGCCCACTCATCAGCGCGAGCACGCCTTGACCGACCCGTTCATTGGCTTGATGTCCGGCACCAGCTGCGACGGACTCGACGCCGTGCTGGTGTCGTTCGACGGCGATCGCCCGCAAATCCACGCCGCCCGCCATCTCGCCTATCCGCACACGCTTCGGGCGCGGCTGCTCGGAGCGGCGCTCGGCAAAGACGAAGACCTCGAACGCGCTGCCCGGCTGGACGTCGAGCTGGGCCGGCTGCTCGCCACGGCGAGCGCGGACATCGCCGCCGCCGGCGGCGTCGCGCTCAGTGAGGTACGCGCGATCGGCAGCCACGGGCACACGCTGCGTCACCGCCCGGATGCGGACCCGCCTTTCACGCTGCAGATAGGCGATCCGCACGTGATCGCCAAGTCCACCGGGGTCACCACGGTCGCCGATTTCCGGCGTGCCGATCTGGCGCTCGGGGGTCAGGGCGCTCCGCTGGCGTGCGCGTACCACGCAGTGTGCCTGGGCGGTGGGGAGGCACGCGCCGTGGCGAACATCGGCGGTATTGCCAACGTCACCGTGCTGCCCGCACGCGGCGAGGTGCGCGGGTACGATGCCGGGCCGGGCAACGCGCTGATGGACGAATGGATCGAAGATCAGCGGGGCGATGCCTACGATCACGAGGGGCGCTGGGCCGCGGCAGGCAAGGTCGATGCGGCGCTGCTCGCACACCTGCTCGCCGACCCCTACTTCGCCCGTCCGCCCCCCAAGAGCACGGGCCGGGAGCTGTTCAGCCAGCGCTGGCTGCGCGCGCACCTGCCTGAACCGCCGCCGGCACCGGAAGACGTGCAGGCTACGCTCTGCGAGCTGACCGCCGCCGCCGTTGCAGACAGCATCGCCGCCTCGGCACCCGATACCGTCCGCGTGCTGGTGTGCGGGGGCGGCGTGCACAACCGCTCGCTGATGCAGCGGCTGGCCTCGCGCACGCAGGTACCGGTCTGCAGCACCGGCGAATACGGTATCGATCCTGACTGGGTGGAAGCGGTGGCCTTCGCCTGGTTCGCAAAACGCACGCTCGAAGGCATGACCTCGAGCCTGCCCGGTGTCACTGGCGCGCGCCGCCCGGCGGTGCTGGGGGCGATCTGCCCGCCCTAGGGCGTCAGCGCTCCTGCATGGGTTTGTACGCGCGCGGCTCGGCGCCGATGTAGATCTGGGTCGGGCGGAAGATCCGGTTCTCGGTGATCTGCTCCTGCCAGTGCGCCATCCAGCCCGCGGAACGGGAAATCGCGAATATCGGCGTGAACTGATCCAGCGGAATGCCCATCTGGGTGTACAGAATGCCCGAGTAGAAATCCACGTTCGGATACACGCCTTTGGGACCCAGGCGCTCCGCGCAGGCCCGTTCCAGCGCACGCGCGGTGGCGAACAATGCCCCGATCTCCGCGCTTTTCTGCTCCGCGACCTGATTCATGAATTTCTCCAGAATGATGGCCCGCGGGTCCTTTACCTTGTACTCGCGGTGGCCCATACCCCAGACCACCTGCTTGGCCGCCAGGCGCTGATCGAGCCAGTCATCCACCTGATCCGGACCGCCGATCTCGTTCAGCATCTCCACCACCCGCTGATTGGCGGCGCCGTGCAACGGTCCGGCCAGCGTGCCGATAGCCGCTGAGATCACCTGGTTGGGATTGGCCAGCGTGGACCCCGTCACCATGGCGGAAAAGGTCGAGGCGTTGATCTCGTGCTCGGCGTGCAGCACCAGGCATGCGTCCATGATCCGGGTGAACAGCGGATCCGGGTCGCGTCCGTTCATCATGTACAGGAAGTTGCCGGCGTAGTCGAGATCGTCGCGGGGCGGATAAGGGTCGTTGCCGCGGCGCATCTGTTCCCACATGGCGACCAGCGTGGCCATGCGCGCGATGATCCGCAGCGACATGGCGTCCTTGTAGGCCTGGTCCTCGGTGCTGCCGCCCGACAGGTGCCGTTCCGGGTAGAACATGCCGAGCATCGCCACCGAGGCAATCAGCATCTCCATCGGATGCCCGGTGATCGGCATGTACTTCATGATCTCGCGCACGTTGTACTTGACGCGGCGCGTCTGGCGGAGCTCCTGGTCGAACAGCTCCAGCTCGGCGACGGTCGGCAGCTCGCCGCGCAGCAGCAGGTATGCCGTCTCCTCGAAGGTGCTGCGCTCGGCCAGCTCCTCTATGCGGTAGCCGCGGTAGGCCAGAATGCCCTGTATCCCGTCGAGGAACGAAATCGCCGAGCGGGTCGCGGGTATGCCCTGTAGTCCGGGTTTGTATTCAGCCATCGCTCGTCCGCACCCTGCCTGCTGTGATGCCCAGGACGATACTGGAGATCGGCACTCCAGGCAATAAAATAAATACTTCTACTGATCAGTATTAAACTGATTAATAATAACCTACACGGATCAGGACACGGCGCTCGGCCGCGGCCGCGGCCGCGGCCGCAACGGTCCGGCAGGAATCAGCGCGGTGCGCGGGTCAGACGGAAAACGAGGACCCGCAGCCGCAGGTCGTGGTGGCATTGGGATTGCGAATCACGAACTGGGAACCCTGCAGATCCTCCCGGTAGTCGACCTCGGCGCCTACCAGGTACTGGTAGCTCATCGGATCGACCACCAGGCTGACGCCTTCGTTGACCACCTCGGTATCGCCTTCCTGCACGGCCTCGTCGAACGTGAAACCGTACTGAAAGCCCGAGCAGCCACCGCCCGCGACGTAAACCCTCAGCTTGAGCGCCGGATTGGCTTCCTCGGCCAGCAGTTGCTTGACCTTCTGCGCCGCGCGCTCCGTGAACACCAGATCGGTGTCGTGTTGCTGCTGCGTCATGACACAGCCTCCAGAAAACGTTTAACTGCTCAGCAAGCTAGCACCGGCGGCGCGCGACGGTCAACTCTTTGCCGCCTCCGGGGTGGCGTTCGGGTTCCGCGGCGGCTCGCCCTTGTGTTCCAGCAAGCGCTTCTCCTGGGGTTTGCGGTGCACCAGGCTGCCGTTGATCTCGGCGCCCATGGCCATCTCCAGGAGGTTGTAGTAGACGTTGCCGTTCACCCGGGCGTGGCGCGCGAGTTCGACCCGCTCACAGGCATGCACGTCGCCGTTGACCTCGCCGTTCAGCAGCACGTTGGGCACGTGTATCTCACCCTCGATCATGCCGCGTTCGCTCAGGATAAGCATCGAGTCCGAATCGTCGTCGGCCTGTACATTGCCTTTGACCTTGCCGTCCACGTGCAGGCCGCCCTTGTACAGGATGTCGCCCTGCACCTCAGCGCTGTGACCGATCAGCGTGTCGACTTTCGCCGTTTTGAACTTGTTACCGCTTCCGCCGAACATGGCGTCCGTTACCTCCGATTAACCAGGGATTTCCATTCGAAACGCTTACTGACCGGTTTCAACCGCTTGCCGCTGGGCGTCGCCTCGACGAGCACGGTTTCCGGCAGGAAACCGTCCGGGAGTTCGATCGTACCTTCGAAATTCTGAAAGTACTTGAATTTGAACTTGACGTTGCCCTCTACCTCGGAAAGATCCGCCAGCCGGTAGCTGGACGCCTGACCGCCGTTGGTTCCCACAACCCTCAAGTCTACCTCACCGGCCGCGAACCTGTCATTCTTGCGCACCTGCGTCAGCGTCACCACATACTGAAAGCGGCGTTCGTGCACCGTCGGCTGCAGGCGCAACCGTTCAACGTGCAGCCCCTCGACCTTGTCGGAGGGCGTGACCAGGCTGCGGTAGAAAGACAGCTGCTCGCGCAACGCAAGCGTTTCAGTCTGCGTGTCTGCCAGGGTCTTCTGGATCTCGACGTAGGCGCTGCGGTCGATGTCCGAGGAGCGCTTCAGCACGGCGTTCTCGCGCACCAGCTCAGCGTTGCGCTTCTCGATCTCGAGCAGCTGCTGGCGCAGCTGCGATTCCATGTCGATCCAGGCCTGGCTGTCGTAGCCCGCCTGCTTCTTGCCGCGTTCGAAAAGCACCCAGCCGCTGGTCGCGAGCGCCGCTGCTGCCAGCAGCACGAGCAGCGCGTGGCGCCCGGGACGGTGCGGTGTCACGGTGAACTGGCGTTTCAAATGAATGTTCCCGAGGCGGGCGGCACGCAGCGTGTGCTACGGCACCACCGCCGGTGCCTGCAGGCCAGCGGTCTCCTGCAAACCACACATTATGTTCATGTTCTGCACCGCCTGACCGGCGGCACCCTTGACGAGGTTGTCGATCACCGACAGCACCACCACGCGCCCGCCGGGTCTCACGTGCACGGCCAGCCGGCAGACGTTCGAGCCACGCACGCTGCGCGTCTGCGGATGTGAGCCGTGCGGCATGACGTCCACGAAAGGCTCTTCGCGGTAGCGCGTTTCGAACAGCACCTGCACATCGGCGTCGTCACGCAACTCCGCGTACAGGGTGGCATGGATGCCGCGAATCATCGGCGTCAGATGCGGCACGAAGGTAAGACCCACCGTGTCGTTGGTGCAGCCCTGCAGACCCTGCTCGATCTCCGGCTGATGCCGGTGGCCACTGACACCGTAGGCGTGCAGATTGTCGGCGGCCTCGCTGAACAGGGTGGTAACGCTGGCGCCGCGCCCCGCTCCGCTGACGCCCGACTTGGCGTCGGCGATCAGGCGCTGCGGATCGACCAGGCCTTTCTCGAGCAGCGGCACGAACCCGAGCTGCACCGAGGTCGGGTAGCAGCCGGGGTTGGCGACCAGGCGCGCCTCGCCGATGCGCTGGCGGTGCAGCTCCGGCAATCCGTACACCGCATCCGCCAGCAACTCCGGGCAGGCGTGCGGCTGACCGTACCAGCGCTCCCACTCGGCCGGGTCGCGCAGCCGGAAATCCGCCGCCAGGTCGATCACCCGCACACCCGCGTCGAGCAGCAGGGGAACCAGGTGCATGGCGGTACCGTTCGGTGTTGCGAAGAACACTATGTCACAGGCGCTCAGCAGCTCGGCTTCGGGCTCCACGAACTGCAGCTCACAGTGCCCGCGCAGGCTCGGGTACAGCTCGTCCACGCGCCTGCCGGCCTCGCTGCGCGAGGTGATGGCCTGCAGCTCGCTGTGCGGATGGTCTATCAGCAGGCGCAGCAGCTCGACGCCCGTGTAGCCCGTCCCGCCGACGATACCGACTTTGACCATAGCGAGGGACGCACCGAAAATGTCCCATCGATGCCCGGCATTACGCGCAAGAGTATCGACGGCTTGCTGCCCGAGCTTACCGAAGCTCATGCGCTTGGGATACCGGCCGTGGCCCTGTTCCC
>JAHELT010000186.1 GCA_024644045.1 Chromatiales bacterium | reverse complement strand
TCCATCGCCAGCAGCGTGTGGCACGCGGTGACCCCCGAGCCGCACATGCACACCGTATCGGCCGGGGAAAACGGACCCATGGCCCGGCCAGCCGTTCACGCAGCGCTGCGGCCTTCAGATACCGGCCGCCGGGCGCGAGATTTTCGCTGAAACTGAGATTGACCGCGCCCGGCACGTGCCCGGCAACCCTGTCCAGGGGTTCGGTTTCGCCGCGAAACCGGGCCGGCGCGCGCGCATCGAGCAAGCGCACGCGTTCTGCCTGCAACGCTTCCTGCAGCTCATCGACCTCGATCGCCATGGTGTGCTGCACCGCGGCGGGGTAATCCCCGGCGCCGCGCGGCGACGGTACTTCCTGCTCGAGCACATTCCCGGCATCGACCCAGGCCTTGAACCCGCCGTCGAGCACTGCCACCGCCTCGTGCCCGAGCCAGCGCAGCAGCCACCACAGACGCGCGGCGACAGCCCCGTTCAAGGCGTCGTACACCACGACCTGCGAGCCGCGTTGAACGCCGCATTCGCCCAGCCACGCGGCCAGCGCGACCGGATCCGGGAGCGGATGACGGCCGGTATCCGGTCCGATCGGGCTCGACAGGCGTTCGTCCAGATGCGCGTAGTGCGCGCCCGGAAGGTGGCCGGCCCGATAGTCCCGGTAACCGGCCTGCGGATCGCCCAGATCGAACCGGCAATCGAACACCACCCAGTCACCGGCGGTCAGATGCGGCTGCAGCGCTGCCGCGGAAATTACGGTCGTGTGCGTCATCAACGTGCTCCCTGGCGAAGGCGATGAAGGGTAGTCGGGCAGTCAGGCTCTGCAGCCGGCGGCGCAGCCCGCAGCGGCACCATTCTACCGCCTGGAGAAACCGGTAGAAGCGCAGAACCGCGCAGGAGTGCGGTAGAATTCGCCGCCTCATGCACGTCTACCTCAAAGCCATCGGCTGCCGCCTGAACGAGGCGGAAATCGAGTCCTGGGCGGCGCAGTTCCTGCAGCGCGGGCACCGGATCGCGAGCACCCCGCAGAACGCCGACATCATGGTGTTCAACAGCTGCGCGGTTACCGGTGAAGCGGCGCGCAAATCGCGCCAGCAGGTGCGCAGGCTGCACCGTGAAAACCGCACGGCGAAACTGGTCATGACCGGCTGCTACGCGACGCTCGAGAAAACCGAGGCGGCCACCAGGCTTGGTGTCGACCTGGTCGTGGATAACGCTGACAAAGCGCAGCTGGTGCAACGCGTTGAACAGGAGCTGGCATTGCCGGCACTGTCTATAGCGGCGTCCGAGCCCGGCGAGGCGGCGCTGTTTGCGCGCGGGCGTCAACGCGCCTTCGTCAAGATCCAGGACGGCTGCCGGTACCGCTGCACCTATTGCATCGTAACGCTTGCCCGGGGTGCCGAACGCAGCCGTGCGGTCTCCGATATCGTCGGCGAAATCAATGGGCTGATCGCTCAGGGCGTGCGCGAAGTGGTGCTGACGGGCGTTCACGTCGGGGGCTACGGAAGCGACACCGGCAGCGATCTGGCGAGCCTGCTGCGCGCCATTCTCGCCGACACCGACGTGCCCCGACTGCGCCTCGCGTCGGTAGAGCCCTGGGATCTGCCGCCGGGCTTCTTCGGCCTGTTCGAGAACCCGCGCCTGATGCCGCATATGCACCTGCCCGTGCAGAGCGGCAGCGATTCGGTCCTGCGGCGCATGGCGCGCCGCTGCAGGACCGCCGATTTCAAGACCCTCGTGAGTGAAGCGCGCAGCGCGGTAACGGATTTCAACGTGACCACGGACGTGATCGTCGGCTTTCCCGGCGAGTCGGAAGAAGAGTGGCGGGAAACCCTGGATTTCGTGGATGCGCTGCGCTTCGGGCACGTGCACATCTTTGCCTACTCGCCGCGCGCCGGCACCAAGGCCGCCACGCTGCCGGGTCAAGTCGATCAGCGCATCAAGAAGCAGCGCAGCCGCGAGCTGCATACGCTCGCCGGGCGCCACAAACGCTCGACGCTGGCGGCTTACGCCGGGCGTGAGCCGGCCGTGCTGTGGGAAGGCGACGGCGAGCCGCTGGAAGACGGCACCCGGCGGTTCCAGGGCTACACGCCGAACATGCTGCGGGTCGCGGCCGTGGTGCCGGAGAGCGAGCGCCTGACGAATCGCATCTGCCGGACCCGGATCGAGGCGTTGAGCGAGGATGGCAGCGTGCTGATCGGCTCGCCCTGCCGCTGAACTCCCTCCCCTGAGGAATGGGCACGATCCCCGTTGGCAGCAGTGTGGGTGGTTCGCCCGTGCTGCAGGCCCCGAGCGCATCGGTTGCACTTACCCCTGGGAGGAGGACAGTCCCCCGGTCAGTGGAAGTCACGGGAGGCAGTTGCCAGACCGCCCAGCCGGGCGGTGTAGTCGTTCAGGCGCCGCGCCACCAGGTGCAGCACATCGCCCTCGCGCTGTATGCGCCCGTGCACACCGAGCAGCCTGGCACCCAGCAGCTGGCGCCGGTAGCGTTCCGCCACCCGACTCCACACGACCACGTTGATCACGCCGGTCTCGTCTTCCAGGGTTAGAAAAATGACGCCCGTTGCCGTACCGGGGCGCTGGCGGCAGGTCACCAGGCCGACGGTCTGCGCCGGCGCGCCGTCACGCAGCTGCCACAGGGTCTCGGCAGTGCGCATGTTCGCGAACCCGGGGCGCAGCAACGCCAGAGGATGACGCCGCAGGGTCATGCCGAGGTGCGCGTAGTCGTCGATGATCTGCTTGCCCTCGCTGGGCGCGGGCAACGACACCGGGTCGGATGCCGGCTCCGGCGCGGCCTGCGCAAACAGCGGCAACGCCGGTTCGGCCCCGGCCAGCCGCCAGCGTGCCTGGTGCCGGTCACCGGCCAGCTCAGCCAGCGCGTCGGCATTGGCCAGCGCGTTCAGATCGTTGCGTTTCAAACGGCAGCGCTGCAGCTCCTCCGTGCTCCGGAACGGCGCACGCGCACGCGCCGTCAGCAGGCGCCGCGCGCCTTCTTCTGACAGGCCCTTGACGCGATCGAACCCCAGGCGCAGCGCCGGCTGCGCGGCGCCGCGCGGCTCCAGGGTGCTCTCCCAGGCGCTCCGGTTGACATCCACGGGCAGCACCTCGACCCCGTGGCGGCGGGCGTCCTGCACCAGCTGCGAAGGCGCATAGAAGCCCATCGGCTGGGCGTTCAGCAAGGCGCAGGTGAACGCGGCCGGCTCATGGCACTTGAGCCACGCCGACACGTACACCAGCAGCGCGAAGCTGGCGGCATGCGATTCCGGAAACCCGTACTCGCCGAACCCGCGAATCTGGTTGAAGATACGCTGAGCGAATTCCGTCGGATAACCGCGCGCCTGCATACCTTCGACCAGCCGCCGCTCGAACTGCTCGAGCTGGCCGGTGCGCCGCCAGGCCGCCATGCAGCGGCGCAGTCGATCGGCCTCGCCCGGCGTGAACCCCGCCGCCACCATGGCGAGCTTGATCACCTGCTCCTGAAAGATCGGCACCCCCAGCGTGCGCTCGAGCACCCCGCGCACGTCTTCGCTGGGATAGTCCACCGCCTCCAGGCCCTGGCGGCGGCGCAGATAGGGATGCACCATGTCGCCCTGGATAGGGCCGGGACGCACGATGGATACCTCGATCACCAGGTCGTAGAAATTCGCCGGCCGCAGGCGCGGCAGCATGGACATCTGCGCGCGCGACTCGATCTGAAAGACGCCGACCGTATCGGCTTTTTGAATCATGGCATATACCTGCGGGTCTTCCGCGGGAATGCCCGCCATGCTGTAGCTGCGTCCGCGCAGCGCGCTCAGCATATCGAACGCTTTGTGGATCGCGCTGAGCATGCCGAGACCCAGGCAATCCACCTTCAGCAGCCCCAGCGCGTCGAGATCGTCCTTGTCCCACTGAATCACGGTACGCTCGGGCATGGCCGCGTTCTCGATCGGCACCAACTCACACAGCGGGCCGCGTGCGATGACGAAGCCGCCCACGTGCTGGGACAGGTGCCGCGGAAAACCGGTGAGCTCGGTAGCCAGCTTGACGACCCGCTGCACCAGGGGGCTGTCGGGGTCCAGCCCGGCCTCGCGCAGACGCGCCTCATCCACCCGCCGGCCGTCCCACCACGCGAGGTTCTTCGCCAGCCGGTCCACCTGCTCCAGCGACAATCCCAGCGCTTTACCGACATCGCGCACTGCGCTGCGCAACCGGTAAGAGATGACCGTGGCGGCAAGCGCGGCGCGATCGCGGCCGTACTTGCCGTAAACGTACTGAATCACTTCTTCACGCCGGGCATGTTCGAAATCGATATCGATGTCGGGCGGCTCGTTGCGCTCGCGCGACACGAAACGTTCGAACAGCAGGTCCAGGCGTGACGGATCCACCTCGGTAACGCCCAGGCAATAGCACACCGCCGAGTTGGCGGCCGAGCCGCGGCCCTGACAAAGGATGTCCCGCTCGCGCGCGAACTGCACCAGATCGTGCACGGTGAGAAAGTAAGCCTCGTAGCCCAGCTCGGCGATCAGGCCGAGCTCGTGCTCGAGCTGCGCGCGCACCTTGCCGGGCACGCCCTGCGGCCAGCGGCGGCGGGCACCCGATTCGGTCAGATGCCGCAGCCAGGCAGCCGGCGTCCTGCCGACCGGCACCAGTTCCGCCGGGTATTCATAGCGCAGCTCGTCCAGCGAGAACGTGCAGCGCGCGGCGATCGCCACGCTCTCTGCGAGCAGTTCCGCCGGATACAGCTTGAGCAGCTGGTCACGGGGGCGTAAATGCCGTTCGCCGTTGGCATGCAGGGCGGTGCCCGCCGACGCCACCGTGGTCCGCATACGCACAGCGGTCAACGTATCCTGCAACGCACGGCGTCCGCGTCTGTGCATGTGCACGTCACCGCAGGCGACCATCGGCAGGCGCAGGGTTTCGGCAAGACGCGTCAGCACCGGCAGGCGCCGCCTCTCCAGACCGCTGTGCAGTACCTCGACGGCCAGCCAAACGCGATCCGGAAACGCCCTCGCGAGCCACTGACCGTCACCGATCGCAACTGCGTCCCCCGGCAGCCACAGCGCCAGACAATCCGGCAACCCCTGCGCCAGCGCCTCGCGCGGCAAACGGTACTCACCCTTGTCCGCACCCCGGCGCGCCCGCGTGATCAAACGGGAAAGGTGCGCGTAGCCGTTACGATTGGTCGCCAGCAGCAGCAGCCGAAAACCGTCCTCCAGGCACAGCTCGCTGCCGACGATCAGCTTCAGATCGCACTCCTTGGCCGCGGTATGCGCGCGCACCACACCGGCCAGGGAACATTCGTCGGTCAATGCAAGTGCCGAGTACCCCAGGGCCCCGGCGCGCCGCACCAGCTCCTCGGGATGCGAGGCGCCGCGCAGAAAAGTGAAATTCGAAATCGCATGCAGTTCCGCATACCCGGGAAGTGCCATCCTCAACGGCCTTTATCAATTCAACCGGCCGGCATCAGGCGAAAATGCCGTGCAGGAACCACTCGCGTCTGCGCAGCTCCTGAAACACCCAGTAACGCGCCCCGCGTGCATTGCAGGCAACAAAATAATCACGGATGACGCCGTCACCGTCCCACCAGCCGCTTTCGATCCGCTCGGGCCCCTCGAGCAGCGTCAGCGTGCCTTCGTAGCACGGTTCTCCCTGGCGGGTGGCCAGCTGCAGGGGCTGCGGCAGCAGCCACAGGGGGCGCGCGGGACGCGCTGCCGAGCGCACCGATGCCACCTCTCGTGCGGCGTCAGGCTCGGCAATGCGCCAGGCACGCTCCGGTCGATGCTCGGGGTAACAGGCGATGCCGTCGACCGACTCGCTGCCGAGCCGGGAGCGCAGCCGGTCCAGGAACCGCCCGCTGACGGCGGTCTGGTCGTGGCCGAACAGATCGCCGCTGGACGCGTCCAGGGACTCGAACCGGTCAACGCGCAGGCCCACCTCGAGCACGGGCGCCGGCAACGGCAGCCGGTCGAGCCGCTCACGCACCAGCATCAGCAGATGCTCCGCATCGCGATTGGGTGCAACCAGGCCAAGCGTCAGCGAGGTGGCGGGCTGGCGCAGATGACTCAATTCGATCACCAGCGACTGCACGCCCGCAGCACGCCCGGCGAGAATCCCGCACAGCTCCAGCAGCAACCGCTTGAGGGGAAAGCTCAAAGCCTCCAGCGAATCGGTTTCCGCCGGCAGGGGGATACGCGATGCGTAGCGCAGAGGCGCCTCGAAACGGTTCAGCGGGTGTGCCGCTTTTCCCAGCAGGCGGTCGAGGTAGCGCAGGAACTCCGGGCCGAAGCGTTTCGCCAGCCCTTCGCGCGGCAGGCGCAGGCAGCCGGCCAGCGTCGTAACGCCCATATCGCGCAAGGCACTCAACGTTGCCTGCGGCTGCTGCAGGTAGGCGCTGGGAATTCGCTGCAGCCGCTGCCGCCAGTCTTCGCCGCTGGCAACCCCGCTGCCGTTACGCGCCAGCAGACAGGCCGCCAGCGGCGTCGGCGCCACCCCCTTGTGGACCCTGAAACCCAGCTCGGCGGCGGCCCGTTCGACCAGGTGCAGAAACGCTTCCAGGCCGCCGAACAGGCGCAGGCTGCCGCGTATCTCCAGCAGCACGGCGTCGGGCTCACTCAGGCTGACAAAATCGCTGAACTGGCCGCTCCAGGCCGCCAGATGGCCGAGCGCCCGGGCCTCCCTGGCGCTGTTACGCTGACGCAGCTCCAGTGCCGGCGCCAGTGCGTAGGCGGCACTCATGCGCATACCGGCTCTCACCCCCAGGGTCTCGGCAGACGCATTGCAAACCAGCACCCGTTCGCGGCCCCGATCCTTGCAGGCCACCGCCGTCGGTCTGTCCTGACCACCGCGGACAAAGACCTCCAGAGGCAACAGGGGCAGGTATAGACAAAGCCACAACACGGGACTGGCGGCGCGCGGGGTTCAAGCGCTTGAAACGGGAGACTGCCCGGCCTGCGCAGCCGGCTGCACGCTCAGGCTGACCGGACCCGCCGGCCAGCCGCCACGCCGTTTCAGGACGTTCACGCGAAGCCGCTGAATGTCGATTTCGCCGGCGTTCGTGCTGGCCGGACAGTCCAGCTGCAAGCGCAGCTGCGCCGTCGACGGCTGGCGGCTGGCGGTGCTGTTGCGAAACAGGAAGCCGACGCTGTTGCCGGCTTCCGCCGCCAGCTGCAGACGGCGCATGGCGCGGGCATCCAGCGTCTGCGGCCAGGCCAGAACCGCCGCACAGGTGCCGGCCCGCAGTGCCTGCTCGAGCGCCCAGAACCCGTCCTGCGGGCCCCGCGGATAAACCATCAGAACCCGTGACAGGTCGAGGTTCTCGGCAGCCAGCGCCGGTGCGTAAGGCAGGTAGGGAGGCGCCACCCAGGCAATCCAGCGAGCCCCGCGGCTGAGCCTCGCCAGCACCGGCATCAACAGACGCAGTTCACCGATGCCGGTACGTGCCGCGAGCAGCTCCACCAGCCCGCTGTCCGGCCAGCCGCCGCCGGGCAGCAGCACGTCCAGCGCCTGGTACCCGGTAGGCAACGCCTGCGTCTGCGCACTGCGCTCGCCGGCGCGCCAGAGCCGGTTGCTCTGCATCAGGGCGTCAAGTGACATGCCTGCGCACCACGCCCACTGCAATGCCTTCGATATGCACGGGCTGCTCGCGCAGATCGACATGCAACGGCTCGAACCCGGCATTTTCCGGGCGCAGCTCGACCCGATGGCCTTTCCTGAAGAACCGTTTTACGGTCACCTCGTCCTCGAGACGCGCGACCACGATTTGCCCGTTGCTCGCCTCGGGCGCCTGATGCACGGCGAGCATATCGCCGTCCAGAATTCCGGCCTCGCACATGCTCATGCCGTGCACGCGCAGCAGGTAGTGAGCGCGCGGATGAAAGGTTTGCGCATCCAGCGCAACCCGCTCCTCGATGTGCTCCTCGGCGAGTATCGGGGCCCCGGCGGCGACCCGGCCGACCACCGGCAGGCCGCTTGCCACGAGCAGGCGAATGCCCCGGGACGCGCCGGGTATCAGCTCGATCGCGCCTTTGCGCGCCAGCGCGCGCAGATGCTCCTCGGCCGCGTTGGGCGAACGGAAGCCCAGCGCCCGCGCCAGCTCGGCGCGCGTCGGGGGGACGCCGTCGCGCACCAGGCAGTCCTGAATCAGGGTCAGGATCTCTTGCTGTCGTGAGGTCAGGGATTGCATGGAAACTGCCTTTTTATACAGTACTGTTGATATATACAGTAATTTTCCATAACTGACAACGCATGCGGCCGCCGGTTGCGCGAAGCAGTGGCCGCGAGGCCAGCCAAGCCATTGAAAAAAAAATGATTCTCAACTTCGGTTCAGCTCCCGTCCCGGCTCGCCGATACCCCGGTTAATGCGTCGCCGGACACCTTCCTGTATCCTTGCCTGGCGCTTGACCTGCTGCCGAGCGCCTCGAACCCCTAGCCCGCGCGTTCGCAAGATTGCCCGCTAATCCGAGTAATCCCGAGGAGATCGACCCCATGAGCGAAAAGACCGTCACGGTTATCGATGACACCACCGGCAACAAGATCCAGTTGCCACTGCGCGAGGGCACGCACGGCTCGCCTTGCTTCGATATCCGCCGCCTGCACAAGGGGTTGGGCTACTTCACCTACGACCCGGGCTTCGTCAGCACCGCCAGCTGCAGCAGCGCCATCACCTACATCGACGGTGACGAAGGCATCCTCCTGTACCGCGGCTATCCGATCGAGCAGCTGGCCGAAAAGAGCAGCTACCTGGAAGTCTGCTACCTGCTGCTGTACGGCGAGCTGCCGGACGAGCGCCAGCGCGAGCAGTTCGAGTACACCATCGCCAGCCACACCATGGTTTACGAGGGGGTGCGCCGTTTCTATCAGGGTTTCCGCTACGACGCTCATCCGATGGCCATCCTGGTCAGCACCGTGGGGGCGCTGTCGGCGTTCTATCACGACTCCCTAGACATCTCGCATC
>JAHELT010000041.1:3332-33325 GCA_024644045.1 Chromatiales bacterium | reverse complement strand
GGGGCGGCGCTGGTGGTATGCGGCGTGATTGCGGTGCAGCTGCTATACAAGCCGCAGATCGCTCGCTGACCGCACTGCGACCTGCGCTACGCGGCTGCGACTCGGCTACACTTGCCACTGTCCACCGTCAGGAAGCCCACATGAGCGATCTGCTGCCCGCTGCACGCATGCAGCGACTCGGCACCGAAACGGCGTTCGAAGTGCTGGCGCGGGCCGAGGCGCTGGCCGGTGAAGGCCGCGATATCATCAACCTCGGGATCGGTCAGCCGGACTTCAGGACCCCGCCGCACATCGTCGAGGCGGCTATCAAGGCACTGCGCGACGGGCATCACGGCTACACCCCGGCCCCCGGAATCCCCGTCCTGCGCGAAGCGGTGAGTGCCGATCTTCAGGCGCGCCACGGCGTGTCGATCGATCCCAGCTGCATCGTGGTGGTGCCGGGCGGCAAGGTGACCATGAACTTTGCCATCATGATGTTCGGCGAGCCGGGCGTGGAGATTCTCTACCCGAATCCCGGATTTCCGATCTACGAATCGATGATCAACTTCAGCGGTGCCACCGCGGTGCCGTTCGCGCTGCTCGAAGACCAGGGGTTTGCCTTCGATGCCGATGCGCTGCTCGCACGGGTCAGCGAGCGCACACGGCTGATCATCCTCAACTCGCCGGCCAATCCCACCGGCGGCGTGGTGCCCAAGCCGGTCATAGATCGTCTGGTAGAGGGGTTGCTGCAGCACCCCGGGGTGGCGATTCTCAGCGACGAGATCTATTCCCGCATGCTGTTCGACGAGCGCGAGCACGTCAGCCTGCTGCAATACCCCGAGATCGTCGAGCGCGTGATCATGCTCGACGGCTGGAGCAAGACCTATGCAATGACCGGCTGGCGGCTTGGCTATGCCGTATGGCCCACCGCCCTGGTCGAGCACGCCACACGCCTCGCCGTGAATTGCCATTCGTGCGTCAACGCGGCGGCGCAGCATGCGGGCGTCGCAGCGCTGCAGGGCGACCAAAGCGCCGTAACCGCCATGCTGCACGCGTTCGACGAACGGCGCGCGGTCGTGGTCGAAGGCTTGAACGCGATCAGCGCCGTGCGCTGCCAGACCCCCGGCGGCGCTTTCTATGCCTTCCCGAACATCCAGCAGACCGGGCTGTCAGCGCGCGCGCTGCAGCAGCAGCTGCTCGAACGACACGGCGTTGCGACCATCGCCGGGACGAGTTTCGGTGCGTTCGGGGAGGGCTATCTGCGCCTGTCGTACGCCAACAGCCTCGACAATATCCGGGCGGCGCTGCAACGCATGCGCGAGGCTATCGAGGCGCTCTAAGCCAGGCCGCTCAGTGCAGACGGCCGACCGCGATCAGGCGGGTGCGGTAGTAGTCGTTTTCCAGGCTGGCGGGCGTAACGTGCTTACCGCTCGACGGTGCGTGCACGAATGACCCGTCACCGATGTAAATCGCCACGTGCGAATAGTTGCGGCTCCTGAAAAACAGCAGATCGCCGGGTCGTGCCTGCGCCAGCTCGATACGTCGCGCGGCACGCAGCTGCGCGCGCGATGTGCGCGGCACCTTCACCCCGGCCCGACGGTGCGCGAAGTGCACGAGTCCACTGCAATCGAAGCCCCGTGGCGACTTGCCGCCGTACCGGTAGGGCACGCCGATCATCTGGGTGGCGTTTTCGGCGATGGCCGCGCCGGTGGCGCTGCCGGCCGTTTCGGGGACCGGCGCGGCAGTGGGCGGGGCGGGCAGGCGAAGCAGAGGCTGCGCGGCGTCCGGGCGCGACGGCGGGGTCGAGGTGCAGGCACTCGTTGCGAGCGCCAGCAGCGCAGCGGCGATGCATGAATGCCGGGGTAATCGCGTCATCGCGACCGCAACGAGCCCGCTCAGCGGCGCAGCACTATGTTGAACTCACCCAGCAGCACGCGCGCGCCGTCGATGGTAGCCTGCTCGGTCACGATCGCATTGTCGTCGTACACATCGCCCTCCAGATTCGGATCACCCTTGAACCGGATTTCGGTATTGACGTTCTGGTAGTCGTCATGCATCACGAACACGTGAATGTGCTTGATGCTGGAATACTGTCCCGGGAGCACGGTGCCGAATGCGTAGGAGCCGTCGCCCCCCGTCTGCAACGAGCCCTGATACTGCTCCGTGTACGTACCCGTACCGTCCGCCTGGCGGATGTGCACGGTGGCGTTCGCGACCGGCGAGCCCGTGGCGCTCGAGACGCGGCCGCGGATCAACAGGCGCTGCCCCACGTCGCCGGGACGCCACATGTCCAGTTTGAGCGATGAACCGCCCGCCGCGGATGCCGTGGTCAGCGTCGCCGCACACAACCAGATGGCTGCCAGCGACGCCCATACTGATGCCGGGCCGGATGCTCTAGACATTGTAATCTCCGCTTGACCGAACAGCCGTGTTCGCGCATGTGCGATGATAGTACAGTAATGAGTCGATTTCGCTCTCTGGAACCGGTCTGTCGCGATGCGGCATTTTTGCACGAGTAACATTACGGCCTGGTTGTGCGCGGCGTGCTGGGCGCTGGCGCCTGCGAGCGCGCCTGCCAACGGCGATGCAGAGACGGGCGATCCGACCGGGCATGAGTTCTACTTCACGCGCGGCATCTACGGCGGCGGCGAGGACGACGACTGGGGGCCGCGCTGGGCGATCGACTATCCCACCGCCGATCAGCAGTTTCTGATCGCGCTGCGCCGGCTCACGCTGGTCGACGCTTTCCCGAGCGACAATGCCGTGCCGATCGACGACCCGCGCCTGCGCGACTACCCGTTCACCTACATTCTGGAGGTCGGCGCACTGTCGCTGGACGAGGCACAGGCACAAGGGCTGCGTGAATATCTGGACAAGGGCGGATTTCTGGTGATCGACGATTTCTGGGGCAGCTGGGCGTGGCGTAATTTCGAGACCCAGATGGCCAAGGTGTTTCCGGATCGTGCGATCGTCGAGGTGCCCATGGAGCATCCGGTGTTTCACGCGTTCTACGACGTGCGGGAAATCCTGCAGGTGCCGAACGTCTATCAGGCGCGCGGTGGCCCGACCCACGAGCTCGACGGCTATCAACCGCACGTGCGCGGAATTTTCGACGACCACGGCCGTCTCATGGTGTTGATCAACTGGAACACGGATCTCGGCGATGCCTGGGAGTGGGCCGACAACCCGCGTTACCCGCTGCGCTACTCGACCTATGCCTATGAGCTGGGTATCAACTTCGTCATCTATGCGATGAGCAACTGAACCGCACGGTGCACGGAGGAGGGGGCGCAGCCAATGGGCGTGTTTGAATTTCTGTTCAAGTACCCGGCAACCCTGTATCGCCAGGGGACGCTGCAGCTCGAACACGGCTGGATGGCGTATGCACTGGCGGGGGCCCTGGCGGTCCTAGCGGCGTTGACCCTTGCGCAATACCTGTCACGTTCACTGCCGCTGCGCCGGACCGACCGCTTGGTTCTCGCCGGATTGCGCGCTGCGTGGGTGGCGATGCTGGTGCTGATGCTGTTTGCCCCGGTGCTGACCGTGACGGTGGCGCAGACGCTGCGCGGCGACGTTGTGCTGCTGCTCGACGATTCACAAAGCATGCGTATCGCAGATGCAGCAGGCATGACGCGCGGCGCGAGGCTGCGTGAGCTGTTTGCGCCCGGGGGCGGCGAGCTGTCGCGCGCGCTCGAAGAGCGCTTCACCGTGCATCACGTCGGCTTCGGCCTGAACGCCGGGCGCATCGCCGGGAACAGCGTATTGAACTTTGCGGCGCCGCGCAGCGATCTCGCTGATGCCCTCGAGCATGCCCGCACGCGTCTCCAGGGTGCCACGCTGGGCGCCGTGGTGCTGGTGAGCGACGGCGGTGCTGCGCTGAGCGACGACCTGCAGAGCGAGCTGCTGGCCTACCGGGCCGCTGGTATCGCTGTGCATACGGTCGGCATTGGTGCCCCGCGCTTTTCCGATGACGTCGAGCTGGCGACGGTCTCGGTGCCCGAGCGGCTGTTTCCGGGCGACCTGCTGCGCGCCGAGGTGACATTGCGTCAACGCGGCGCGGCGGGCAGGCAGCTGAACCTGCAGGTCACGGAGGATGGCGTGCTGCTTCACCGCCAGGCGTTCGAGGTGCCGCGCACGCATTCGTTCACCCTGCCGGTTACGGTCGCGCCGCTCAAAGCACCGGGAACGCATCGCCTGTCGTTCGCCGTGACATCGGATGCCGACGATCAGCTGCCCGCGAACAACCGTCTCGACGTGCCGGTCCAGCTGGCGTCGGCGCCTGTACAGGTGCTGCATTTCGAGGGCGAGCCGCGGTTCGAGGTCAAGTTCATCCGCCGCGCGGTCCGCGACGACTCCAGCCTGCAGGTCGCGTCACTGATCCGCACCGCGGAGAATAAATACTACCGGGTGGGCGTAGCGGACGCCGAGCAGTTGCTCACCGGGTTCCCCGAGGAGCCGGCCGCACTGTTCGGCTTTGACGTGATCGTGCTCGGCAGCGTGGCGGCAAACCTGCTGAACGCGGCGCAGCAGCAACTGCTCAAGGACTATGTCGCGCGTCGCGGTGGTGCGCTGCTGCTGCTCGGCGCGCGCCAGGCGTTCGCCGAAGGCGGTTACGCCGCCAGCGAGCTGAGCGGCCTGCTGCCGGTACGCCTGCAGGAAAAGCAAAGCGGATTCCGTACCCGGGTGAGCGTAACACCGACCGCGATCGGCGCGCTGCATCCGGTCGTCCAGGCCCTTTCCCGGACCGCCCCCGGTGACGGGCTCCCGGCGCTGCCGGCGCTGACGCTGGTGAATCCGCTGCTGGCCGTGAAGCCGGGGGCGACGGTCCTGCTCGAGGGCGATGACGGCGGCCCCGAGCCGTTCGTGGTGCTCGCGTACCAGCGTTACGGACGCGGCACCGTGGCGGTGCTGGCGACCCGCGACACCTGGCGCTGGCAGATGCACAGCAGTGTCGCGAGCGACGACATGACCCATGAGACCCTGTGGCGCGAGCTGTTTCGCTGGCTGGCCAGGCCGGTGCGCCCGCGTATCGAGCTGCAAGCTGACCCCGCCTATCCGGTCCCGGGTGAGCAGATGCGGATCACGGCCACCCCGCTGGATACCGGGTACCAGCCGCTGCTTGCGGCGGATCTCCGACTGGTGGTCACGACACCGCTCGGTGACCGGCACACCTTGCCGTTCAGCCCGCGCCCCGGCGAGAACGGCAGCTACGACGCCGTGTTTACCGCGCTCGAGCCGGGGTTGCACGAGCTGGAGGCAACCCTCGGGGATGAGGCTGACCACGCCGTGCGCCGGGCCGCGGTCGAGGTTCTCCCGGCCGGTGAGGAGTTTCGCGGGGCCGAGCTCAACGAGCCGCTGCTGCGCCACATTGCCGCAGCCACGGGCGGGCGGTATTTCCGCAGCCCCGAAGCCGGTGGCCTCGATCGTGCGGTCGCCGACGTGCAGGGCGATACGCGCATCGAGAAGCGTCTGCCGCTTTACGATGCCCCGGCACTGTTTGTGGTGCTCGTCGTGCTGATCGGGGCCGAGTGGTTTTACCGGCGCCGACGGGGCCTGGCATGAAGTCCCTGTGCATTGGGCTCGCCTTGCTGGCCGCGCAGCTCGTCCCCCCCGCTGCAGCCCCGGCTTCGCAGCGGCACGTGCTGATCGCCGTAGGCCTTGGCGGCGAGCCGCACTACGCCAAGCTGTTCGACAGCTGGGCGAGCCGCATGGCGGAGATCGCCGAACGGGCCGCCGCCATCGACCCGGAACGGATCACGATCGTGCGTGCAACCGGTGGGGACACGGCCCGTAAGGAAGACCTGGTGGCGGCCCTGCAGAACCTCGCCTCGGCCAGCGCTCCCGGTGACCTGATCGTCATGCTGCTCATCGGCCATGGCACGGCCCGTGAGGACAAGGCACTATTCAACGTACCGGGGCCGGACCTGTCAGCCGACGAGCTGCGCGAGCTGCTGGATCGATTCGACGGGCGCACGGTCGCAGTGATCAATGCAACCTCGTCGAGCGGACCCTTCATCCGGGCGCTCAGCGGCGAGAACCGGGTGGTCATCACGGCGACCGCGAGCGGCAGCGAAAACCAGTTCGCCTACTTCGGCGGCCATTTCATCGGGGCGTTCGTGGCCGAGGCCGCGGACGCCGACAAGAACGGGCGTATTTCACTGCTCGAGGCCTTCAACCACGCGCGCCGCGCCGTGGCCCGCGCGTACGAAGAGGACGACAAGGTGCTCACCGAGCACGCGCTGCTCGACGACGACGGCGACGGCATCGGTTCGAGACTGACAGAAGCCCTGTCGCGGGACGGCACGCTCGCCGCAGGACTGTATCTCGAACCCAGCGCCGGAGAGCTGGCGGGCGGCTCGGAACACGCGCGCACGCTCCTGGCGCTCGACGTCGCGGCCGGCGACATCGTGAGCCGTATCGACCGTCTGAAGCGGCGTCGCGCGCAGCTGCTGGAGGAGGAGTACTACCGCGAGCTGGAGTCGCTGCTGGTTCCGCTCGCCTACAATCGCCGTGAGTTCCGCAACGTGCAGAATCGCCATGCAACGCCGCGCACGCCTTGACGTCCGCTCACTCTACCTGCTGATGTGCCTGGCAGCCGGCGCAGTGCAGGCCTCCCCGGTCCAGGAGGCGGAGGACCGGCTGCGCAGCGGGGCCTACGCCGAGGCGGCCGCATTGGCCCGTGCGGCGCTGCTCGAGGGTTCCGCGCCCGATGCCTGGGTGCTGCTGGGCGAGGCGCTGGCCTCGACCGGCCAGGTTGAACAGGCGGAGCATGCCTTCCGTCAGGCGGTTGCACTTCACCCGCAAGGGGCGCTGCGCGCTCGCGTCGCGCTGGGCCTGCTGCGGCAGCACGGCGCGGACCGCGATGCCGCACTCGACGAATTGCAGGCAGTGCTCGATGAATTCGGTCCACGCTCCGGTGCGCTGTCATCGCCTGCGCTGGAGGCGCTGGCCGAGGCATCGCGCGTGCTGGCCGTGCGTGATCCGTCGCTGTTTCGCGACGCCGTTGACTACTACCGTAAAGCGATCGAACGCGAAGCTGACAATCTCGCGGCGCGCGTGGCACTGGGTGATCTGCTGCTCGAGAAGCACAACAACGCCGACGCGCTGGTCACCTTCCGCGCGGCGCTGGCGCGCGACCAGGCGTATGCCCCGGCGTTGCTCGGCCTGGCCCGCAGCCAGCATTTCGATAACCTGCCGGCGGCTTTGACCACCGCCCTGTCGAGCCTGACGCTGCAACCCACCTTAGTGGACGCGCATGTATTCGTCGCACGGCTGCATCTGGAGAAGCAGAACTGGGCGTCGGCACGCGAGCACCTGGCGACGGCGCTGGAGACCAACCCGCGTTCGCTGCCGGCCCTCGCCATGCAGGGCGTTCTGTACTTCCTGACCGGGGATCAGGCACGCCTTGATGCTCAGCTCGAGACAGTGCGCGGGCTCGCACCGCGGTACTCGGCCGGCTACTCGCTGCTTGCCGAAATGGCGGCGCGCGCACGACGCTACGGCGAGGCGGTCGCGTTCGCGCTCGTCGGGATCACGCTGGACGATACCAACTGGGAGGCGATGGCGTCGCTCGGCATAAACCGCCTGCGGCTGGGCGACATGCGCAGCGGCCGTCGGGCGCTGCAGGTTGCCTTCCGCGGCGATCCCTTCAACGTGCGCGTCAAGAACACGCTGGATCTCCTCGACAAGCTGGAACGCTTTGCGACGGTGCGCTCGGCGCGTTTCGAGCTGGTCGCCGAAGCCGGCCGGGCCGAGCTGCTGGCGCCGTATCTGATGCCGATCGCCGAGGCGGCTTACGACTACTATGCGGACCGCTACGGGTACCAGCTTGCGCAGCCGCTGCGCATCGAGCTGTACAGCGAGCACGCCGACTTCTCCGTACGCACCGTAGGCCTGACCGGGCTGGACATCCTGGGCGCGTCGTTCGGCCCGGTGGTGCTGCTCGACTCGCCGGCCACGGGTACGCTCGGCGCTTTCAACTGGGCGTCGGCGCTGTGGCACGAGATCGCACACAGCTTCCACCTTGCCATGTCGCGGCACCGCGCGCCGCGCTGGTTCTCCGAAGGCCTGGCGGTGTACGAGGAGCGGCTGGCCCGCCCGGGCTGGGGCGGCGACGTGTCACCGGGCTTTCTGCAGGCCTACGGCGCCGGGCAGCTGCGCAGCGCGAGCCAGCTGGAGGATGCGTTTCTAGCGCCGCGGTTCGCGACCGAGATCCCGTTTTCGTACTACCTGGCATCGCTGCTCATCGAGCTTATCGAACGCGAGCACGGCGCCGAGGTGCTGGCCAGCCTGTTGCGCGGATTCGCCGAAGGGGGCACCGGCATGGACGCCATTGCCGAGCGCCTGGGGCATACGCCCGAGTCGTTCGATGCCTGGCTCGACGGCCACGTTCGCACGCGCTTCGGGCACGCGATCGAGGCGCTGGCCGGGTCCTACGATCGCCTGCTCGGCGAGGGCAAGACCGCGCTCTCGGCCGATGACACCACGCGGGCCGAACAGCTGCTGCTGCAAGCTCAATCCCTGTTTCCCGAGCACGCCGGGCCCGGAAGCAGTTACCGGGATCTGGCCGGGCTGTACCGCGCGCGCGGAGACACCGACAAGGCGATCCGGCAACTGGAGCAGAACATCGCCATTGACGCGGACGATCTCGAAGCGCATCTGCTGCTCGGCGAACTTTACCTCGAAACGGGCGATCATCCGGGCGCAGAACGCACGGCTGAACGCGCACTGCTGATCCAGCCGTTCAACGCGGCAACGCATGAACGTCTGGCCGAGCTCTACGAGCGACGAGCCGCATTCACGCTGGCAACACGGGAGCGGCGCGCGGTCGTCGAGCTCGATCCGGAGGACCCGGCGCAGGCCCGTTACCAACTGGCCAGCACGCTGCACAGCGCCGGTGAAACGCAACAGGCAAAGTCCGAGCTGCTGCGCGCGCTGGAAACCGCGCCGATGTTCGACGCCGGCCTCGAGTTGTTGCTCGAGCTTCAGGGCCTGCACGACGACCCGCCCCAATCCCCGTCCACCCGCGGCCAGCGCGGCGAGTCGGACACATGAAACCGCAACCCGCATACAGGAGTGCCTGTCCATGAACGAGGCAACCGACACGCTGCCGCCCGGAGACCTGCAACGCGCAGAATCGCTGCAGGCGGACTACGCGCGCGCGGTAGAGCAGATCGGTAGACGCATCATCGGTCAGCGTGAGGTGATCCACGAGGTGTTGCTGACCCTGCTGGTCGGCGGGAACAGCCTGCTGATCGGCGTGCCGGGGCTCGCCAAAACCCTGCTGATCGAGACCCTGTCGCAGGCGCTCGACCTGAGTTTTGCGCGCATTCAGTTCACCCCGGACCTGATGCCGTCCGACATCACGGGCACCGATCTGGTGCAGGAAGATCCCGCTACCGGCCGGCGCGAGCTGGTGTTTCACAAGGGACCGGTGTTCGCCAACGTGGTGCTGGCCGATGAGATAAACCGCACGCCGCCGAAAACCCAGGCCGCGCTGCTGGAAGCGATGCAGGAACGGCGCGTGTCCGTGCAGGGCGAGTCCTACGTCCTGCCCGCGCCGTTTTTCGTGTTCGCCACCCAGAACCCGATCGAGCTGGAAGGCACCTACCCGCTGCCGGAGGCCCAGCTCGACCGGTTCATGTTCAACATCGTGCTGCAATACCCGCCCGAGGACGAGGAGCTGGAAATCGTGCGCACGACCACCACGGATCACGAACCGGACATCCGGCCGGTGATCGGCGCGCGTGAGCTGCTCGCCTACCAGCACCTGGTGCGGCGCGTTCCGCTTGCCGATCCGGTCGCGGGCTACGCGCTGGCACTGGTACGCGCAACGCGGCCCGATACGCCGGCGGCGCCGGAATTCGTCAATCGCTGGCTGGCGTACGGGGCCAGCGTGCGGGCGGCCCAGTTTCTGGTGCTGGGCGGCAAGGCGCGCGCACTGACGCAGGGTCGTACCCACGTAGGCTTCGAGGATATCCGGGCGCTGGCGAGGCCCGTGCTGCGCCACCGACTGTTGCGTAACTTTCACGCCGAGTCGGAGCAGATCGGTGTGGAGCAGATCATCGACGACCTCATCAAATCGGTGCCCTCGCCGGTGACCGCGGCATGAGCCTGGGCCTGCAACGCGAGCAGCCGGCGCTGCGGTTCGTGGATCCGGCGGTGCTGGCACGCATCGACAACCTCGACCTGCTGGCACGGCGCGTGGTGGACGGGTTTATCAGCGGTCTGCACCGAACCCTGCATCTGGGCGTGTCCACCGACTTTGCCGAGCACCGCGCCTACGCGCCGGGCGACGACGTGCGCCGGCTGGACTGGCGCGTGTATGCGCGCACCGATCGTCTGTACATCAAAACGTTCGAGGCGGAAACGAACGCCGACGTGGTCTCGGTCATCGACGTGTCGCGTTCGATGGATTTCGCGAGCGCCGCGGTGACCAAGCTGGAGTACGCAAAGTTCCTGGCCGCCAGCCTCACGCACCTCGGCGCCCGGCAGCGCGACCGCGTCGCGCTCGCCACGTTCGACGGCGAGCTGCGCGAGTGGATTCCGCCCGCCGCACGCCACCGCGACACGATTCTGCGCGCCCTCGATCGGATCCCCGCGGCCGGCGGGGGCGACGCGGCGGCGCCGTTGACCCGGCTCGTGGACCTGCTTAACAGGCGCAGCATCGTGACCCTGATCTCTGACTTCTACAGCGACCCGCAGCGCCTGACCGACAGCCTGAACGTGCTCGGCGCCGCCGGGCATGACCTGGTCGTGATGCAGATACTGGACCCGCTGGAGCTGGATCTCGAGCTTCGCGGCGATGACGTGCTCGAGGACCTGGAAACCGGTGAACGCCTGGCGGTCGACCCGCGCGCAATGCGCATGGAGTACCGGCAACTGATTCGCGAGCACACCCGCGCGCTGGAGAAGATCTGCACCGAGCGGCGTATCGACTACGCATGCTTCAACACCGCGATGCCGCTCGACCATGCGCTGTTTCGCTATCTCTCGACCCGCGCGCGGCTGGCCAGGCGGCGATGAGTTTAGGATTCTTGAATCCGCTGTTCTTCGGAGCGCTGGCGGTGCTGGCGGTGCCGCTGCTGGTGCACCTGGTCGCCCGGCGTGAGGCGCGCGGCACTGCGTTTCCGTCGCTGATGTTCCTGCGTCGGATACCGGTCAAACGCACGCTGCGCCGCACCTTGCGCGACCGGCTGCTGCTGGGGCTGCGCGCGCTCGCGCTGGCGCTGCTGGTGCTGGCTTTCGCCGGACCTTACTACGCTGCGGATGACCAGCCCGTGCCCGCTGTCAGGGCCCTCAGCCAGACCGTCATTGCGCTCGATCGCTCCTACAGCATGCGTTTCGATGGCCGCTGGGAACGGGCGCTGGAGCGGGCGCGCCGCGCAGTGGCGGACCTCCCGGCCACGGCCCACGCCGCGCTGGTCGTGTTCGACGGGATTCCGCGCACGGTGGCGGCGATGACCGGTGACCGCACGTTGCTGCAGCAGGCGTTGAACAGCGTACGCGCGGGCTTCGGGCGCACGGACTATGCCCGTGCACTCGCGCACGTGCCGCAACTGTTCGATCCGGCACCCGGCGGGACGCGAACAGTGTTGCTGATTTCCGACCTGCAGCGTTCCGGATTGGCCGCGCAGGCGCCGCAGCTGGCGCAGACTGTCGAGCTCGCTGTCGAAACCGTGGCACGCGAGGCGGTTTTCGCGCCCCGCGTGAGCCAGGTGCAGGTCCTCGGCAGCGATTCCGATGCCACGCGGGTCAATCTCCGGGCGAGTCTGGAGGCCGACGCCGCCGCGCCTGACAGGGCGCTGGGGCTGCGTGTGCAGGTTGACGGCCACAGCGTCGAGGCGCGTGCGTTGACGGAGAACGAAGTCCAGTCCGGCGCAGTCGGGTTCAGCGTAGTCCCCGCCCGCGACCGGGTTTCCCGGGTGACGGTGTCCCTCGATCAGGGCCTCGAACACAGTCACCGTTTGACGCTGGCACAGGTTGAACCGATCAGAACCGTGCTGCTGACCGGCGAGCAAGCCTCGCAGAGCGCGGTCTACCTGCAGCAGGCGCTGGCGCTCGCGTCCCAGCCGAAAGTCGCGGTCCGGCGAGTCTCGGATGTGGCCCTCGGCGAGACGACGCTTGAGCGTGCCGACGTGCTGATCATCGACGATATGCCGTTACAAGACAGCGGCGCCGTTGCCGACATAGAGCGTTTCGTCCAGCGGGGCGGGGGCTTGCTCACGATTGCCGGGGAGCACCCGCAGCCGGGCACGCCGCTGCTGCGCACGGCGCTGTTACCCGGCAAGCTCGGTGCCGAGGTGCCCGCGGGGGCGCGTTTGACGGAATTCAACGCACACCCCGCGCTCGCGGGACTTGGTGCCGAGCAGCTGCGCAATGCGCCGGTCTGGCGCCGGCGCGCGCTCCAGCCGGGCGACGGGGACGTCGTCCTGGCCCGATACACCGATGGCGCCGTGGCGCTGGCGGAACGCCAGGCAGGGGGCGGCGCCAGCATCCTGCTCAGCACCGGCATCAGCGGTCAGTGGAGCGCCCTGGCGCTCGAACCCGGTTTCGCGCCCCTCACAATCGGTCTGGTGAGGCACCTCGCCGGGCGCAGCAGCGGTGCGGGTGCCAGCGAGGGAACTGTCGGTGCGGTCGTAGACGTCGTGGAACAAGCGCGGTTGCTCGGTGCGCAGCGCCTCGTGAGCCACGTTGCCGGAGGCGGAACGCTGCTGGTCGAATCACCGGACGGGACGGTTACCAAGGTCAGCGGATCGCCGCCCGTGTTCACGCCTGCCGAAGCCGGCTTCTACCGCGTACATACCCCCGGGGTCGCTGAGGAACCTTTGCCGCTGGCAGCCAACGTCGAACCGCGCGAGTTACAATTCGAGGCACTGAGCACGGCGGCGTTTACGGCACGCGTTGCGCGCGACCCGTCCGACAACGCCGGGGCGGCGCCAGAACCGGCGCCCGATCATGCATCATTGCTGGCGCCCTGGTGGTTTGTGTTGTTGACTGTGGCGACTCTGCTATTGTTCGAGGGTTGGTACGCGGCGCGGCGCACGCGCGCAAGGACAGCCTGATATGACCGACATACCCGATACCGGAGGGACCGCGACGCTTAAGGCCTTCGATCGGCTGCTGGCCAGATTGCGCCGGCGCAGACGGCTGCGTCAGGTGCTGCGGGGTGTGCTCGTGGCCTTGCTCGGCGTTTCGCTGTGCGCGCTGCTCGCCGCCCTGTGGATGGGCGCATCCCACTTTGCACAAGACAGTGTCGCTGCGGCACGCATTGCCGTCTACGTGGGTGCCGCGGGGCTGCTCGCCGTTTGTGTGCTGTGGCCGTTGCTGCGCCGGCTCGACGACGAGCAATGCGCTTTGCGCACCGAGCGGCATGCGCCACAGCTCGACGGATTGCTGTTGAGCGCGCTCGCCGTGCGCCGACTGGAGACGGACTCCGCTGCCGCCCGCAATACCTCACCGGAGCTCGCCGCCGAGGTCGTGCGCCGGGCAGTGCATGCCGCTGAATCGGAATACCGGCTGACTGAAAACGACGACCGCGAG
Organism: Chromatiales bacterium; assembly: GCA_024644045.1. Taxonomy (GTDB): domain Bacteria; phylum Pseudomonadota; class Gammaproteobacteria; order JAHELT01; family JAHELT01; genus JAHELT01. The sequence continues at coordinate 19,804 of JAHELT010000041.1, read as the reverse complement.
AGTCTTCGCGCGTCACTGGCAACGCTCGTTTTGACAGTGGTGCTTGCGTTTGCGGTGGGCATCGCGCCGCTCTGGCTGCAGCATGGGTTGCGCCTGCTCGCGATGCCGCTGGACGATCCGGCGAGTGGCAATCCTTTTTACTTCGACGTGGCGCCCGGCGATACCCTGCGCAGCGCCGGTGACGATCAGTTGATCATCGCCAGCGCTCGCGGTTTCTCGCCCCCGGCCGTGACGCTCTACCACCGGCCCGTCGGCGAAGCGCAGTGGCAGGCGCTGTCCATGCAGGGCGATCGCGCGGACTTCACCGTCTACCTTCGCGCGATCACGCAACCACTCGAGTACCGCGTGCGCGCCGGTGGCATAGAGTCCCCGAGCTACCGGATCGATGTGACGGTGCCCCCGGTGCTCGAGCGCATCGACGTGACCTATCACTACCCCGACTACACCGGTCGTGCGCCGCAAACCGTTCAGGACGCGGGCGACATCAGGGCGCCCCGCGGAACCCGGGTGGCGATGCAACTGTACGTTGCAAACGCACCCGATGGCGGCCGCCTGGTGCTGGACGGTGACAAGCATCGCACGCTGCACAAGCGCACCGAGGACGTTTACCAGATCGGCATGACGCTGCAGGACAGCGGCCGCTACCGAGTCGAGCTCATGAACGAGCAGGGCGAGCCGATGGCGGTATCGCCGGAGTTCGCGATTCACACGCTGGAAGATGCACTGCCGCGTGTAGCGGTGCGCAGTCCCGGCCGCGATGCGCGCGTGTCGAGCCTGGAGGAGGTCGATGTCTCGGTCGAAGCCAGCGACGATTTCGGGGTGCGCGAGCTGGAGCTGGTGCTCTCCGTGAACGGCGGCGACGAGGAAGTCGTGACGCTTACCGGGGCGGATCAGAACCCGGAGCTGCTGGAGGCGGTCGAGACGCTCTATCTGGAGGAACGCAAGCTGTCTCCAGGCGATCTCATTGCCTACTACGCGCGCGCCAGAGATGCCACCGACGCGGCGTCGCGTCCCGACGTGGTCACGGACATCTTCTTCATGGAGGTGCGCCCGTTCGAGCGCGAGTTCCGCAACGCCAATCAGTCCGGCGGCGGTGGCGGCGGCAGCGGTCAGCAACAGGAGCAGCTCGCCGCACAACAGCGCATGCTCGTGGTGGCGCTCTACAACACAGTACGCGATCGCGGCAAGTTGAGCGACCCTGAGCATCGCGCGAAGCTCGACAAGATCGGCGACGCACAGGGCCGGATACGGGCGCGGGTCGAGGCGATCGTGCGCCGGCTGCAGGCGCGCGATATCCTGCAACTCGACCCGGGTTACCGGCAGATGGCCGTGGAACTGCCCAAAGCGGCAACCGCCATGCGCGATGTGGAGTCCGAGTTGCAAACCGGCGAAGGGCGCTCGGCGCAGACACCGGCGCGCACCGCCCTGCTGCATCTGCAGCGTGCGGAGGCGGCGTTCCGTTCGGTGCGGATCGCCCGCTCGGATGCGCGCGGCAATGACGCCGGTGATCTGCGCAATCTGTTTCGCCTCGAAATGGACCGCTTTCGCAACCAGTATGCGGATGTCCGCCGGGGACAGTGGCAGGCGGATGAGGAAAACATCGACAAGACGCTCGAGCAGTTGCGCGAACTGGCGCGCCGCCAGCAGCGTGAGGTCGAGCGGGCCCGCCTGCGCGGTGAACGCGGCGAGGGCGATGCCGCGCGCAGCCAGCAGGCTCTGGCCGAGGAAGCGGAACGCATGGCGCGTGAGCTGCAGCGCCTGTCGTTGCAGAACCCGGAACTGCGTGAGCTCGCAGAGCGACTGCGCCGTGCCGCCGCTTCCATGCGCGAGGCGGCCGCCGGCAACGGCGCGGCAAACAGCCGCGAGGCGCTGCGCCAGCTCCGCGAGGCCCGCGACCGTCTGCGCGACAGCGGCCCGCAGCGCCTGGCCGGCGAGATCGAGCGCGCGGCGCGTGACGTCCGTGAGCTGCAGCGCGAGCAGGAGGCGGTAACCGAGGGGCTGGAACGCGGCGAAGGCGAAGCGGATACCCGACGCGCAGTCAGCGAGCGCAAGCGCGGCATGCAGGAGCGCCTTGCAGGACTACGCGAGCAGCTCAAGCGTCTGTCACAACAGGCCAGGGGACGGGAACAGGTACGCCGGGATCTGACCGGCGCCGCGCGCACGCTGGACGAAAACGTCGCGGGCAACCTCGAGCACACCCAGCGCCTGCTGCAGGAATCGCTGCCCACGGACAAGACCGCCGAGAACGCCATCGGTGAAGGTCTGGGCCGGGCACGCGAACGTCTGGAATCTGCCGCGGCCGGGGTTGCAGGCGGCGAGCAGGAACGCGTAGCGCGGGCTCGCGAGCAATTGCGCGATGTGGTTCGGGGAATCGCCGGCATGGGCACGCGCACCGAGGGCGGGTTCGGCGGCGGCGATACGGACCGGCCCGGCACGCGTCTGCGCGGTGAGGCCGTCAACCTGCGCGATGCGCTGCGTGCGCACGCCGGCGTGCTGCGCGATCTTCGCGGCGGCCTGGTGTCGCGCCCGAAAGCGGTCGGCGATATCGACCAGGTGATCGAAGGCTTGAACGCCCTGGCTGACGAGCTGAGCAACGGTGGCGAGGGCACGCGCCGGTACGCCGAGCTCCTGCAGGCCCTGCAGGACATTGACTATGCGCTGCGCGAGGACAACAAAGCCTCTGACCGGGCACAGGAGGGATTCGCGCCGCGCCAGGTTCAGCCGGCGCCCGAGCATCGCCCTGTGGTGGAAGCCTATTACCGCGAATTGAGCGAATCCGCGCGCGCAGCGCAATAGAAGCGCCGGCGCGGCCGGTCAGTCGAGATGCACCTGCGACTTCGGTGGCTGTCGCTGAAACTCCCGCCACACGTCGTAGTCGAATCGGTTGCTGGAGACGATGCGGTCCGCGTCGATAACCAGCTCGAAGTCTTCCGGCCTGAGGTGTGAGAACTGCGCCTTGGGTGAATCCTCGCTGAGGTCGTAGAGCAGCTCGTAGTAGCTGGTGGTCAGATTGACCTTGCTCGTCTCCGGGTGTCGATGGCCGCTGAACATCGGCAGGATGCGCAGGAAGCGGCGCTGCTCCTTCGGGTTCGGCATCTCGACCGGGGTGCCGACATAGAACTTTCCGGTATCCAGCGTGAGCGCAACCAGCTCGCCGTCGCGCCAGGATTCGAAAATCAGGCGTTCCAGATCGTTGCCGCGAATCGCCTTCTCGACGTAAGGACGGATGCCGTGAAAGTTCAGAAACCACGCGCTCACCAGCCGTGCAACGTGGCGGCCGAAAAGTGCCGAGAGGATACACGCCTGTGCAATGAGTTCTTCGCGCGGCGACGCGCTCTGGCCCAGCACCGATACATACTGCGTGTACACGAGCAGCTCGAAATTGCCCGTGGAGTGCGCGAGCAGCGCGGCTACGGCCACTGCGACCACGAACACCAGGGCGGTGAAGGCGATGGCCAGAACCAGGCCATAGCGGATTGCCTCGAAGTACAGGCGATGGCCCTGGGCGCGCGCCACCTCGTAGCGGGACAGAATGAACTCGGAGGCAAACTGGTAACCGCCGACCACGGTCAGCAGCAGAAAGGGGGCGAGTTCCATCCGGCCGCGGGCTGGACCGGATCAGGTGGCGGCGCCGTTCTTGAACTTGCGGAGCATTTTCCGGAAGGAGGGTGTTTTCAGCAGATCGCTGGAGGAGATGCTCATCACGCCGGCGGCGCCCGACACCTTCACGCGCAGCTTGGACTCGGCGTCGTGCCCGTACTTGATTTCGAAGCTGTCTGACTTTTCCGACATCGGGGGCGACTGCCTGACTGTGTCAACTACGCAGTATGGGGGTTGCCGGCGTATCGTCAAGTCTGCAGGTTTTCTGTAACGCCGGCGGGGCCGGCCGGACGTTGCCGCGTGTCGACGGTGCTGGTTGCCGCCGACCCCTCTGCAGGTACCGGAATCATAATGATAAAATACCTTAGAAGTATGCCATAATTATATATTTTAAATAGTTTTTTCACCCGAAATTATTTATTTGTCACGAGTACTACATAAACGTAATATACGTTACGTGAACTCACAGTGGCTTATCCTCATCATCAGCCTGCCGGGCCGCAGCGCCACGCCGCGAATGCGCCTGTGGCGAGCCCTGAAGGGCAGCGGCGCCGGCATCATGCGTGACGGTGTCTACGTGCTGCCGCACACACCGGCGCACCTCACACTGCTGGTGCAGCAGGCCGAAACCGTGCGCGCGCTGCACGGAACGGCTTACCTCATCGAGCACGGTGCCGGCCCTGCCGGGTCCGACATTCAAGCCCTGTTCGACCGATCCGCGGACTACGCCGCCTGGCAGGACGATGCGGCCGGGCTGCTGGAACGCCTGCCGAGGCTGACCGAAGCGAGGGCGCGCCGCGACCAGGCGCAGCTCCGCCGCGAGCTCGAATCCGTGATCGCCATCGATTTCTTTGCCGGCGACGCGCGCACGCATGCCGAGGCGACACTTCAGGACCTCGAGCACGCCCTGAATCGGCGGTTCTCACCGCACGAACCCAGCCCGTCGCCCGCAGTGATCGAACCGCGCGCGATAGCCGAATTCTCGGCACGTCGCTGGGCTACCCGCGCCGATCTGTGGGTCGACCGGGTGGCCTCGGCCTGGCTGATCAAACGCTTCGTCGATCCCCGGGCGACCTTTTTATGGTTGCCGAGCATCGATGCCTGTCCCGCCGACGCCGTCGGCTTCGATTTCGACGGCGCAGATTTCACGCACGTCGACCGCTTCGTGACCTTCGAGGTGCTGGTGCGCAGCTTCGCACTGGACGCCGATGTGTCGCTGCAGCGCATCGGCGATCTCGTGCATTACCTCGACGTCGGGGGCGCACCCGTCGCGGAGGCGCCGGGGTTGGTCACGCTGCTCTCGGGTGCCCGCGAGTGCAGTTCCGGTGACGATGATTTCCTCGCGCAGGCGAGCCGGCTTTTCGACACGCTCTACACTGCATTCGCGCAGGAGGGTGAACCGGCGTGATGCGTACGCAGAGCACCATCGCTGCGACACCGCAGCAGCAGGCGAGGCCGAAACCCGTCACCTTTGCCAACGCCCTGCGGTTCTGGCTGAAGCTCGGTTTCATCAGCTTCGGCGGGCCGGCGGGTCAGATCAGTATCATGCACGACGAGCTGGTCGAACGTCGGCGCTGGATTTCCGAGCCGCGGTTTCTGAATGCCCTGAACTTCACCATGGTGCTGCCGGGCCCGGAAGCTCAGCAGCTCGCGACCTACATCGGCTGGTTGCTGCACGGCGTCAAGGGCGGCATCGCCGCCGGCACCCTGTTTGTTTTGCCGTCGTTTTTCATCCTCGGCGCGCTGGCCTGGCTGTATCTGGTGTTCGGCGACGTATCCGTCGTTCAAGGTGTGCTCTACGGCATCAAACCGGCGGTCACCGCCATCGTGCTGTTCGCGGCTTACCGTATCGGCTCGCGTGCATTGAAGAATGCACCGCTGTGGTCAATGGCAGCAGCGTCGTTCGTGGCCATCGCCGTATTCAACGTGCCGTTTCCCTACATCGTGCTCGGCGCCGGTGCAATCGGCCTGCTGCTCAGTTTCGTCAAGCCGGACTACATACATGCCGGCGCCGACGCGCACGCAGTTGCGCGCACCCGTTACGGGCCCGCGGCCATCGACGACGACACGCCGCTGCCTGCGCACGCGACGTTCACCTGGTGGCGCCTGAGCGTGTTTCTGGCTTGCGGCTTGTGCCTCTGGGCCGGTGCGCTGGGCGCCCTGACCCTGTGGCTCGGGTGGGACGCGACCCTGACCCGCATCGGCTGGTTCTTCACCAAGGCCGCACTGCTGACGTTCGGCGGCGCCTATGCCGTACTGCCCTACGTGTACCAGGGTGCGGTCGACACTTACGGCTGGTTGACCGCCGCACAGATGATCGACGGTCTGGCGCTCGGTGAAACGACCCCGGGGCCGCTGATCATGATCGTGACTTTCGTCGGTTTCGTCGGCGGCTGGACCGCCGGCAGCGCTACGGGCGAGGGCGCGCTGCTGGCGGCCTGGGCCGCCGCCGGCGTGGCGACGTTTTTTACCTTTCTGCCGTCGTTTCTGTTTATTTTCATCGGCGGTCCGGCGATCGAGGCGACCCGGCGCGATCTGAAGTTCGCCGCGCCGCTCACCGCGATCACCGCAGCGGTGGTCGGCGTCATCGTCAATCTGGCGGTGTTCTTCGCCTATCACGTCCTGTGGCCGGAGGGCATCGACGGTGCTTTCGAGTGGGCGGCGGCGTTGTTCGGCGTGGCCGCTTTTATCGCCCTGTTCCGGTTCCGCGTGGGCGTCATTCCCCTGATCGGCGCAGCCGCGGCGCTCGGGACACTCCACCACCTGTTACTTTGATAGCGCGGGGGCTTATCATGCAACGGACAATATCGCCGGAAGCGCTGAGCGAGCGTATCGAGACCGACGGACACGCCATCACGGTGATCGACGTACGTAAAGCGAACGATTATGCCGAGGACCCGGTCGTCATCCCGGGCGCGCAGCGCCGGCTCCCGGAAACGGTCGACGACTGGCTGAAGGAGATCGCCAGCGAGCGCGAGATCATCGTCTACTGCGTGCACGGACACGCGGTCAGCAGCGGCGTGCTTGACCGGCTGCTGGCCGCCGGGCGCCGGGCGCGTATGATGGAGGGTGGAATCGAGGCGTGGAAAGCCATCGGCGGAGCGACCGTGGCCGGCCCCTCGTAAACCGGCGGCCCGCGTCTCGAAGACACACACTGGATGACGAGACGAAAGAATGCGGATCAATCCGGCTGTTCGTGACTGCCCGACGGCACCCATTGCCGAGGCCTGGTCGTGGGTGGCCGACGTGCCGGCGGCAGAGTTGATCGACGTGTGTCAGGCGGAGCCGGCGGAACTGCCTGCTCAAGCCCTGCGTGACCATGTGGCTCAGACACTCGCGGCAGGGGGCGCAGCGAAGTACACGGGCATCGCCGGCCTCGGACCGCTGCGCGAAGCGCTGGCCGAAGATATACGTTCGCACTACGGCGGCAGCGTCGAAGCCAGCGACGTCATGATCACAGCCGGTTGCAATCAGGCGTTCTGCGCGACGATCGACGCGCTGTGCGCGCCGGGTGACGAGGTGATCCTGCCGCTGCCGTTCTATTTCAATCATCAGATGTGGCTGGCCATCCGCGGTATCCATGCGAAGTATGCGCGCTACGACCCACAGAGCGCGCAGCCGGATGTTGAGGACATACGCCGCCTGATCTCGGCGCGTACCCGTGCGCTGGTTCTGGTCACGCCGAACAATCCCACCGGCGCGGTCTACCCGCCCGAGTGCATAGCGGAGCTCTATCGGCTGGCCGAGGCGTCGGGCATCGCATTGATCATCGACGAGACGTACCGCGATTTCATGGCCGTGGGGCAGGTCCCCCACGCGCTGTTCGGCCAGTCGGGATGGCGCGATCACTTCGTTCACCTGTACAGCTTTTCGAAGACGTACAGCCTCACCGGTTACCGGGTCGGGGCCGTGGTGGCCGGCGACGCGCTGCGCGAGGCATTGATCAAGGTGCAGGACTGTGCGGTCATCTGCGCGCCTCACGCGGGGCAGCTCGCGGCGCTCTACGGGCTGCAGCATCTGCAGGCCTGGAAACGCGACAACGTGGCTTCGGTCGTCGCGCGCGCCACTGCGCTCAGACGGGCCTTCTCGAATCCCTCGCTGAAGTTCGAGCTGCTCAGCGCAGGCGCTTTTTTCGCCTATGTGCAACACCCGTTCGAAGCGTCCGCCCGGGACGCAGCGCAACGCCTGGCCCGGGCGTTCGGCGTGATCAGCCTGCCCGGCAGCTATTTCGGTCCGGATCAGGAACGCTACCTGCGGTTTGCGTTTGCCAATCTTGCCGAAAACCGCTTCGGCGAGCTGGTTGAGCGGCTGATCAGCAGCCAGTCGTAAGTCCGCTTTGAGCGGGTGCGCGGTTACGCCGGCGTGTCGAGGGTGTCGTGGTCGCCGTCCAGGCGGGCGCGCAGTTCCGCAATGCGTCCGCGCAGCACGCTTGCGTAGGTGCCGAACACGCCGCCCAGCACGCCGAGCAGACTGCCACCGCCCGCGCCCAGCACGACGACTGCAACCACCCCGGCATCCCGCGCGATCATCAGCGCCACGCTGCTGAAAATCAGCATCGCCCCGATTACCAGCCCGAACCAACCGTGAACCTTGAACTTGCGCAACGCCCCGTAGGCGTCGCGCAGCTCGACAGAGCCGTGCGCATCCAGCGGTTCGGGTTCGAGCAGGAACCAGCGCAGGCCGTATTGGCCCATGATCAACCAGAAAGCGCCCATCAGGTTGAAGAACAGCGGAAACAGGGCCTGGACATGCGCATCCACGGTGGCGAGCGTCGCAGCGAGCAGCAGCAGCCAGACGCACCACGCCACGGCCCACCAGAACTTGGGCACCGGACTGGCGTGCAGGCGTGAGTGCAGCGAAGCCTGGCGCGCGCTCGCGTCGGGGAGGGGGGCAGACCAGTCCAGACGTTTGAGCCGCATGATGGGCATCGCGCCGCCGAACCACAGGACAAAGCAGAGCGTCCACAGACCGTGCACACCGCTGAACCGCGAATGTACCAGCGCGATCAGGCACCACGCCGCAGCCGTGGCAATCCCGAGCAACAGCGCGCGCCGTTTGTATTTCGAAAGACGCTCGCCGTTGAGCACCGGCTTGGCGGGAAACAGGAGCACGAACGCAAACGGCCAGACGGTCATACCCAGATCGAATATCAGTCTGAAGTGCTGCATGCGCTCAGCCTCTTTGCCAGAATCGTGCCAGCGACGCTTCGAAGATCTGCCGGATGGCAGCCTCGCGGAAACCTTTCAGGCGCGCGTCGCTCAACACCTGATCCATCGCCACGCCCAGTGCGTTGCTGGTGGCCTTGTTCGGCTTGCGCGAGCCACGCGGAGCCACCACCGTGCCGCGCCCGCGCTGCGCGACGACCAGGCCCTGCGCCTCAAGCGCGCGATAAGCGCGCGCCACGGTGTTCAGATTCACGCCCAGGTCACCGGCCAACTGGCGCACCGGCGGCAGCGGCTCGCCCGGGAGCAGCTCGCCGGCCGCGAGCGCCTGGCGGATCTGCTGCTCTATCTGTTCCACCAGCGGCGTGGCCGCGGTCAGGTCGATCGAGATCATCGTCTTTAAGTATCATACAATGATACTTATAGTCGAGGCGGGCATCACACAACGAGCGTTGCGCAAGCCGTCGGCCAGGGTCCAGTGCCTGCGTGAGCGGCGCGTGAAAGCCTCGAGTCGCGCGCCCGGGTCCGGCTGCACCCGATGGTCAGCGCGGGCCGGTAATGCGTTTACACTAGCTGTTCCTTTGCCAACCTCGAGCAACAGCGAACGATGACCACGCCCGGATACATTGGCCCGCAGAAACACGGCCCGTTCAGCGGGCCATCGACGTTCATGAATGTGCCGTTCGACCCGGATCCGGTCGGCGCGGCGGCGGCGATCCTGGGCGTACCGTTCGACTGCGGTACGCACCCGATCCGCATCGGGGCGCGTTACGGACCGCATGCGATTCGGGAGCAGTCCGTGCTGGTGCGTCCGTACCACCCGCCGCACACGACGTACAATCCGCTCGAACGGCTGCGCGTGGTGGACTGCGGCGACGCGGACGTGACGCCCAGCGTTATCGAAGAATCGTTCCAGGGGATCGAGGCGGCGGCCCGCACGTTGATCGACGCGGGCACCTCGCCGCTCGCGTTCGGCGGCGACGGTGCAATCACGCTGCCCTTGCTGCGCGCTGTGCACCGGCAGTTCCCGGCATTGGCGGTGCTGCACATTGACGCGCACACCGACACCTATCCGGGCGACGGCAATGCCGTCCACCATCGCTACAACACCGCCACGACGTTCACGCGCGCAGCCGAGGAGGGCGTGATCGATGCCGAAAGCTCGTTTCACATCGGCCCGCGCGGCACGGTCAGCGTGCCGGGTGTGTTCGAGCACACGCGCGAGTGTGGTTATCACCTGATCGACGGCGACGCGCTGTTCGAGCGCGGACTGGCGCAAACCGCGGCGCTGCTGCGCGAGCGGCTCGCGAACAGACCGGTCTACCTGTGTTTCGACATGGATTTTTTTGACCCGTCGTGCGCGCCGGGCGTGTGCACGCCCACGTGGGGCGGGGCCAGCGCGCGTGAAGGCCTCGGTTTCCTGCGGGCGCTGTCCGGCATCGATTTTGTGGCGGCCGACATCAACACCGTGTCGCCGCCGCACGATTCGGGCGGCATGACGGCGTTTCTCGCCGGCACGGTGGCTGTGCAGACGCTGGCGCTATTCTGCGAAGCGCCGTCCCTTCAGCGGCGCATTGCTGCGGGCGCTCCCGACTCTTCCCCGAAGTGATCCTTCGCGCAGTGTGCGGGCTGCTGCCGTTGCGGATCAGCTCATCGACATGCCGCCGTTGACCCGCAGCGTCTGGCCCGTGATGTAGGCGGCCTCGTCGGAGGCCAGAAACGCCATTGCCGCGGCGATCTCCTCCGGCCTCCCGTGGCGGCGCATGGGCACCAGACGCAGCGCTTCCTCGAGCCCGGACGGGTCGATCTCCTGCAGCATATCGGTGGCGATATACCCCGGTGATACGGCGTTCACAGTAATGCCGTGCGGCGCCATTTCCGCCGCGATGGGATGCAGCATGCTGGTGATCCCGCCTTTCGAGGCAGTGCATACCGAGTAGCGATTGTCGCCGAAGTCGGCGACCTCGTTGATGATCGAGCCGGTGGCCAGCACCCGTCCGTACCCGCGCTCGACCATGTGCGGCAGCACCGATTGCGTGACATTGAAGAAACCGCGCAGGTTGACCGCCATGGACTGGTCGAAATCCGCCGCTGTGCTCTCCAGATAGGGACGGTCGATGATAATCCCGGCGTTGCTGACCAGGATGTCTATGCGCCCGAAACGGGCCAGCGTCTCCTCGCGCAGCCGGTCGGTATCCTCGCGCCTTGCGACATCCGCCTGCACTGCCGTTGCCTCACCGCCGCCGGCGACAACCTCGTCGACAACGGCTTGCGCGAGATCGCGGCCGCTTCGAAAGTTGACCACCACCCGCGCGCCCTCGGCGGCAAACTTGAGGGCGATCGCCCTGCCGATGCCACGGGAGCTGCCGGTGACGATCGCGATCCTGTCTTTCAACTTCATGTCGACCTCCGGTTTACCCTGCGCCGGTTACGTCACGCCCCGTTCAACCCGCCGGGCGGGACTCCGCATTGATCAGCGTCGCCTGCAACCACTCGGACAGATCGCTGATCTCCGCCGCACACACGCCGTGCTGCATGGGGTAGCTGTGATAGGTGGTACGGTAACCCAGGCGGCTGAGCGTCGTCTCGGCGTGCCGGCCGAGACGTTCCGGGACGATCGGATCGTGGGTACCGTGGCCGATGAAGATGGGTATCCCCTGGTTGGCGCTGTGCGCCTGCAGCGTCTCTTCGGTGGCCAGATACGCGGACAGCGCAATGATCCCTGCCAGCGGTTTCGCGTAGCTCAGCGCTGCTTCGTAGCCGACGGCGCCGCCCTGGGAGAAACCGGCAACCACGATACGCTCGCTGGCCACCCCGCGCTCGATTTCGCGATCGATCAGCGACTGGGTCTGCCGGGCCGAGACGCCGAGCTGCGCCGCGTCCACCCGGCGCTCGATGCTGAGATCCAGGATGTCGTACCAGGCCGGCATCACCATGCCGCCGTTGATGGTCACCGGTATCGAGGGCGCGTGCGGGAACACGAAGCGTATACCGGCCTCGGGCGGCAGACCCAGCTCCGGCACGATGGGCTCGAAGTCGTGCCCGTCCGCCCCCAGTCCGTGCAGCCAAATTACAGCGGCGCTGGCGGGGCCGCCCGGTTCGATTTCGAGGCAGGGCAGGTATGACATGTCGGGGTCGCTCAAAAGCCACGCACTATACTTGCAAAACAGCCTGGCATCACCACGCCGCCACCGCTCGCCAGGCTCGTGGACTGAACCGGGCCCCCGGAGGCTCGCACGCTACCCGGGCTTGCGCTGGCCAAGCACGTCGATGGCGCCGGCGGCGATCACCAGCATGCTGCCGACAAGCTCGCGGCTGCCGAACGGTTCACCGGCCAGCAACGCCGCGCTGGCGATCCCGACCACCGCCTCGGCCTGCAGCAGGATGCCAAGCCGGCCCGGGTCCAGATGCGTGGCCCCCCACAGCAGCCCCCACATCACGGGGATCAGAAACGCCGCGGCCATGAGTAACAGCCATGGCAGCAGCGCGGCGAGCCGGGCCGGGGAGGGCGGGGCACCCATTGCCTCGATCGGTGCCAGCGCGAGGAGCAGCGCAACAATACCGCCGTAGACGAAGAACGCGAAGCTGTGCTCGAACACCGAGGCCTGCCGTGACTGGCGCACACGTGTGCTCCCCAGCGCGAACACGAACCCCGACAGCAATGCCATGCCGTCGCCGAGGTTACGGGGCAGCGGCATCGAGTGGCCGGCGCCGAGGATGACCAGCAGCCCGCCGAACCCCAGCAGCAACGCGACCAGCCGCACGCCGGTGACGCGCCGCCGCATGACCAGCGCTTCGAGCAGCGTGCCCCATGCGGGCGTCACGTAAAACAGCACCAGAGCGCGCACCACCTCGGTAAGCAGCAGGCTTTCGTAGTAGAGCACGAATGCAGCACCCACCAGCGCGCCGGTGAAAACCTGGCGCAGTCCGGTCGGCCTGCCACGCACGGCGCGATAGCAAGCAACCGGCAACAGCAGCGCGGCCGGTACGACGAACTGTGCGAGGGTCGCCCAGCCGGCGGCGAGCCCGGCGCGCTCGAACGCCCTCAGCGGCAGCCAGAACAACCCCCACACCCCCGCCGCGACCAGCACAACGACAACAGGCAGGTATGGGGTCGCAGTTTTCACGCGTGGCTTGTCTGAACCGCGCCTCGCCCGGTGCGCGGCGGCCGGTGCCCGGCGTCTGCGCTCAGGATTGGCAGCTTGCGCACCAGTAAGTCGAACGGTGGTGCCTGCCGAGCCGGGCCGTGAGGATACGCGATTCGCAGCGCAGGCACGGCAACCCCCTTCGTCCGTACACCCACAGGCGACCGGCCCCGTCGCGCTCGAAACGGGTCACCCGCCTGCCGCCCCCGAGGTTACGCCGCAGCAGCCCGGACGCGGTGCTGTAGCAGGCTTCGAGCGTGGCGTCATCGACCTCACCCAGCGACGACTCCGGCAGGTGGCCACGGATGAAGAGAATCTCCGACTTGTACACGTTGCCGATGCCGCAGGCAGCGCGCTGGTCGAGCAGCACATCCGCCAGGATCGTATCGTGATCGAGTAAAGCGCGCGCGCGAGCCACCGCGTAACCGGTATCGACGTCGGCGTGCGCGAGGTCCGGGCCCAGCCGCGCGCCGAGAATACGTTCGCGAACGCTGGGTGCGCCGACCAGCTCGACTTCTTTCGCATTGAAGCAGACGAACACCTCCGTGTCCGTGGCGATCACCAGCGATGCCTGCGAGCGCGGTTTGCGCCAGTTTTCGCCCGCCGCATAACGGTGCCAGGAACCGTACATGCCAAGATGGCTGCGCAACGCCGTATCGTCGGCGAACTCGATGAACAGGTGCTTGCCTTGGGCGCGCACGTTGCGGACCTGCAGGCCGTTGCACTTTCTAGCGGCCGCCGCATCGGCCATCTCCAGCCGTTGCACGGTGCGCTCGGCCAGCCGCGGCGCGAGAAAGTTCGCCAGCTTGTGCACCGTGTCGCCTTCGGGCATGCCGTCACTCCGCCGTCAACCGGTCCGCGTCAGTCCGGACGGCTTGACGTCGATCAGGCCACGGTAGTCGAGCGCATACCCGGCCTGCTGGAAAGCCGCCAGCAGGACCGAATCGCGCGCCGCAACGCCGTCGATCTTTTCGATGACCAGCAGTCCGCGGGCGGACCCTTTCGGCAGCTGCCGCAACGCCTCGAGCGCCGCCCTGAGAGCGCCGTCCTCGTCGCGCATCGTTTCCGGAAACGTCAGCAGGCTGCGTCCGCGCTGAGCCACATAAATCACCGGACGGCCGCGGGCCAGCAGCACCCAGGCGTTGGCGACTCGCCGCGGCTTCGCCTGATCGGGATTGCCCGCGGACGGCCAGGGGACCAGGGCACCGTACGGATTCGCCGGATCCAGTGCGCACAGGGTGACCACATCCTCGAGCACCACGGCTCTGTCCCGTTCCTCGGCAGCGGGTCGCACGCCGCGCAGCCGGTCGATCGCACCCGCGTAGGCGAACTGCGCCCCGGACAGGCCGTCCACGAAATAACCGCGCCGCACCCGCCCCTGTTCTTCCATCTCGCGCAGGACTTTGTAGATTGGTGCAAACCCGCCCGGGATATCCTCGGCCTGCGCACAATGCCGGCTGACGATGCCGTAGCGGTCGAGCAACAACCGGGCGCGCGCCACCGTGAGCGCAGTCGGACTCGGGGTGCTGCGCACCAGCCCGCTGACCAGCGACCAGCGGCCTCCCGCGGGGAAACCGCCGCCGCGCCGGCGGGTCCGGCCACGCTTCACGCTGCGGCCGAGTCGCAGCGGCGCGAAGGTGTCGTTGGTCATCTGCCCCGCCCAGACCAGGTCCCAGAGTGCCTCGCGGAACTCATTGGGATCGTATGCCGCATCGCTGCCGCTGACCGCGTCATCGATCTCGATCAGAAATGACGCCCCGTTGGCCGCCAGGCAATCGAGGATCGCGCGGTGTAGATCGCTCGGTGGCAGATAACCGGCGTCGAAGGAGAGCAGATCGCGGACCTGCTCGCGCAGATACAGCGCAACCCGTCCGTCGCGCGCACTGCTGGACCCGCGACCGACCCAGACTACCGCACCGGAAGCGGCGAGCGTGTCGAGCATGTCGGGACGGAAACCGGCGACCCGACCGGGGAGAATCACCGTGCTCCACAGGGACCAGGGCAGGGCGAGATCCTGCAGCTGACCGATCACTTCGCGCAGCCGCTCCATACCTTGCCGCGAATCGTGCAGCCCCTGCCACGCCGGCAGGTACAGCGCCAGGGTCGGCGTGTCGACGGCGGCGGCTTCATCGCGCAGCCGGGCGAGGTTGCGGCGCTTCAGGCGGCGCAGCACCTCGCCATCACACCAGTCGAGCTCCGCACCGCCCGGGCGGATTTCGCCGCGCACCAGCACACCCGCGGACTCCAGCGCCCGCAGCACAGGCTCCACCTGCGCTTCGCGCAGCGCATAGCGGGCCGCCACCTCCCGGGTCAGGAACGGCCCGCGGTGCCGCGCGTAGCGCTTCAGTAACACCTCGAGGGGCCGCTCGACGGGCGTCAGGAACGCATCGGGTACGCCCGGCGGCGGCGTGACACCGAGCGCATCGCGGTACAGCGCGCTGTCTTCGGCGGCGATCCAGCGCGGCTCGCGCGCCACGTTGACCCGGACGGCGCGCCGCTGCGTCTGCAGGGCATCCAGCCAGGGCCCGGACTCGCCCAGCGTGCGCAAGGAAAGCTCTTCCTCCGTAAGATCACCGAGCCGCCGCAGCACATCGTGCAGTTCGTCCGCGTCGCGTGCCCGGTAATCGTCGGCCAGGTGCTGCAGCTCGTCTTCCAGCTCGGCGAGTACCTGTGCATCGATCAGCTCGCGCAGCTCGGCCTGCCCCAGCAGCTCACCGAGCAGCGCGCGGTCGAGGGTGAGCGCCTGCGCCTTGCGCTCTGCCAGCGGGGCATCCTGTTCATAGAGGTAAGCGGCTACATAGGCGAATACAAGCGAGCGGGCGAACGGTGAAGCGGAGCGCGTTTCCACGTCGTCGACGGCGATCGCTCGACTGCGGATGTCCGTGAGCAGACGCTTCAGTCCCGGCAGATCAAAAACGTCGCCCAGCGCCTGGCGATAGGTCTCGATGACGATCGGGAAGCTCGCGTACTGGCGCACCGCGGCGAGCAGGTTCTGGGCCTTGAGACGCTGCGCCCACAGCGGCGACCGCTGCCCGGGCCGGCGCCGGCGCAGCAGCAGCGAGCGCACCGCGTTCTCCCGAAACAGACCGGCAAACAGGCTGGTACCCGCGAGCTGATCAGTGACCAGGTCCTCGATGTCCTCTGGGTCGGGGATCAGCGCATCCAGCGGCGGGAGCTCCTCGGCATCCGCGAAGCGCAGCACGATGCCGTCGTCGGTGTACATCACCTGAATCTCGAAACCGCCCGCGTCGCTCAACGTACGCTGCAGCGCCATCGCCCAGGGCGCGTGAATGCGGGCACCGAAAGGCGTGAGTATGCACAGGCGCCAGTCCCCGAGCTCGTCGCGAAAGCGCTCGACCGTGATCGACCTGTCGCTCGGCAACGTCCCGGTGTGCGCTTTCTGCCCGGCCACGTAGGCCGCCAGGTTCTGCGCGGCGAACGCATCCAGCGGCGTGTGCTCCCGCAGCCACGCGGTCGCATCGACGATCTCAGGTGCGCGGATGCGGCCGTCGCCGTCCTGGTCGAGGAGCGCCAGCGTGTTGTCGTCGAACTCGAGCCCCTTTAC
>JAHELT010000041.1:0-3322 GCA_024644045.1 Chromatiales bacterium | reverse complement strand
GGTCGCCTGCGCTTCGTCGAGCGGTTGCAGTCGCCGGAGAAACGCGCCGATCGCGAGCCCGAGTTCGATCGGGCGGCCCGGCCCGTCGCCGCGCCAGAACGGCAGCCGTCCAGGTTCGCCGGGTGCGGGCGCAACGAGCACGCGGTCGCGCGTTATCGCCTCCACCCGCCAGGTACTTGCACCCAGCGTAATCGCATCGCCGATGCGGGTCTCGAACACCATCTCTTCATCGAGCTCGCCGACTCGCGGCCCGTCCTCGCCGAGGTGCACGCCGTAGGCACCACGGTCCGGTATGGTGCCGGCGTTCATGCGCGTCACCAGGGCGGCCCCGCGACGCGGAGCAAGCTCGTTGCGTGCACGGTCCCATGACAGCAGCGGCTTCAGGTCCGCAAAGTCCGACGACGGATAGCGGCCGGAGAGCATGTCCAGCACCGCTTCGAGCGCCGCGCGCGAAAGTTCGCGGTAAGACCACGCGCGCCGCACCGCGCGCTCGATGGCGTCGACCGGCATCGGGGCATCGCAGCACATGGCCACGATCTGCTGAGAAAGCACGTCGAGCGGGTTCGACGGTACCTCGATCGCTTCCAGCTCGCCTTCGAGCATGCGCGCCGCGACCACTGCGCATTCGAGGAGATCACCGCGGAACTTGGGAAATATTCTGCCGGCGCTGACTTCGCCGACGCCGTGGCCCGCGCGACCGATGCGCTGCAGCCCGCGCGCCACCGACCCCGGCGACTCCACCAACAGCACCAGGTCCACGGCACCCATGTCGACCCCGAGCTCGAGCGAGCTGGTCGCGACGATCCCGCGTATCGCACCGGCTTTGAGCCCGTCTTCGATCTCGGCGCGCTTGTCGTGCGAAATGCTGCCGTGATGCGCTCGCACAAGATCCTCGCCTGCGAGCTCGTTGAGCTTGTGCGCCAGCCGCTCACACAGGCCGCGGCTGTTCACGAAAATGATCGTCGAGCGGTTGTCGGCGATGTGCTCCAGCAACTCGGGGTAGATCGCCGGCCAGATGCCGCGCTCGGTCTGCGGGGTGCCGACCTCGCGCGCGTAGAGCTCACCGAGAATCGAGCCGCCGCGCTCAGGCTCGGCCGCCGGGGGCGGCGGGCTCTGCATGTCCGGCACCGGCACGCTGACCTGCAGCTCGAGCGACGGCCGGGCGGAGCAGTCGACGACGTCGACGTGACGGTCGCCACCCAGAAAACGCGCAACAGCATCGAGCGGACGTACCGTGGCAGACAGCCCGATGCGCTGCGGGTCCCGATCGGCGAGCGCTGAGAGCCGCTCGAGCGAAAGCGCGAGATGGGCACCACGCTTGGTGGGCGCGAGCGCATGGATCTCGTCGATGATGACGGTCTCGACCGTCTGCAGAGTGGCGGCCACCTTCGAGCCCAGCATCAGAAACAGCGACTCGGGCGTGGTGACCAGGATGTCGGCCGGTTCGCGTACCTGACGCTGGCGTTCGCGCTGTGGCGTATCGCCCGTGCGAATCGCCACGGCGGCCGCGCGAAAGGGCACCTGCAGACGATCCGCGGCCCGGGCAATGCCGACCAGCGGCGCGCGCAGATTACGCTCGATATCGTAGACGAGCGCTTTCAGCGGCGACACGTACAACACGCGCACGCCGGTTGCCGCCGCATGCGGCAGACGGCCGAGCCGATCGATGCCGGCCAGAAAGGCGGCCAGCGTCTTGCCGCTGCCGGTGGGCGCAACGAGCAGCGCGTGCGATCCGGCGCCAATGCGTTCCCAGCCGCGCGTCTGCACCGGGGTCGGGGTGCGGAAGTTGTCCTCGAACCAGGCCTGGGTGGCAGCGTGAAACACGGAACTCAACCCTGCGCCGAACCGCTCTGGTGCGTGTAGATTTCGCGCACCGTGTCGATCGTGTCGGCTTCGGCCGCGCACTTGTCGTCGCGGTACCGCTTCACGCGCGCAAAGCGCAGCGCCATGCCGGCCGGATATTGCAGACTCGACTGAATCTCGTTGACTGCGATCTCAACCACCAGTTCCGGTCGCACGTGCACCACGTGTTGCTCACGGCCGAGTTCGAGCTCGAGCAGCCGCGTCGTCTGCCATTCGAGCAGCTTGTCGGTCAAGCCCTTGAAGGTCTTTCCGAGCATGACGTAGCTGCCGTCGCTCGGATCGCGCGCCCCGAGATGCAGGTTGGACAGCCAACCCTTGCGCCGCCCGCTGCCCCATTCAGCGGCCAGCACCACCAGGTCGAGCGTGTGCACCTGTTTGACCTTGAGCCACCCGGCACCGCGATTGCCGGCAGCGTAAGCGCCGTCGAGCGATTTGGCCATCACGCCTTCGTGGCCCGCGGTCAGCGCCGCAGTCAAAAATGCCGTTGCCGTCCCGGGATCATCGGTCACCGTGTGCGGAACGACCAGTGCTTCCGGCGTGCCGTCGGTCAGCCGTGCGAACCGCTCACTCGCGGGTCGGTCGATCAGATCATCGCCGTCGCGGTGCAGGATGTCGAACAGAAACACGTTCAGCGGCAGGGTATCGCGCATCGCGGCCACCTCGCTCTTGCGCCCGAAGCGGCGCATGGTGACCTGGAACGGATGCGGCCGACCGCCGTCGCGCAGCGCGATCACTTCGCCGTCGAGAATGAGACTCGAGGCGGGAAGTGCCAGCGTGGCCTCGACGATCTCGGGCAGACCAGCGGTCACCTCATTGAGGTGCCGGGAGAAGATCTTCACCTCGGTGCCGAGCTTGTGTATCTGCACGCGGGCACCGTCGAGCTTGTACTCCAGCGCCGCTTCGCCCAGGGCTTGCAACGCCCCAGCCATGTCTTCCGCCGGCTGCGCGAGCATCGGCTTGACCGGCGACAGCGGCGACAGGCGGAAGCGCGCCAGGCCCGGGCGGCCTTCACGCATCGCGGCGTCGGCGACGCTGGCCGCTTCACCCGCAAGCATCACGGCGCGGCGCACCTCGTCGGCCGGCAGTTCGGCGGCATCGGCTATGCCCTCGACCAGCACGCCCTCCAGGGCACCTTGCCTGAGCTCGCCGAGGATCAGACGGACGAGAAAGCTGCGTTCGGCTTCCGTTGCCCGGTGCAGCAGAGCACCGAGCGCTTCGCGCCTTTGTTGCTGTGAGCCCTTACCGCGCACCCCCGCGATGTGTTCGAACGCCCGGTCTACCTCCTGCAGGGTCAGTGCCGGGGTTGGCGCCGGCTCGCTGCCGCTCAGCTCGCGCAGAATCGCGGGGCCGAGCCCGATCCGGCCCTGCGGCAGGGTGCCGGTGAGATAGTCGACGATGAGCGCGACCTCGTCGGTCCGCGCCTCGCGCAGACACTCGCTCAGGTAGGCCCTTTTCCTGA
>JAHELT010000040.1 GCA_024644045.1 Chromatiales bacterium | reverse complement strand
CGCGCCCAACAACCCGATCACGCTGATCAACCAGGGGCGGATTCACTATCGCGACACGCCGCGGCGGCAAAGTCTCGAAGAGTGGAACGAGTTCTGGTCGGAGTACAAAAACGCCTGATCGGGCCCAGCGCGGCGGGTGGAACACCGGTCCGCTCCCCTGCCGGGGATGCCTGGCGCAGTGTCGGCGCGCGCAGTGAGCCCGCGTGGCGGCTGACCCGCGCGTGCGGATAAACTGGTTTGCCGCCACCTGGCGCCTGCCGATGCTGGTGTGGCAGTTCCTGTTTTTCGTCGTCCCGCTGCTGTTCCTCGTTTACCTCAGCTTCTGGCTGGTCCGCAACTACCGCATGGTGCCCGGTTTCGACACGGTCAACTGGGTAAAGATGTTCGCCAAGGGTTATTTCTGGGACGCTTACTACTTCACGTTCGGCATGGCGCTGCTGGCCACCGTGGTCACCAGCTGTCTCGCTTTCCCCTGCGCGTACGCGCTGTCTTTCAAGCTCTCCGAGACCGCTCGGCGCTGGGCGATCTTCTTTCTGATCATCCCGTTTTTCACCAGCTACCTGGTGCGCATCTACGCCTGGCAGGTGCTGCTGGCCGAGAACGGTGTCATCAACGCGGCGCTCGCCGTTATCGGCGCCGGTCCTTATGCGCTGCTCAACACCAAGCTCGGCACCGTCATCGGCTACCTGACACTCACCCTGCCGCTGGTGGTCATTCTGCAGACCCTGTCGCTGGCCAGCATCGATCGCAACCTGATCGAAGCCGCGCACAACCTCGGCTGCGGCCGCCTGCGTACGGTGTTCACGGTGATCGTTCCGCTGGCCAAGGTCGGGCTCATTATCGGCGCGGTTTTCTGTTTCATTCTGTCGTTCGGCGACTTCGTCAGCCCCTACTATCTGGGCGGCTCCAAACCGCCGACGCTCAGCATTCTGATCATCGACACCACCAAGTCCGGCCAGCAGTGGCCGCGCGCCGCGGTGGTCGCGGTGACCATGATCGCCACGCTGCTGCTGGTCGCGTTCGCCGCGGTCAGCGCCGCCTACCGGAAACGTGCATGAGCAGCGAGCGCGCCATCGCCTGGTTCCTGCGCGCCTACGTCGGCCTGGTGTTCTGCTTCGTGTTTGCGCCGATTGTCTCCAGCTTCATCTTCTCGTTCAATTCCGACCGATTCCCGACCATTCCGCTCGGCGAGTTCACCCTGCACTGGTACGAGACGATCTACAACGACCCGGACGTGTGGGACGCGCTGCGCGTGTCGGTTATCAGCGCTGTCTCCGTGTCGCTGATCGCCACCTTCATCGGCTTCTGCACGGCTTACACGGACTACCGCTACCGGTTTTTCGGCAAGAATGCCTACCTGGCGCTGGCGCTGCTGCCGCCCACCATTCCGCTGGTGATCATGGGCCTGGCGATGCTCGCCTGGCTGTCCCGCATCGGCATGTCGGGCCACCTGTACTCGATAATGATCGCCCACGTGGTGCTGTGCACACCGTTCGCGATGGCTGTCATCCGACTGCGCCTGGCGCAGATGGATCCGAGCCTGGAGGCCGCGGCATGGAACCTGGGCGCCGGTGAATGGCGGACCATGCGCGAGGTCATCCTGCCGTTCACCGCACCCGCAATCGTCTCGGCGTTGTGTCTGACTGCCGCGGTTTCGTTCGACGAGTTCGCCGTCGCCTGGTTCGTCTCCGGCCTCAACAAGACCATCCCGGTCATCATCCTGGAAGTGCTTCAGGGGCAGGTCGACCCGCAGATCAATGCGATCGGCACCTTCGTGTTCATCACCTCCATGACGCTGGTGGTCATCGCCCAGGTGCTTCTGATGACGCGCCAGCGCAAGGGGGTGCCCGGTGGCTGAGCCGCTCGTGGTGTTCGAGCGCGTGGTCAAGCGCTTCGGCGAGTTCGCGGCCGTGAAGGACCTGGATCTCGAGATCAACGAAGGCGAGTTTCTGGCGATCATGGGGCCGTCGGGCTGCGGCAAGACCACGACGCTGCGCATGCTGGCCGGGCTCGAGCAACCGAGTGACGGCGAGATCCGACTTGCGGGCAGGCGTATGAACGACGTCAAGCCCTCGGAACGCGACACGCCGATGGTGTGGCAGACGCTGGCCCTGTTCCCGTTTCTGAACGTTGTGAAGAACGTGGAGTTCGGCCTCAAGATGCGCGGGCTGGACGCTCCGGCGCGTAACGCCAAGGCCATGGAATGGCTTAAACGGCTGGAGATCGCGGAGTTCGCCGAACGTGACATCGCGCAGCTCTCCGGCGGGCAGCGCCAGCGCGTCGCGCTGGCCCGCGCGCTGGTCACCGAGCCGCAGATCCTGCTGCTCGACGAGCCGCTGTCGGCGTTGGATGCGCATCTGGTGATTCGCATGCAGGGCGTGCTGACCCGGCTGCAGCGCGAGCTGGGTATCACCTTCGTCTATGTAACGCACAGCCAGTCCGAAGCGTTCGCCATGGCCGACCGGGTGGTGATCATGGCCAAGGGCGAGGTCGAGCAGGTCGGCGTCCCGCGCGCCATCTACCGTGAGCCGGTCAACCGCTTCGTGGCCGAGTTCGTCGGCCGCAACAACATCCTCACCGGCGAGGTGACCGGCTGCGATGCGGGCACTGTCACCGTGCAATCGGAAGTAGGGCCGTGCATCGCGCCGTTGCCGGACAACCGCAGCGTCGCCGTCGGTGACCGACTGGATCTGGTGGTCAGCGCCGACGTGGTCACGGTCTCGGCGACGGCGATCGAGATGGACAACGTCGTGGCATGCTCTCTCATCAGCGAGGAGTTCGTGGGCTCGGTGGTAACGCTGTTTCTGGAGACCGACGGGGGAGCGGAGCTGAAAGCGCAGCTCCAGCAGCGCGATATCGAGAACCTGGATACGCGCTCGGGCACGCGGCTGTTCCTGAGCTGGCAGCGCTCGAGCGTCCACGTGCTGCCGCAGTAGCGCGCGGCGCAGCTGCGACGCCACAGAAAACACCCAAGTATCCCGAGATCCGGCCGTTAATCGTACGACGCACCCACCCTGGTGCGTTAAAAGTCCTTGATTAGATCACGCCGGGTTGGCAACCTCGCTTCTTTGGCTGTGCGGTTGCCGGGAACGCGGCCATGCAGCGGGGCGAAGACCGCTATGAGCGACGACACCAAACCGGTTGAGAACGGCGCCAGGAATCGGCACATCATCCTCACCTCGCACCCGACCGGCCATCAAAAGCCGATCGCGCTGAAATGGGGTGCCGCCTCGGCAAAGGAACGCGGACCGGTGGTCGGAACGCTGGGTGCCGGCGGGCAGCGCAACGCAATCGGCGCGCACTCCGGTTCGTATGCACTGTACCGTGCGCTGGCGGTCGCCTCGGGCGCTCTCAGCCCGGAGCACAAACCCGACCTGACCAACACCACGCCGGCGACCACCATAGGCCCGAATCCGCAGTGGTCCGATCCGAGCAAGATCGTATCGCTCGACCCGTTCGGGCACACCGTGACGGAAAGCTTCGCCGAGCACATCGCCGCCGGACTCGACATACGACCGACCATCGCGGTCACCAAGGCGCGACTGACCGTCCCGGAACTCCTGGGCGAGATAAGCAGCGGGCGGCTGCACCCGGACGGCAGCATTCTGCTCGAGAGCGGCGAGGCCAACGTCACGAAAGTCGCGATCGAACCGGTATGGCACCTGCCCGGCGTCGCGCAGCGTTTCGGCACCGCTGAGGCGGAACTGCGGCGCACCCTGTTCGAGCAGACCGGCGGTATGTTCTCGGAGCTGGTCACGCGCCCCGACCTGAAAGTGTTCCTGCCGCCGATCGGCGGCGTGACCGTCTACATCTTCGGTGACCTCGCGGCGATCGCCGACCCGGCGTGTCACGTGGCCTGCCGCGTGCACGACGAGTGCAGCGGCTCGGACGTGTTCGGCTCCGATATCTGCACCTGCCGCCCTTACCTTATCCACGGCATCGACGGGTGCATCAAGCAGGCACAGGAAAACGGCGTCGGCATTATCGTGTACAACCGCAAGGAAGGCCGGGCGCTCGGTGAGGTGACGAAGTTTCTGGTGTACAACGCGCGCAAGCGGCAGGCCGGGGGTGACCGCGCGGACGCGTATTTCGAGCGTACGGAGTGCGTCGCGGGCGTGCAGGACGTGCGCTTCCAGGAGCTCATGCCGGACCCGTTGCACTGGCTGGGTGTGACGCGCATCGACCGGTTCATCTCCATGAGCAACATGAAGTACGATGCCATGGTGCAGCAGGGCATCGAGATCGTGGAACGCATCGCGATACCCGATGACATGATCCCGGAAGACGCCAGGGTCGAGATGGAAGCGAAGAAAGCGGCGGGCTATTTCAGCGAGGGGACGGCGCCGGCGCCCGAAGAGCTGTCGGATACACGCGGTCGCGACCTGCAAGACTACTAGCCCGCATATTGCAGGAAGGCGGTTCCGCGCGTGCGCGCTTGTTAGTCGAACAACACTGCTGAGCATTCATTGGAGCACTTGCCGAGTGACGCCGTGCACCTATTCACTTTCAGGAAAAATCCGACGTTGCAGATCGAACGATCCCCTTTGAACCCTGGTCGGGCTATGCTTGCGCAGGCGATAGTCCAATGTGCTCAGCCACATTTCCCCTGAGAAGCCAATCCTTCATGCAATATGCAGGCTAGCGTGCAGTCGATCGACTGGTTGTGCTCGGCCGCGGCCGTGCGCGAGCGCTGCGCGGCGCTCTTCGCAGCCGCATCGGACGATGCCACGCCGCACTTCAAACTGAATATCGAACGGCTCGATGCCTGCGTGGACCGGGTCATCCGCGTCACGCGCGAAAACTATCCCGATCTCGCCATCCCCTACCACAGCCGCTGGCGCCACTTCAGTGTGGACGGGGTCGACCACTGGCGAGAGCTGCGTCGCAGCAATCCCCACCTGACGGGCGCCGAGGTGGCGCGCACCGGCATCGATCTGGTGCTGGTGAGCGTACTGCTGGACGCCGGTGCCGGCGCACCCTGGCGATACCACAGCCCCCGGACCGGCACCGCCGTTGGCCGCTCCGAAGGGCTGGCCCTGGCCAGTTTCGACATGTTCGAAGCAGGCGTGTTTTCGGCGGATCCGGACGTTCCGCTGCGCGCCGACGCGCACGCGCTGCAACAGATTGACGAGGCAGTGCTCGCCGCGGGCTTTCAGGCAACGATGCAGAACCCGCTGCTGGGTCTGGCGGGCCGTGTCGAACTCCTGCGGCGGCTCGGGCATGCGCTGCAGAGTGACCCGCCGGACCCCGGAGCGGGCGCGCCGCGCGCCGGCCACCTGTTCGACGCGCTGCACGCACAGGCCGAGGACGACCGTCTACCGGCCGGCACTATCCTGCAGGAGCTCTTGAGACGCTTCGTTTCAATCTGGCCCAACGCGCAGCGCTGCGGGGACACGCTCATCGGCGACGTGGGCAGACACCCGTGCGCAGGCGGTGACGGTGACACGCGGGGTCTGGTGCCCTTCCACAAGCTGTCGCAGTGGCTGGCTTACTCACTGGTGGAACCGCTCGAGTGGGCGGGCATCGAAGTCTGCGAACTCGACGCGCTGACCGGACTTGCCGAGTACCGCAACGGCGGTCTGTTCATCGATACCGGCGTACTTGCCGCCCGCGATCCGCGGCTTCTCGAAGACACGCTCGAGGTTTACACGGAAGCGGTGGTGGAATGGCGTGCGCTCACCGTTGCGCTGCTCGACGAAGTCGCTCGGCGCATGCGCGAGCGCCTGCAGCTGACCGCACAGCAGCTGCCGCTGGCGAAGGTGCTGCAGGGCGGAACCTGGGCGGCCGGCCGCCGCCTGGCGCACGAGCGCCGCAGCGACGGCGCGCCTCCTATTCGACTTGCCAGCGACGGCACGGTATTCTGAATCCGACCCGCGTAAAGGCTGTAACCCGCATGACTGATATTCAGGACCTCAGGATCAAGATCGTCGATCACCCGCTGGTTCAGCACAAGTTGACATTGATGCGGCGCAAAGAAGAGTCGACGTCCAAGTTCCGGCAACTGCTGCGAGAGATCTCGCTGCTCCTGGCTTACGAGGTCACCCGTGATCTGCCGCTCGCCACACGGGAAATCGAAACGCCGCTGGCGGCGATGGAAGCGCCGGTGCTGGCCGGCAAGAAGCTTTGTTTCGTTTCGGTGCTGCGCGCCGGAAACGGGCTGCTCGACGGCATGCTGGACCTGCTGCCGTCGGCGCGCGTCGGGCACGTCGGGCTGTACCGTGACCCGGAAACGCTGATCGCGGTGGAGTACTACTACAAGGTCCCGCAGGACATGGGCGACCGTCTCACCATCGTCGTCGATCCGATGCTCGCTACCGGCAACTCCGCCATTGCCGCGGTGCAGCGTCTCAAAGACGGCGGCGCCAGACGTTTGAAGTTTGTCTGCCTGCTGGCAGCGCCCGAGGGCGTGCGTGCTTTCAACGAGGCGCACCCGGACGTGGAACTCTATACGGCGGCGGTCGACCAGTGCCTCGACGAGCATGGCTACATCGTGCCCGGCCTCGGCGACGCGGGCGACCGCATCTACGGCACGAAGTAACCGATCTCACGCGGCCCGCACGGACGCGACGCCGCGCCTGCAGACGACCTCACTCGCCCTTGAACCGGGGTTCGCGCTTCTCGAAGAAAGCTGCCGCGCCTTCCTGGTTGTCTCGCGTCATGTGCGCCTGCACCACCGCTTCGATCTCGAAGTTCAGCGCCGTATCGAGTGACGACTGCTGGGCGGCATCGAGCATCGTCTTGTGCAGCTGCACCGCGATCGGCGCGCGGCTTGCGACACGCTCTGCCAGCGCCAGCGCCGCGTCTCGCTCCTGCCCGACCGGTACGATACGGTTCACCAATCCGATGCGGTGCGCTTCGGCCGCGTCGATCAGCTCGCCCGTGTAGGCAAGCTCGCGGGCTCTGGCAAGCCCCACGACCCGCGGCATGAAGTAAGTGCCGCCGTTGGTGATGGTGACGCCGAGGTTGACTTCCGGAAAGCCGAACTTCGCATCCTCCGCCGCCACGATGAGGTCGCACGCGAACAGCAGCTCGCAGCCGGCGCCGACCGCATAGCCCTGTACGGCGGCGATCACCGGAAAGCGCGCACCGCGGATCACCCGCGTGCTGTTCTGCAGGTTCTTCTTCCACTCTCGCAGCTGCGCCGCCGGCAGCGCCCCGGAGGCGATGTCCTCGTTCAGGCGCTTGATCTCGCCCACGTCGTGACCCGCGAGAAACGCCCGGCCATCGCCGGCGAGGATCAGGCAACGTATGTCGCGGTCGCGGTCCAGCGCCAGCACCTGCTCGTCGAATTCGCCCCAAGTCTCGATGGTCATGGCGTTCAGCCGCTCGGGGCGGTTGAAGATCAGCCAGGCAATGTGTCCCTGCTTGCGTACCACGATACGTTCAGTCATGACTCTCTCCCGCGGAGACCGCGTTCTCAACAACCGGCGCGCGCGTAAAGCTACGCCAAAAGCTCGATTGGCGCACGAAATTTCCGGTACCGGGCGACTAGTGTAGGTTCTGCACGCCGATCCTGGCCGGCGATCTTTGGGAGCGCAGATGCACGCGAGAGCCCTGGCGACAGCGGCTTTGCTCATGCTATCGGTGTCGGCAAACGCCGCCCTGTACCGCTGGGTCGACGAGCGCGGCGTGGTGCACTTCAGCGATCAACCACCGCCGAGGCATATCGCAGGTGAAACCGCTCCACTCAGCGTCCCGAAGCCGGCCACGGGAACGGTGCCGCTGACCAGCACGATCCCGCAGCGTTCGCGCTCGCTGTCCGCGAGCAGCGTCGGGAAGACACACAAAGACCGCCGGGCAGCGAGCAAATCCGCTAGGAGCACGAGGTCCAGCTCCACCCGGCGCAGCCCCCAGGCACCCTACAGCGCGCGCAGCACCCCCTCGAAGCGCATCCGCGCGAACTACTGAAACCCATACCGGCATCCCCGACGGGTAGCACTGGCGCCCGCGCGTGCGTAAGCTCAGCTTCTGGAACCCGTGCGCGGCGGCAACACGACACGATGCACGCCTTCGAGAAGATCCATCATCTGCTGCGCTGCCGCGCAAGCGAGCGAGCGCCGGCGCTCATCGATTGCGACGGTGCGACTTTCACCAACGGGGATTTGAACAGGGCGGTTGCAGCGGCCGCTGATCTGCTCCGCGAGAACGCGGTGCGGGCCGGCGACCGCGTGCTGCTGGTCGCCGAGAACTGCGCAGCGTTCGTTGCGTGCACACTGGCCTGTTCGAAGCTCGGCGCGTGGATCGTACCGGTAAACGCGCGCATGAGCAGCGGCGAGATTGCACGCATCGGCGCGCATGCGTGCCCGCGGCTCATGGTGTTCACGTCGCGGTTGTCGGCGGCAGCGGCGGCGCACGCGAAAAGTCACGGGACGCGGGAAACTGCGTTATCTGACACGGATGCCGTGTCGCTGACCAGGCCCGATCCGACCGCGCTACCGGTCGATGACGACAGCGCCATGCGCGTGGCAGCATTGATGTACACGACCGGCACGATGGGCGATCCCAAGGGCGTGATGCTCACCCACGCGAACCTCTTGTACGGATCGCGGGCATCCATGCAGATCCGTGCGATGCACGACCGCGACCGTGTCTACGGGGTGTTGCCTTTCACCCACATATTCGCGTTCAACAGCGCCTTCCTCGCTGCGCTGCGCGCCGGCGCCACGCTGCAACTGGCGACGCGCTTCGAACCGGCGGCGTTTTTCACGGCACTGGCGGACGGTGTCAGCGTGATCCCCGCAGTGCCCGCGATGTATGCGAAGCTGCTCGAGTTCGCCGAGCGAAACGGCATCGAGACGCCCGAGATCCCGGCGCTGCGTTACATCTCGGCGGGCGGTGCACCGCTCGATCCGGATTGGAAACGGCGGGTCGAGCGCTTCTTCGGCATCAGTCTGCACAACGGCTATGGCATGACGGAAAGCACGGCCGGCATCTGCGCGACGCGGGTCGGCGACGAACGCGACGACCTGTCGGCCGGACCGGCCATGCCCGAGCAGGACGTGCGCGTCGTGCCGGCGCCGGGCAAGACCGCGCTTGACGACGGCGTGGGAGAGATCGTCGTCAAAGGACCCAACGTGATGCTGGGTTACTACCGAAACGCGCAGGAAACCGCACGCGTCATCGACGAGGACGGCTATCTGCACACCGGCGATCTCGGGCGCTTCGACGAGCACGGTTACCTGTACGTGCTGGGTCGCTGCAAGGAGCTCATCATACGCTCGGGGTTCAATGTCTACCCGCCCGAGGTAGAGGCCGCAATCAATGAGCACCGCGATGTGGTGCACGCCGCGGTGATCGGCCGGCCCGAGCGCGATGGTAACGAAACGGTGCTGGCTTTCGTGGAACGTGCGCCCGGCACGCGCGTCGACGAAACGGCGCTGCAGACCTTCGTTTCAGGCCAGCTGGCGCCTTACAAACGCCCCGCGCGTATTGTGGTTACCGACGCTCTACCGCTGTCGGCGGCGGGCAAGGTGCTCAAGTACCGCCTTCTCGACCTCTTCGCCGAGCAACTGGCGCGCTGAATGGACCAGGCGGCTACAGCGCTGAACGTTCGTCCAATGCCATCAAACGTTCGCGAATAGCGTCTGACTTTGCCCGCTGCCAGAGACGGCGCAGCTCGGGAATCAGGTTGCGCGCCATCGAGAGACAGGCCACCAGCAGGCAGGTTCCCCGAAGTTTCACAAGCACTCTCCTCACGGCCTTTGAACCGCCGGAAGCGGGTCAACGGCTACAGTTTCGTGTTGACGGACCAGATCGCAACCGGAGCCGCAAGAATCGTGCAAGTTACGAAGGACATTGAGTTTCAATGACTTACGTTGAGTCATTCGCTCTACGGTTCGCGGACACGTAAGACCGGCCGACACCCTGGGGTAGAACGTGTGGCTGATTACGAACCCTGATAGAGATACGTTAATCTGTACACGGTAATGTTGAAACGGCCAGACGGACGACCGATCCAAGGGCGCCAGGGCACGCAGTTTCGTTTCCAGAGCTTTCCTTTTTCTGACGCTACGCCATGACACGGAGACCACGCCGATGCCGATACCAGCGCCGCATCCCATCAACATCCGCTTGATCGATCACGTAGTAATCCGGGTCAACGATCTGGAGGCCATGATCGGGTTCTACTGTCAGGTGCTCGGTTGCCGCCTCGAGAAAGGACCGGGCGAGCTCAAGCTCGCTCAGCTTCGCGCCGGGGAATCGCTGATCGACCTGGTCGATGCCGGCGGCGAGCTGGGCCGCAAAGCCGGTGATCCGCCCGCCCGCGGCGCCCCCAACATGGACCATGTATGCCTGCAGGTGCACCCTTGGGATATCGAGGCGATACGCGCCCATCTGATCGCCCACGATGTCGAGGTGGGCGAGGTCGCCGACCGCTACGGAGCCCTGGGCAGTGGACCCTCGATCTACCTCAGAGATCCGGAAGGCAACACCGTGGAGCTCAAGGGGCAGACGTGACTACCGCCGGTAACGCCGAACCTTGTGTAAAACTGGCGCCGGGGATCTGACAACCTCAGTCGCCCGATTGGCGGACATGTTTGCGCCGAGGCGAGAATTGGTCTTGACTTTGGCTATTATCGCCCTTCCACTAATGAACAACTGAGCGGAGATAACGACCATGGCCGCCTATCTGATCGCAGACGTGAAAATCACCGACGATAGCTGGGTACCGGATTACGCTGCGAACGTTCACGACATAGTGCATAAGCACGGGGGAAAGTACCTGTCGCGCAGCGGCAACATCACCAACATGGAGGGTGAGACTCTGGATACAACGTTGATTGCGTTACTTGAATTTCCCTCTGTCGATGCGGCGAAGGCCTTTGTCAATGACCCGGAGTATGCTCCCTACGCAAAGGCGCGACAGGCGGGTGCCATCAACCGATTCAACATAATTGACGACACTGATCTCGCCGGGACCATACCGTATCTGGCGAAGGCTGAATAGGAGCGTTTCGCCGGTTATCGTTACCGATCGCTCGCGAGGGCGTGACGAACGGATCCTCCTCGATGCAACAATGCCGCGACCTTCACGATGCAGAACTTGCTCAGCACGGAAGGTCGGGCACGTTGCGCTGATTACGGCAACCTGCTGTGATGTAATGCTTCCCTATATGTTTTTTCCGGACATCTCCGATGCGATGCGGTCCGCCTGACGAAGCGCTAATGCAACGATGGTCAGAGTCGGATTCTCCGCGGCCCCGGTGGTGAACACGCTACCGTCTGAGACAAACAGGTTGGCGATGTCGTGGGTCTGGCCCCATTTGTTGACCACGCCGTCAGCGGCTTTTTGACTCATTCGATTAGTGCCCAGATTATGGGTCGACGGATAGGGCGGTGTCGGGAAAGTGCGCGTTGCACCTACCGCGTCATACACCGCTGCACCCCGGGCATGAGCGTGGTTCCGCATCGCGATGTCGTTGGCATGATCGTCGAAATGCACGTTGGGTACCGGCAGGCCGTACTGGTCTTTTTCACTGGCATGCAGAGTGACGCTATTGCTCTCCTGCGGCATATCTTCGCCAACGAGCCACATCCCTGCCATGTATTCGTAGCCTTCCATCGCCGAGGCGAACTCGCGGCCCCAGGCGCCCGGATCGAGAAACGCTGCCATAAACGGCAGACCCAGCCGGGAGACCGGGAAATCGTAGCCGAATACCGTCCAGAAATGCCTACGGCATTGAAACAGCTCAAGCCGCGGTATCGAGTTCCTTGACTTCCGGACTTCTGCGTCGCCGCGATCTCACCGGCACCATACCGCGCATCGCTTCCAGTTTGCCAAAGCAGAGCAGCTTGTCATGGGCTTCCAGCACGCGATCGGAGCGTGGGTTGGGGATAGCCTTTGCGCCCCGATACAGGGTAAGAACGTTGATGTCCTGCTCCGACAGCTTGGTGCCGACAATCGTGCTGCCGATGAATTTCGAGCCCTCGGGCACGTAGATCTCACTGACGCCGTAACCCTTGCTGACGGTCAAACGCTGGCGCACATCGATCTCCGGGAAATCGACCTGTGCCGCGATGTAGTCAATCACCGCGCCGGCGACATCCAGGCCGGTGCATGTCTCGATGCCCTCCAGGCCCGGGGACGAATTGACCTCCATGATCTGCGGGCCTTTCTTGCCCTCGAGCATGTCGACGCCCGCCACCCGGAGCCCCATGATCTGTGCAGCGCGGACCGCTGTCTCGCTGTACTCGTCGGAAAGTTCAACCGCTTCGGCCACACCTCCCCGGTGCACGTTGCTGCGGAACTCCTGGCCTTGCGCCACGCGCCGCATCGCCGCCACGACCCGGTCGCCCACCACGAACGCACGGATGTCCTTCCCTTTGCTCTCGGCAACGAACTTCTGGATCAGGACATTCTGCTTCTGACTCTGCAGAAGCTCGATTATCGACTCGGCCGCCTTGATGGTTTCTGCCAGCAACACGCCGATGCCCTGAGTACCTTCAATAAGCTTGATGATGACGGGTGCCCCACCGACACGTTCGATGGACGGCAGCACATCTCGCTTGTCCCTGACAAACGTGGTCCGCGGAATACCTATGTGGTGACGGCTCAGGATCTGCAGGCTGCGCAGCTTGTCGCGCGAGTTGGTGATGCCGTGTGCCGTGTTTGCGCAGAACACATCCATCTCCTGGAACTGGCGTACCACCGCCGTGCCGTAGTAAGTGATCGACGCGCCGATTCGAGGCAGCACCGCATCGTAATGGCTCAACGGCTTTTGCCGGTAATACAGATCGGGCACTCCCTGCTGCAGATCAATGGCGAACTTCAGTGTGTTCAACACCTTGACGTCGTGTTTGCGCTGCAGCGCGGCTTCCTTGAAGCGCCGCGTGCTGTAGGACTTCGGCCCGCAGGAAAGAATCGCAAGTTTCATGGTTTTACCTCTTAGGAGAGCGACACCGAGTTATTGTCGCGCTTGACGCTCTGAAATGACACAGTAAACCTGACGATTCCCCGAACGTCTTCGTTCAAACCGCGGGCTGATCGCGCCCGAGCACCGCGCATTGTTCCAGGTGATGGTCCGTGTCGCCCAGCCAGTGGTCGATCATGACCAGGCGCTTGGCAAAATGCCCGAGATCGTATTCCCAGGTCATGGCGATGCCACCATGCAGCTGTACCGTCTCCTCGGCGACCAGCCGGCCGACCCGGCCGACCAGGTGCTTGGCCGCCGAAAGCTGCCAGCGGCGGTCGGGCGCGTGGTGCTCGACGCTGCTGGCCGCGTTGATGAGCTGCGAGCGTACCTGCTCGATCTCGATCAGCAGCTCCACGTAGCGGTGCTGCAGTGCCTGGAAACCGCCGATCGCCACGCCGAACTGTTTGCGCGTCTTGAGATACTCGAGCGTGATGTCGGTCGCGGTTTGCATCGCGCCCAGCGCTTCGGCACACAGCGCAAGCGTTCCCTGATCGACCGCTTTTTCCAGCGCAGCAAACGACTCGCCCGGCGCTCCCAGCGCGGCACTCTCGTCCAGCACGACCCCATCAAGGGTGATCTCCGCGGCGTGTCCACCGTCGACCGTCGCGTAGCCGCGGCGCTCCAGCCCCTCGGTGCTCGCCTCGACGAGATACAAGCCGATGCCCTGCGGATCCGTCTGCTCACCGTGAATGCGCGCACTGACGATCAGCCAGTCAGCACTGTCGCCGTTGGGCACCACGGCTTTGCTGCCGTGCAGTTTCCACACGCCCGTTGCGTCACGCTCAGCGGTCGTCGCAACGTCGGCAAGCTCGTAGCGACCCTGCGGTTCGCCGTGCGCCAGGCTCACCAGGCGCTCGCCCTCGATGATCTGTGCCAGCAAGCTGCGCTGCTCTGGCGTACCCAGCTCTGCCAGCAGGCTGCCGCCGAGCAGGGTGGCGAGAAAGGGTTCCACGACCAGCGCTCGACCCAGTCCCTCGAACAACACCGTCAGGTCGAACCCGGCGCCGCCGAAGCCGCCGTGTTCCTCGCGGAAAAGCGCCCCCACCAGGCCCAGCTCGGCGAACCTCGACCACAGCTCGCGGCTGAAACCCGGCCGCGCCGCAGCGTGCTCATGGCGCAGTGACATCGGATAGTTATCGCGCAGGAAACGCTGTAAGGTCTCCTCCAGCAGGCGGCGTTGCTCGGTATGCGTGAAGTCCATGTACGCACCTAAAGGCCGAGGGTCTTGGCGATGATGTTTTTCTGTATCTCGTTGGACCCGCCGTAGATCGACAGCTTGCGGTTGTTGAAGTACTGGCTGGCCAGCGGATTCGCGAAGTCGGGCCCGATTGCCGTCTCGTTGTGTCCCGCGTCGAGCGCTTCGGAAACGAAGGGCAGTGCATACGGCCCGAGCGCGCGCCGGGCCAGATCGTTTATCTCCTGCCTGATCACGGTGCCCTTGATCTTCAGCATGGAGCTCTCGACGCCGGGCGCGCTGCCCTGCGCCGCGGCCGCAATCATGCGCAGATTGGTCGTCTTCATGGCCTCGAGATCGATCTCGACGCGGGCGATACGCGCGGCGAAGTACGGGTCGTCCGCCAGCGGCCGGCCGTTCTTGCGCTGCGCGCGCGCGATGCGTTTAAGCTCCGCCAGGGCGCTGGTCGAAAATCCGACGCCGGCTATGCCGGTCCGTTCATGGGTGAGCAGGTACTTGGCGTAGGTCCAGCCCGCGTTCTCTTCGCCGACCAGATTCTCCACCGGCACCCGGACGTTGTCGAAAAAAACTTCGTTGACTTCGTGCTCGCCGTCCAGGAGCACGATCGGCCTGACCTCGATACCGGGCGAGCGCATGTCGATGAGCAGAAACGAGATGCCTTCCTGCGGCTTGCCGGCGGTGGCGGTGCGCACCAGGCAGAAAATCCGGTTCGCGTGTTGTCCGAGCGTGGTCCAGGTTTTCTGGCCGCTCACCACATAGTGATCGCCGTCGCGCACGGCTCGCGTGCGCAGCGATGCCAGATCCGAGCCGGCGCCCGGCTCCGAGTACCCCTGGCACCACCAGTCCGTACCGTCCAGGATGCGCGGCAGGTAAAACTCGCGCTGTGCCGGTGAGCCGAAACGGATCAACACCGGCCCCAGCATGCTGACCCCGAAAGGCACGATACGCGGCGCGCCGGCCGCGCAGCATTCTTCCTCGAAGATGTGCCGCTGCACGGCGTTCCAGCCGGTGCCGCCGTACTCGGGCGGCCAGGTCACCGCCAGCCAGCCGCGCGAATTGAGCAGCGCATGCCAGGTCTCGTAGTCGGCTTTCGTCAGCCGCTGCCCGCTGCGCACCCGCTCGCGCAACCGCGAGTCCAGGTGGTCTTGCAGAAAGGTACGCACTTCGTCGCGAAACGCGCGCTCTTCGGGGTTGTAGCTAAGGTCCATACCTGCGTCCAGTCAGGCGTCGTCCGCAGCACGCGGACGCCGGAGCGGCTATAACTAACATGGTTCTGCTACTATTTCACGAGCGGCAGCCCGCCCCCGCGGCGCCTGCGCAAGCCGTCATGCCTACGACGGCGCCCAGGGTGGACCACCGGGCATTCAAATAACGAGAATTAAACTGATGAATATCAACGCCTTCCGCCTCCTCGGTATCGCATTCCTCATACTCGGCCCCGCCAGCCAGAGCCTTGCGCAATCCTGCGAGAAAGTCGCCGGTCAGATAACGTCCCTGCAGGGACGCATCAGCGTGCAGCGCTCGAACAGTAATGACTGGCGTGGTGCAGCGCTCAACGAACAGGTCTGCGAGGGCGACACCGTACGCGCCGGCGTGCGCAGCCGCGCCGCGGTGAACCTCGTCAATCAGAGCGTTCTGCGTCTGGATCAAGGCTCGGCGATCCGGCTCGACGATGTCTCGCCGAAAGAGGAGGTCAGCTCGCTGCTGCGGTTGTTCTCCGGGATCGTGCAGTTCTTCAGCCGTAAGCCCCGCACCTACAAAGTGGCCACCACCACCTCGACCATCGGCATCCGCGGTACCGAGTTCGTGCTCAGTGCACGCGACGGCGAAACCCCCGAGGTAACCGTGTTCGAAGGCGAACTGTCCGCCGCCAATTCGTTCGGAGAGACCACCGTCGGCAGCGGCCAGACGGCGCTCCTCGCAGACGGCCGGGCGCCTCAGGTCCGCACAGCGGTGCGCCCGCGCGACAAGGTGCAGTGGTCTCTGTTCTACCCGCCGGTCATCGCGCTGCGCGACGCTGCATCCGTCACGGCGGACGCAGACGCGACCGTCTCGGCGGCGCTCGACTGTGCAAGACGCAACGACACCGCGTGTGCTTTTGAGGCGCTGGACTCCACCCCGCAGGCGGCCCGTAACGCCGGCTACTTCCTGCTGCGCGGCGCTCTGCTGCTTTCCGTGGGTCGGGTGGAGGAAGCAGGTGCCGCCATTGACAGCGCTCTGGCTGAAGAACCGCAAGCGGGAAGCGCCATGGCATTGCGCGCAGTGATTGCAGTCGCCCAGAACAGAACGGCAGACGCACTCGCTGCCGGGGAGCGGGCGGTAGGCTTGAGTCCGAATGCCGCCGCACCGCGTATTGCGCTCTCCTATGCCCAGCAGGCCGATCTGCAGCTGGAGGCGGCGCGCGATACGCTGCTGATCGCGACCGAGAAGCAGCCCGAAGATGCGCTGGCCTGGGCCCGGCTGGCGGAATTATGGCTCGCTCTGGGGTTCCGCGACGAATCCGCGCAGGCGGCGCGGCGCGCCACCGAGATCGATCCCGAGGTGGCGCGCACGCAGATCGTGCAAGGGTTCTCAGCCCTCGCACAGATCGATACGGAGGGCGCCGCGAGTGCTTTCCAGCGCGCGCTGGCGCTCGAATCCGCCGATCCGCTCGCCCATCTGGGGCTCGGTCTCGCCCGGATTCGGGACGGCCGCCTGGCCGAGGGGCGCGGCAGCATCGAAACGGCGGTGGCGCTGGATTCGAACAATGCGCTGCTGCGTCCGTACCTCGGCCGGGCTTACTTTGAGGAACGGCGTGCACCGTTGGACGCCGAGCAGTACGCCATCGCCAAGGCGCTGGACCCGCTCGATCCGACGGCGTACCTGTTCGACGCGATTCGCAAGCAGTCCGAAAACCGGCCGGTGGAAGCGTTGGACGATCTGCAGACCTCGATCGACAATAACGACAACCGCGCGGTCTACCGCGGCCGTATCGCGCTGGACCAGGATCGGGCGGCACGCGGCGTCAGCCTCGCGCAGGTTTACGACACACTGGGCTTCACCCAGCTCGGTCTGAACGAGGCGCGGCTCTCCCTGACGCTGGATCCCGCCAACGCTTCGGCACACCGCTTCCTGTCCGACAGCTACAGTAGCGTGCGGCGGCGTGAAATCTCACGCGTGAGCGAGCTGCTGCAGGCGCAGATGCTCCAGGACATCAACACCAATCCCGTGCAGCCCAGCCTCAGCAGCAGCAACCTGAACGTCGTTGGCGGCGGCCCGGCCGACGTCGGACTCAACGAGTTCACACCGCTGTTCGAGAGTGACGGCATCCAGTTCGGCGCCACGGCGCTCGGGGGCACCAACGACACGGCCGGCGGCGAGATCGTGGTCTCGGCGCTGTACGGGCGTTATTCAGTCAGCCTCGGTGGGTACACCTACGATACGGACGGCTGGCGCCTTAACAATTTTCAAGACCAGGACATCGGCAACCTTTTCGTGCAGGCGGCGATCACGCCGGAGCTGAACGCGCAGATCGAGCTGAACGACCGGGCAACCGAGGAAGGCGATCTGGCCTTCAATTTCGACC
The DNA here is from genome assembly GCA_024644045.1 of Chromatiales bacterium. Taxonomy (GTDB): domain Bacteria; phylum Pseudomonadota; class Gammaproteobacteria; order JAHELT01; family JAHELT01; genus JAHELT01. The sequence goes on along the minus strand of JAHELT010000040.1, from coordinate 15,991 downwards.
CGAACCAGTTCTCCCTGTCGAAAAGAGTCGAACGCGATCTGGAGACCGGGCGCGTGGGGTTGCGCTGGTCACCGGGTCCCGCAAACGACGTTCTGATATCGCACATCGAGAGCGACCGCGATACCCTCACGCAGGAAGACCAGATGGTGTTTCTCGAGGATCCGCCCGGCCCCGGTCTGTTTCCGGCATTCATCCGGGGCACGGCGAGGGAAGACGGCGCGCAAACAGAGCTCCAGTACATCCGGCGTGGCCGAGCCTACAACGTGGTTATCGGCGCGAGCAGCGCCGAGGTGGACGTGCAGACAGCCGACTCGACGGTAGTCGAACTGGGTGCGCCATTCCCGCCATTGCCGCTGTTCGACGTCACTGCGCAACGTGAAATCGAGCAAGCGCGTACGTATGTGTATACCAACTACGAGCTGAGCGACTACGTGACGCTCACCGGGGGTGTCGCCTACGACGATTACGACGATCCGCCGCACGACGAGACGGACACCAGCTTCAAGCTCGGAGCGCGTTGGCGAATCGATGACCGGCATTCGCTGCGGGCCGCAGCCTTCCAGACGGTCAAACCGGCGCTGGTGAACAACCGCACGCTGGAGCCCACGCAGGTAGCCGGGTTCAATCAGTTCTTCGACGACATCAACGGCACCAGGTCAAAAGCGGTAGGTATCGGTTACGACTCGATGCCGACGAGTTCGTTGTCCTGGGGCATTGAACTGACCGGGCGCGAGCTGGAGGAGCCACAGGTGCTGAACACCATCGTCGGCGTCGGTCCGCCGCCGGATTTCGCACCTGTCTTTTCGGTCCAGTCGGTATTCGAGGACCGCGAGGAACGACTGGCGCGAATCTACGTTTACTGGACGCCCACACCCTACGTGGCCGTGAGCGCCGAGCTGGTTCACGACCTGTACGAAGCCACGGAAGGCGAAGCAACGAGATTCGCCAGCCTGCCCACCGACGTGACCACGAGCAGCCTGCCGGTGGGTGTCAGGTACTACTCGCCAAGCGGCTGGTTCGCCGGAATCGGCGCCACCGCGGTGGAGCAGGAAATCGAGCTGGCGCCCTTCACCGGCATGGGCACCACCGTCAGCAGGAACGAGGACAGTTTCACAGTGGTCGATCTCATCGGAGGTTACCGGCTGCCCAAACGCCGCGGCGTCATCTCCGCCGAGATACGCAACGTCGGCGACGAGCAGTTCATGTACCAGGACGACACGTTCAGGGAATTCCGCGACGAGCCGACGATCGGGCCGTACTTTCCGGAGACCACCGGCATCGTTCGCGCAACTGTCAGCTTCTAGGAACAACCGGTAACGGGGACACGGCACTCAGGCAGTGCCGCGCATCCCCGGTGTCGAAAGTTCTTACATTCGTCTTTCGCCCGGCCCGCACCCTTTTCGCCAACCGGCTGAATTTCAAAGGATTAACGTTGCTAGCACAAAGATTGCTGCAAATTACCACAGCGTTAGAAAGGGCCCTTGAGAAGCCCGGCTTCGTTCCAGCCGAAACGTGAATCGCTCTCCGAAGATCGACTGTTAAGTAAGTCGCGAGGCTGCAGCGCATTGGGGTGTAGACAGTTCCCACCGGACCGGGTCGGTCAGTTGTCGAATGCCTGCCGCGCGACACCCAATAACCCACGAAGAGGGACCAACCCTATGTACATGATGATCCGTAGATCCGCAGCGGTTGCCATCGCCCTGGCTATGGCGCCGGCGGCTTTCGCAACGTCCTCGGAAATCGTATCGGAGGTCAAGGGGCTTCCAGACTGCGAGGATTTGAGCAACAACGATGCCATTCTCGAAGCGGTCGACTACGATCCGCCGAGGGGCGGCGGCACCGCCAGCGTGAAAGGGCCCGATGGCCAGGTCTTCACCTATACGGTTGATGCCTGGGGCGACCTGCTCGACTGGGAGACGGCTGAGTCCGGCAAACCGGTAAACCTGACGGTGCTGGGGAGCGTCGAGCGCCGTCACCACAAACGCTCGAGAGAGTCGCAGGTTTTTCATTTCGGCGTCGACGGGGTGTTTTCCGACACGAACGAGGAATTGCCGGACGGAAAGCTCAAGGTCGTGCGGTTCTGCTACGGGCTGATGCGACCCGAGCCGCCGGACATGATCAATCTGGGTGACTGCGACGAGCTGATGAAAAAGCACGGATCGCTCAACGAAAGCGAGGTCATCTGCCCGGCGCAAGGCGAGAAGCGCGCATTGATCAGCCTCGACATAACGCCGCCGGCGCATCCGGACGACAGGAAGGATTTCACCCTTCAGTTCTGTACCTGCAACGTTGACACGAAGGACAAACGTCTGCCGAAGTGCAATCCCGAGTTGTCCAGAGACGATAACGATCAGAACAACGCGTGCACAAACAACCCGATAGGGATCAACACGCGCGTGCCGATTCTGATCCAGGGCGTCGAAAACCCGAGTTCCTACATCTGCTTTACCAGTGGCGGACGCCGCGTCTGCTACGGGCAATTCTAGGTGTTTCGGCCTCGCCCGGCGAACGCCGGGCGAGGCTGGTCTTTGCACCGCTTCGTCACCCGCCGGTTCGTCCTGGCAACCCGCCCGACCGCCGAGTCGACCGTTCAGTCGATACTCTTTCCACACCCGTCGCGCTGTTCGGTCCGGGAAGGCCGGCTCCTGACGAATACGCCGGCACGAGGCACTGCATCGCAAGGGCATGCATTTTGCGTGCAGAAAAGAGGTCGAACAAGAACATGACGGTATCAGCTAAGAATCGCAACAGGTTCCGACTATCGGAGCAGATGTTGAATCAAACAACGGCGTGCAGCTACCGAGGTTGAGCGCTTTCGCTCTACCCGCCGGTGGAACGAAGCTCCTAAAGCCTAGATGTTACATGAGGGTGAAAACGATGAAACTTACGCTGGGCGGTTTTTCCGCCGCGACTATGGCAGTTCTTCTGGCCACTCAAGCGCACGCAACGTCGACCGATGTCGTGCTGAATCTTGAGGGCAATCCGACCTGCAGTTCGCTCGGTGATAATGACGCGATCATGGAAGCGAGAGACAACGATCCGCGGCCCGGTGTAACCAACGTCGCCACCGGACCGGGCGGTCAGACCATGGAGTACACGATCCGATTCGATTCCAATGCGGGCGTCGAGGAGATCGAGTCGTGGCGGGTCGTGTCTGGTCCTTTCGACAACGTCAACTACACGATTCTGAAAGCCCGGGGAAACGCCGGCGCGAAGGTCTATCACTTTGGCGCGGCGGGTGTTCCTATGGATCTCGATGAAGACGCGAACGGTGAGCTCACTGCGGTGAGTTTCTGCTACGGCCTCACCGGAGATCCGCAACCACCATCCCAGGACATGGTGAATCTAGGCCCGTGCGCGGGTATTACCAACCTCGACGGGAGTGGTATCGACTGCCCCGTCGATAACAGTGGAAATCCGGATCCGGCGCAGCAGCGCATGCTCATCAGCCTGGATATTACAAAAACCCGTACAGAGGGTGATTTCGCGGCTCAATTCTGCACCTGTAATCTGCTTGACGACAACAGCGAGGAAACACGCCTGCCCTCGTGTAACCCGAGTCTTTCCCGGGGTGAGCAAGGCGCCTGCACGAACAATCCGGACGGCATAAATACACGAGTTCCGATTGTGATCCAAGGTGTCGAAAACCCGCATTCTTACATATGCTTCACAAGCGGCGGGCGCCGCGTCTGTTACGGCAGCTTCTGACCTGATGTGACGCCTCGCCCGACGCGGGTCGGGCGAGGTCGAATTCATGCCCGATGCGGACTCTAATTGAATGTTCGGCGCAGACCCGATGATTTGCCCGGGTATTGCGCGACTGGCGACTGGACGGTCACCACGAAAAGCACTGAAAACCCGCCTTACGGGACGTTTCCTTTAAACTGGCAGCCCGTGGTCGTGTCGGCTTCAAGTGCCCAGACCACCGGAAAACTCGGGTGATCCATGGGCTCACCGGGCGCCAGCTGCACTTCGGGGAACGGCGGCGAGGTAGCCCAGGGACGGGTTGCGAACACCGCATCGTCGCCCAGCCAGCGCACCGAGAAGCCGCGCCGCCGGGTAGTGAGCGCCGCGGTGCCCGGCGCACCGTGCAACGTCAGCATGTGGAAAGCGATGCAGTCGCCCGGCTGCAGGTCCCAGGAGAGCAGCCGGTGGCGGTCGCGCTCGGCATCGATATCGGGCACCGGCTCGTAGCCGTGCGGCACCTCGGCGTAGGCATGGTGATCGATGAACATGCGCGGCACGAAGCGCTTGCCCCAGCGGTGCGAGCCGGCGACGAACTCGGGGCAGGCACTGCGCGGAACCGGATCCAGCGGCACCCAGAGGCTGCACAGCTGCCCGCCCTCCACGCCGTAGTAGGGCAGGTCGTGATGCCAGGGGGTGATTTCCCGCGTGCCGGGTTCCTTGATGAGCACGTGCTCGTGGTAGATGCGCACGCTTGAAGCGCCCATCAGACGCCCGGCTATCTCCGCAGCCGGCGAGTCCTCGATGAACGCCCGGTAGTCGGCGATGCGCTGCCAGTTACAGTAGTCGTCGTAGAATCCGCCGGGCGCGTCCTCGGCGCTGTAGCGCGTAGTGTATTCGCTCGGCTGGCGGAAGTTTTCCTCGATGCCGCACGCCAGGCGCTCGATCCAGGCGTGCTCGACCGCATCGCGCACGACGACTGCACCGTCGCGCGCAAAGTCCTCCCGCTGTTCGCGTTTCACGGTCATCGCCGCACGCAACGGCGGTCAGGACTCGTAGCCGAAGGGATCATCGATGGACGGGCTGGGTTGCGTGAACCAACGTGGCCCGGCTTCGGTCATGTAAAAGTGATCCTCCAGACGGACGCCGAACTCACCGTAAATACAGATCATCGGCTCGTTGGAAAAGCACATGCCGGCGGCGAGCGGCGTGCGATTGCCCTTCACCAGATAGCTCCACTCGTGCACGTCGAGGCCGATGCCGTGGCCGGTGCGGTGCGGCAGACCGGGCACCGCGTAACCCGGCCCGAAACCGGCCGCCTCGATGACGCGGCGCGCGGCTTCGTCGACGCTCTCACAGGGCGCACCGATCTGCGCGGCACCGAAGGCGGCCGCCTGGGCGCGCTTCTCCAGATCCCAGATCTCGCGCTGGCGCGCATTCGGTTCGCCGAACACATAGCTGCGTGTGATGTCCGAGTGGTAGCCCTCGATCGTCGCGCCGGTGTCGATCAACACCATGTCCCCGCGAGCCAGCGTTTGCGGATAAGGCACGCCGTGCGGGTAAGCGGTCGGCTCGCCGAACAACACGATGCAGAAGGTCGGCGGCCCGTCGGTGCCGAGGCGCAGGTGCGCCGCAGCGATGAACTCGGCCACCTCCGTCGTGGTGATGCCTTCGTGCAGGATGCGCGCCGTGGCCCTGTGGACCTCGAGCGTGATGTCTTTGGCCCGTTGCATCAATGCGAGCTCGGCAGGCGATTTGTACATGCGGCACGCGGCCGTGACCAGGCTGCCGTTAACGAATGCGAACGCGTCCGTGTTGCTGCGCAGCGCATCGAAGGTGAAAAACGGAGTCGCTTCATCCAGCGCAAGCGTGCCCCGCTCCACGCGCATGCTGTGCAGGGTGTCGATCACCAGCGCGGCCGGGTTCTCGTGTTCCTCCCAGACCCGCACATCATCGCCCAGCGTCAGCATGGCGCGCGTCTTCTCTTCCTCGAAGGCGGGCGACAGGTAAGCGATCTCACCCTGCGCCGGCAATACCGCGCCGTGCAACCGCTCGCTGGCCCAGAAGCGCGTTCCCGTGAAGTAGTAGAGGCTCGAGGAGGCATCGAGATACAGCGCATCGACGTTCTGCTCTCGCATGATGCGCTGCGCTTTCGCGATGCGCGCCTCGCGTTCCTCGACGGCTATAGGCGGCACGCCCTCGCGCATAGTCTGCAGCTTTGCGAGTTCCTGCTCCGCGCTGGATCCGCCCACGCCAGTGGTCATAGTGCTGCCTCGTCGGTGTCTGATTCAGAATGGTCGCGCGCCTTGCGCGTATTGTACACAGCCCGACCAACCCACCGCGGCTCGAGCAAAGGTCTAGATCTTACGCGCGAACAGGTGGCTGGGCCGCAGGTCTCCGCGGTCCAGCGCCACGATCATCGTATCCCAGGTACGAATCTGCGCATCGACATAACCGGCGCCCAGAGTTTTGGACAAAGGCTGGTACAGGGGTCCGGCGAGCCTCGCGCGCTCTTCCCGGGCCGTCCGCCGATACCACGCGTTGCGATCGCGCACGCTGACATCGGTCAGCCCCGCGCCGAGCAGCGCGGCACGGTACCGGGCCGCGCTCGCCAGCCCGAAATCGAGGCCCTCGGCGTCCAGATAGGCCTGCATCTGCGGCGAGGGCTCACCCTCGTAGCCGGCGAGCCAGTCGCTGGCGACGAACCGCCCGCCCGGCGCCAGCACGCGGTACAGCTCGCGGGCAAGCGCCGCCTTGTCGGAAATATGAATGATCGCGTCTTTGCTGAACACGACGTCGAAGCTGGCATCGTCGTACGGCAGGGGTCCAGGGTCGACCCAGTCGAACTGCAGGCGCGCGCCGAGGCCGTGCTTCTCTGCCAGTCGTCTGCAACGTTTTATCAGGAGCGCTTCGACGTCGATGCCCGTCACGCTGCCGGCGTTGTGCTCACGCATCAGGTGCACGTCGGGTCCGCCGGTGCCGCAGCCGATGTCCAGCACCCGTGTGCCGGCAATGCTCACGCCTTGCAGCAGCTCGTCGATCTCGGCGCCGCCGCCCGGCGACAGGTAGCCTTCGCCCCACACGCCCTCCAGCAGCGTGATGAACGCCTCATCGTATTCCTGGTCGGACTCCTGCATGGTGCTCTGCGGCCGCGCCTCTAGCGGAACGTCAACGTCTGTCCGATGCCGAGGCGCTGTGCCTTCTCCAGCATCGCGTGGCCCAGCGCCATGTCCGAGATGCTCAGTCCGCGGTGCCAGAAAAGTATGGTCTCCTCGTCACGCTCCCGCCCCGGTTTCGCGCCGACCACGATTTGACACAGCTCCGCGTGCAGGTTCTCTGCGCTGAGCTTGCCGGCGTCCACGTGCTCGCGCAGCGCGCCGAAGGGCCGGCCCGGGCCACACTGCCCCCAGTCGTCGACCACCATCTTGTCCATTATGTCGGTGAGCGAGAGCTCCACCGCCGACATCGTGCCGTAGGGGATCACGCACGCGGAAGGCTTTATCCAGGCGGTTTTCAGAAGCGGCTCCGGGGCCTGCAGACGGGACGCCTCGACGACGATGTCGGCACCCTCGACGCAGTCACGCCAGTTGTCCACGACCCGGACCGGCTTGCCGAGGTCCTCGCTCAAGCGCGCGCCGAAGGCCTCGCGGCTCTCCGCCCGGCGTGAGTGAACGCGGATCTCGTCGAACGCGAACAGCGTATCGAGCAGGCGCACGTTCCAGTAGGAGCTGCCGCGTGCCCCGATGTTGCAAAGCACCCGGCTGTCCTTGCGCGCCAGGTACTTTGCACCGAGTGCGGTAATCGCACCGGTGCGCATGTCGGTGATCTCGGAGGCATCCAGAAAGGCGCGCATGACGCCGGTTTGCGCATCGAGCAGATTCAGCACCGCGAGCTCCGAGGGCAGGCCTTTCTGGTAGTTGTGGTAGAAGTCGGGCACCACCTTCACGCCGGCCAGCTGCAGCGGTCGAATGTAGCCGCGCAGCACGTTGAAATGGCCGTGCGCGGAGGACTCCGGCACCAGGTGCACGCGCGGCTCGATAACCGTTTCTCCGTTGCCCTGGGCGCGCAGGCCGTCCTCGACGGCCGCGAGGATCTCCCCGGCCGTCATTGCCAGCGCCTGGATGTCGTGATGGTTCAGGTAGGTAAAGGTAATCGGCTCTGTCATCGGGGGCGGGCTCGCGGTGGTCGAACTCGAACTTTACCAGCGCCGGCAGTTGAGCTTAACTTCAACCCACCGCGGAGAGCTGCAGGGCAATGATCGACGAGCGCACACCAGTCAGGCGGCTGACGCCCGCCCGACCCTGTAAACGGCCTACCAGTAGGCAAGCGCGTTGCGGTAGATGTTCTCGATGTCCGTGTCGTTGGTTTCGCGCGGGGCGTTCCCGATGGCGCGGCGTTGACGGACCGCTGATCGGGTTAACGGTTCGACATCGGCTTCCCCAAACCCCACGCCACCGAGCCCGTTCGGCATATGCGTTACGCGCATCAGCTCGATGATGCGCCTGGCGACGACTTCGCCGGCATCGGCTGGACCCGCCCCCCGATCATCGGCGCCCAGGCAACCGGCAGCCTCGAGGTGCCGCTCCGGCGCGGCCGCCGCGGTGTAGCGGAACACTGACGGCGCGTTGACGATGACGCTGATGCCGTGCGGCACGAACGGCGACGGCATCGGGTAGCCGGGCGTCTGGATATCACGCATCAGGTGCGTCACGCCGTAGGAAAGCGCGTGCGGCAAGTGCGTGCCGCTGTTGCCGAAGGCCATGCCGGCCAGGGTCGCTGCCCACATCAGGGAATCCCGTGCCTCGCTGTCGCCGGCGTCGCTCACGCCGCGTGCCAGGTACTGTCCGACCAGCCGCAGCGCTTCGCGCGCAGCAAGGTCGCTCCAGGGGTTCGCCCCCTGGAGGAACTGTCGCCGCGCGGGCTCCGCACCGGGTGGCCAGCCGGTGTACGCTTTCGCCGTGTAGCATTCGATCGCGTGGCTGAGCAGGTCGAATCCGGTCGAGGCGACCACGTTGCCGGGCAGCGTCCCGGCGCAGACCGGGTCGACCACAGCCTCCGGCGGCAGCAGGTACGGACTTGCAAGCACGAACTTGGTGTTCAGATCGTTGATCCTGATAACCGCAACCGAGGTGCACTCCGAGCCCGTGCCCGAGGTGGTGGGGCAGGCGATGTGCGGCAGCACCGGCCCGGGCACCGGCTGCCCGGCGCCGACCGGCGGCGCGAAGTAGTCGGTGAAGGGCGCGCTGTACCGTGCATACACCATTCCCGCTTTCGCCGTATCGATGACCGAGCCGCCGCCGACCGAGATGACGCCGTCGAAGTCGCCGTCGGCGAGAAACGCCGCGGCCTCCAGCACCGACCCGTCGCTCGGTTCGATCTGGACTTCCGAGAACACACCGGCCTCGACACCGGCCGCGTTCAGCGAATCGAGCACGGTCGCGACGTAGGCTCCGTCGCGCAGCTGCGCGTCGGTCAACACCGCAGCACGGCGGATGTTGCGCGCCGCCGCACGCGCGCCAGTCTCGCGCAGACAGCCCCGCCCGAACGTGAGCCTGGGCATCGCGACCGTGAACGTATCGGCACCACCCTCGACCGGTGCGAAGTACTGACAGGCCATTTACACTTACTCCTGCGCGGTTGCGGGCGTATCGGCCCGGCAAGGTCATTGCATGCATACTGCGGGTTCCGATTATACTCAAGGCCGATCGGTGAAGATCTCCGGCTCACGCATGCGCAACAAAGTTCTCGTCGTCGTTCATCAGGAAGACTCCACGCCCGGCAAGGTCGGCGAGGTACTCTGCCAGCGCGGCTATACGCTCGATCGGCGCTGCCCCTGCCTGGGCGACCCCTTGCCGAGCGACCTCGCCGAGTATGCGGCGGCGGTGGTGTTCGGAGGCCCGCAGAGCGCGAACGACGACCATGTTCCCGGCATCAAGGCGGAGCTGGACTGGCTGGAGAAGCACGCCATCCCCGGTGACTGCGCGGTGCTCGGCATCTGCCTGGGGGCCCAGGAGATCGCGCGCGTGCTCGGCGCCAACGTCGGCCCGCACCACGAGGGCCGCGTGGAAATCGGTTACTGGGACGTGCACCCCACCGGCGCCGACGACGAGTTCCTCGCGCAACCCGTCACCTTCTATCAGTGGCATTCGGAAACGTTCGAGATCCCCGAAGGGGCCATACATCTTGCGGAAAATCACATTTTCGAAGGCCAGGCGTTCCGCTATGGCCAGCAGGTCTACGCGATCGAGTTTCATCCCGAGATGACCCGCGAGATGATCGACAAGTGGTGCCAATCGGAACGCGGGTCGAAAAAGCTCACCCTGACCGGAGCCCAGCCGCATACCGAGCAGCTGGAAGGTTATGCCCGCAACGCGCCCGCCAGCGACCGCTGGCTGAACGATTTCCTGGACGGCTTCCTGCCCGCGGAATGAAGTGCCGCCGGCGCCCTGCCGGTGTCGACGATACTTACAGACGGGTGGTTTCTCTCCCGGCCTTAGGCACATAACAGGCTGATTTTCAAGCGAAGACTCTACAGGCCTGGGATTTGCATCGGACCGGGTGCTGGTCTGGGTCGAGACGCCGCGTTAGCGGGTAGCAGTGTGACTGCGGTGGCTAAAGTCAACAATACACCGTGAGACAGGAGACTTGTTCGATGAAACTTTCCCGAGTGAAAGCCCTGGTTGGCGTTTGCGTGACAACCCTGGTTAGCTACAGCCCGGCTTGGGCGCAACTCTGCGACAATCCGAACAATCCGGCTTGCAACGGTACCGGCGGTGGTGGCGGTGGTGGCGGTGGTGGCGATCCGCAACTTGTCGCTCCCGCGGTGATCGCACTGATTGCTGTCGGTATCGTTACGGCGATGGTAGTGGCGAGAAAGAAATGAGATGTGCCGTGCCCGAGCGTGGGTACGGCCCTTCCCCTTTCAGCAGGAGTCTTCCGCGTCGATCGGTTTGCGCACCCGCTGCAGGGTGCCGACGCCGAACGGTGCTTGGTCCAGGAATGCCTGCGCGGCTCCCCGGGCAAACGCCGGGGACCCGCTTTCTTCCACTGACAGCGCGATCATAGCAGCCCGCTTCTCGCCGGACAGCAGTTCGCCTTTGACCTGCAGCAGCTTGGCGACCAGGGGGCTGCGGGTGAACACGTCGCCCACCCAGTACCAGTAGAACACGCTGCGCCTCGCGTAACCCTGCCCCAGAAGCCGCTCGCGGTTTACGGCAACCGGACGCCCGTCCACCGTGAGCGTATCCTCATCGCGCGCCGTAAACGTCCAATGCCTTCCGTCGTAAACGCGGTTTACCGAGGAGATGAGTTCGCGGCCGCGGCGCTGACGCCAGTAGTATGCGATGTGCAAGGTCACTGCCCTGAGCTCGCCGCCGGTATGCACTTCGAAATGGTCGTACGCACCAGGATACAGTGGCCACCAGTCTGCTCGCGGGGAACGCGCGTCACTGTCGATGAGCGGTGCGGGCCAGCACAGCGGGCCCGCGGAGGGCGTGTCGTTTGCTTCGGTGACCAGCGCGTAACCGGGTGCCGCCACGATCCCGGCCGCGACGGCACACCACGTCATCACGAGCTTGCGGGTCGAGGCACCGGTGCCGGCACGCGCGTGGTCCACCGGCGGCGTCTGCATCGTGTCCCGAAACGGCCAGCCCGCCCACATCTGCGACGTCAGCGCCAGCAGGAACACGAACCAGCCGTATGCGGCGTGATCGTAGGCCAGGGCGATCTGTCCGTCGCTCAGGTGAGTGACCACGACGATCGACGTGGTGCGAAAGGCGTTGGCGACGAGCGCCACGGGCACCGACGCCAGCACGTAAAGGCAGCGCTTCTGCCACCGCGCAAACATCAGATTCGCGTACACCAGCGAGACGACCAGGTTGCCGATGATGAAGTCCAGCGCTGCACATTCCTCGACGACCAGATAGCGCCGGGCCTCGGCGATAAGCACGGTACCGTCCGCATGCGCCTCCAGGCCGGCCAGCGTCAGACCGGCCACCGTCATGGCGCTGGTCAGTTTCATCAGCGGCACCAGCAGCGAGTCGCCGAACGGCACCAGAAGCCACAGGAACATGAATGGAAACAGCAGGACGCGGTAAACCCGTCCGCCGAGCAGGGCGAGGGCCAGGATCTGCACCATGCCGACCGCCGCCAGCTGCGCGCCGATGGTGATCTGCGCGACGTCCGAAACCAGCCACAACACTCCGCAGGGAATCACCAGCCACACCGCGCGCAGGTCCGCAACCGGCTCGAGCTGCGCGAGCTGTGTCCGTCGCAACCAGACGAAGTACAGCGAAACCGGAATCACCAGGTAAGAGAACTGATGCGCAGCGCTCTGATTCCAGACGCGCACGGCGCTGGCAAATGCGGGAAAGAACACCGCCAGCACGAGCAGCACGCCGGCGAGCAACGCGACACCGGCCGCAGCCCAGCCGCCCCGGTTGTAGCCGGCCCGCGCCGATGCGCGACGAGATCGACCCACAGTGCGCGCGTCATGCATGGGCTTCACGCTGCAATTTTCGTTCCCCGGGCGGGAGCAAAGAACAGCCGGCGCGGGCGTGGGGTCCCGCGCCGGCTAACGGGGGAGCTTATCGAACGTGTAAGCGGCGGGCGTTGCGCAGTTGCGCACGGTGCTGACGGCGAATCGCCTGCGGGCGCGACTCGCGGGCGGCGTCCATTGCGGCGTTGACGACCTGCGGTATATCGATGCGGGACACGCCGATATCGCGCAGCGCGGCGTCGCTGAGCTGCGAGAGCAGAAGAACCGACTGCCTGCGCCGGTGCCAGGCTGCGATGACTGCGATCAGTTGTAGACCTGCTGCAAACATGCCGTGCTCCTCGGTCGGTGATTGGATTGCTCGCCGTGTGCGAGGGATGCATAGTAGCGGCGCACTACTGACACCGTGTTGTCAGCAGCCTTGTGCTAAAAAGACGCCTCATGACAGATAGTGTCAGCAGCACCCGGAAACCATGCGCCGCGCCGACCGCCTGTTCGCGATAATTCAGGTCCTGCGTCGCAGAAACCTGACGCGCGCCCGCGACCTGGCCGAGAAGCTCGAGGTGTCGGAGCGCACGATCTACCGCGACGTGCAGGATCTGATGGCCAGCGGCGTGCCGATCGATGGCGAAGCTGGCGTGGGTTACGTGTTGCGCAAAGGCTTCGACCTACCACCGCTGATGTTCGATGAGCAGGAGATAGAGGCACTGGTGCTCGGCGCACGGATCGTGCAGTCCTGGGCCGATCCGAAACTGGCCGAGGCGGCGACCAACGTGATCGCCAAGGTTGAAGCCGTAGTGCCGCCACGGCTGCGCAAGGTCATGGCGCAAACCGCGCTGCTCGCGCCGGCCGATCATTCGAGCGAGCCGATCAGCGTGGACCCGAGCGCACTGCGCGATGCGGTCCGCAGCGCGCACAAGGTATTTCTCGACTACGAGGACGAAAATGACAACGCCACCGCGCGGACCGTGCGCCCCCTGGCGCTGGCATTCTACGGACGCGTATGGCTGCTCGTGTCCTGGTGTGAGCTGCGCAACGACTTCCGGTCCTTCCGGCTGGATCGGATGCGTACGCTGCAGGTCCTCACCGACCGGTTTCAGGCGGAACCCGGCAAGACCATTGACGACTTCCTGCGCCAGAGACACATCGCGTCCTGATTCAGTCCGACACCCGGTCGCCGTCTTGCGCCGGTGCAGCGGCGCGGCTTTCGAGTGTCCAGTCGACCGCCACCGCCGAGGCATGCGCGGCCACCGGATGATAGTCGCCCTGATCGGTCAACGGTTTTGCGGCGCGCCTCAGCATGCGGTAGAGCGCAAACGCGCCGATGAACGCGTGGATCGCGGCGAGGCTCCACCAGAAGCCGTTGGCACCGGTCGTCTGCATCAACGCGGAGGCCGATACCGGACCGAGCACAGCACCGACGCCGCTGGCCAGCACCAGCGCGCCGCTGGCGGCGATCATCTCGCCCGGTTCAAGAAAATCGTTTGCGTGCGCGATGGCGAGCGCGTACATCGGCAGCGCCAGACCGCCGAAACACGCCACGGCCACCAGCAGCGCCGCGTTTGACGCAGATGCGGCCGGTACCGCGACGGCGGCGGCCAGGGCTGCCAGGAACGTCACGCACGCGAGCACCCGGCGCCGGTCGAAGCGGTCGGACAGCCGGCCCACGGGCCACTGCAGAAGCAGACAGCCGACGACCGCAGCCGTCATAAAATACGAAATGTCCCTTACACTGAGCCCGATGCCTTCGGCATACACCGGTCCCATGCTGAACAGGATGGCCGAAGACATGCCGGACAGTGCGGTGGCCACCACGCCGAGCGGCGACAGCCTGTAGAGTGCGCGCGCCTTCAGCGGCGTGGCATGCTCGAAACCGGGCGCATCGCCCGCGGACAGCAGCAGCGGCACAAGCGCAACGGAGATCAGCACCGAGGTCAGAATGAACAGCTGGTAGCCGCTCGGGTGAGCGACGTTGAGCAGCAACTGCCCCGCTGCGATACCGCCGTAGGTCACCAGCATGTAGATCGACAGCAGCTGTCCGCGGGTTTCATTGCTGGCGCGATCGTTCAGCCAGCTTTCGGCGACGATGTACAAACCGGCAAAGCACACGCCGCTCACAAAGCGCAGCAGCGCCCACGCCGACGGCGTCACGAACACGCTATAGACGAGCGCCGCGGCGGAAGCCAGAGAGGCGAGCGCGCCGAACACCCGTATATGCCCGACCCGCTCGACGGTTCTCGCGGTGGCGAGGGAGCCAACCAGAAAGCCGACGTAGAATGCCGACATCAACAGGCCCGTGGCAGGCGTGGGAAACCGCTCCAGCGCGGCGCGCACGCCGAGCAGGGTCGCCTGCAGGCCGTCACCGAGGTTGAGCAGTGCAATGCCTAGCAACAGCGCCCAGACGGCGCCGATGGCGGCAAGCACCGAAACCGGTTTAGCAGCGGGCATGTACTGGGTCAATCCGAAATCGCCGGCGTAGCAACGCGCCATCGTGCGCGGAGTGCGCGCCGCGTGCAACGATTTCTTCAGGTCAGATCAACGCGCGGGCCAGACGCGGGTCCGATGCCCGCGTGATTCAGCGCACTGCGGTACCGGTACCGGTCCCGTTCGCCGCCAGCTGGTCGAGGGCATCGCGCCTCAGGCGCGCCTGCAGCATCCGCTCATGCAGGCTATCGCGCTGCGATTCGGGCAGGCGCGACAGATACTTCTGCCAGCTGATGGCGGCCCCGATCAGCTTTGCCGGGGCGAGGTGCGCAAAGTCCGCCTGGTGGGCGTCGAGCCAGGCACGGCCGTATTCGTTCAACGTACCGGCATCCGGCGGCGACCGCTCCTGCGTGTTCGGCGACGCCAGCTGGCGTGCCATCACGTGCACTTTGCCCAGTTGCTGTGCTCCGTTGTCCGCCGCGTGGTACACGAAAAGCGCCCCGTTCGCACCCACCAGACGCTCGATCGCCGATTCCAGAGGCACGTTCTGGAAATGCTGCAATACCTGCTGCGACGCCGTGGGGTCGACCCGTATCTGCAGCCCCGCTTTGGCGCCCAGTACGCGCAGCACGTCGGTGAGCGGAACGGCGCTGGCCGACACGCTCACCAGACCGGTGCGGGGTTCGAAGCTGACGTCCAGCAGCGCTGCGCCGTCTGCGGCAAACGCAGCGGACACGGCGCCGCTCAGGCCAATCGCCATACCCAGTGAACGAACGAGAGCAGTTCGCACGCTAGCGCGCGAGCGTAAATTCCGACAGCCGTGCCACTTGCACATAGGCGGTCCTCCGTGTGGCCATCCTTGCAGATCGAGCGCACTGCTGACGGTACGCTTCGTTGGTTCTGCAATACAGGTGTGATACTAGCGCGGCTGTGTGGGGAATTGGGCGCTAAAACCCCACTCACGTCACATTTCCGGGACATTGACAGCGCAGCGCCCGATCAAGCGTGCGACTGCGCAAGCCTCGCCGTCCCGGCGCGGCGGTTCTTCAGCCTTGCAGTTTGACATAGAAGGCGAAGCAGACGACGACGAGCACCGCGAGCTCGTTGGCGAGGAGGTATTTTTTCATGTCGCCGCCGCCGTGACGCCGGCCGAAGGCACGCGCCCACAGCAAGGGCTGCGGCACCAGCAGCGAACCGATCAGAAAGACGCTCGCCATCGAGTTGGGAATCATGATCACGACCGGTATGGCGATCAGCGTCACCAGCACCACGTGCAGATCGAGGTTGTCAAACAGATCCAAGCCGTATATCCCGTTGCGCTTGATCGCAGGTCCGCGGCCGCCGCACCACCACCCGCCCGTAAAACTGGTCGTGACGCACGTCCTCGTC
>JAHELT010000039.1:19559-33876 GCA_024644045.1 Chromatiales bacterium | reverse complement strand
CGGCAAACCGCCGATTGAGCACAGCAAGGACTTGAGAACGGTGCTGGACAAGTTCCGGCGCGCACCGATGGCCGGCAAGTACGTCACGGTATGCAAGCGATTGCATGAGGACTACCGCATCGGCATCTGCTCCGGCGTGCGCGGAGAGCCGGTCAGGATCCTCGAAGAATCTTTCTCGTCGGAGGAGGCCTGCGAGCACGGCATCTTTCTCAAGCGTATCGCGGATATCCTGGCCGAGTACGCCTAGCGCGACTCTGTCGCGCTGCCACCGGGGCAGCGGCAAACCGGCGGGCGGCCGTCAGAATGCCAGGTCGAGGGAGTGACACAGGAAGCGTATCAACGGCGTCGCCGCCGCGAAGCTCCGGCTTACGCGCTCGGCGAACGCCGCCTCATAGATTTCGTCGGCCGCCAGCTCCTCGATGGCGATGAAGTCTTTACGCTTCAGGTCCTCGATCATCGGATGCCCCGCATCGAAACCCCGGGGCGGCCGTTTCAGGCTGTCGCCGCGCAGCTCGAAGCGCTCGCGGAACTTGCGGTCGTCGCGCGCCTTGCGCCAGGCAGCAGGGTTGTCCACGATCGCATCGCGGATCCGGGCGAGGGCCTTGGGCTCCGGGTGCCAGCTGCCGACGCCCAGGAACACGTCCTGCGGCTCGATGTGCAGGTAGAACCCTGGCGCGTGCACGTCTTTACCCAGCTGGTGACGAAACTGAATGCCGACATTGGTCTTGTACGGTGTCTTGTCTTTCGCGAAACGTGTGTCGCGGTAGACGCGCATCAATGAGCCGCCGGTCTTTTTTGCTATCGCGCGAAAGTGGGGTGAGATTTCCTTGAGACGCGGATCCATTGCCGCAATGAAGTCCAGCGCGGGGGCGGCTACATCGTTCTCGTAGCGTCGTTTGTTGGCCGTGAACCAGTCCCTGTCGTTGTTGCCGCGCAAATCGCTCAGGAACCGGGTGGTCGCCGGCGTGAAGCCGGTGGGTTGCCGCTTCGACATCGGTCGGGTGGTCCCCTAGGGGCTATCCCGGACCGGGCGCCGGTTCGGCCGGTGGCGCGAACACGTGGACGGGTTTGCCGACGCCTTTCAGTTGATGACTCGCAAGATCACGGTACTGCATCGGCAGGGCCGAGCAGAATGCCTGTGACACCAGCACGGGTTCACCCAGTGACTTGGTCAGTGACTCGATCCGGCACACCTCGTTGGCGGCACTGCCGATCACGGAGAACTCGATGCGGCTGGGCACGCCGATGTTGCCGTACAGGACATCGCCCACGTGCAGCCCCAGGCCGTACGCGAGTGTCTCGAGCGCCTGCGAGCGACGGGTCTCGTTCAACGCGGAGAGTCTTTCGCGGGCGGCGCACGACGCGGCGTGGGCCCGGCGCGCCGCGTCCGACCGCGCGACGCCGTCAGTCACCGGAAAAACGGCAAGCACCGCATCGCCGATGAAACGCAGCACCTCGCCGCCATGATCGAGGACAGCGCCGGCCATGCACGCGAAGTAGCCGTTCAGCGCATCCAGGAACGCAGTCACCGGCATGCGTTCGGCCATGGCGGTCGAATCGCGCAGGTCGCAGTACCAGATTACGGCCGGAATGCGTTCGACGTCCCCGAGGCGTATCTGTCCGTCCAGCACCCGGGCACCGGCGTCGGCGCCCAGGTAGGCGGCGACCACGTTACGCGCAGTGTGATCGTGTTTGACGAGCTTGGCGACCAGGCCCAGGTACGGCTGCACCTGCTTCACCGCTGCCAGATCCGCGGAAGAGTAACCACCCGCCGCATCGGTGACCCAGGACGTCAGAATGCCGTCTTCGCGCTCGAACGCGGTGTCCGGTTCGCCGAACGCGGTCAGCAGCGCGAGGTAGTCGGTGCCACCCCGCTGCGCGAACTCGGCAAGCACGGGAAACCGCTCAAGCGCCCGGGCATCGTCCAGCGGCTGGCGCAGCTCAGTGAGGTGTTCCTGCATCATGTAATACAGCGGGCTGCGCAGCCAGACGTCGGTCAGCGTGTCGGTATACTCCCTCGGTGTCACCTCGAGGCTGCCTGAGTGCCACCACGTCAGGTCCACTGACCGCATCAGCGGATGCAGGGTGCGCATGGCCAGATGTGCGCGCAGCAGGGGCAAGCCCGCCGCTACGAGGCGTTCGCACAGGTTGGCGAACAGCGCATTGGCGTCGATATCCCCCAGCGCTTCGCGGACCAGCCAGTCCACCACGACCGCGAGATCGGGGCTGCGGGTGCTTGCTGTGTGCCTCTGCATCAGTGCTTGTCGTTCTAGCCCGGACCGGCCGCCATGATGCACAAACAACCGGCCGTGGATCAACCGCAGCGCGACCCCGGTTCAATGCTGCATCTGTGCGGCTGCGTCCAGCCGCGAGAGCACCTCGACGTGCTTGGACGCGAGCCACCCGGCGACATCGGCATCGAAGGCTTTGAAGTGCGCGGAGGCGAGGTGGTGCTCGAACGCCGCCGCATTGTCGTAGACCTCGTACAGGAAGAACCGCCCGTTGTGCTCCGGATCCACGCACACGTCGAACACCCGGCACCCGGGCTCGGCGGTTAGCGAGTCGGCGGCCTGCTGCAGCACCCGGGCGCTGAACGCGTCGGCCTGCTCGCGCGCCACGACAAATTCTACGGTTACGACATACATGGCATGTCCTCCTCGCCCAGTTCGATCGTCGCCGGGGGTACACGGATGGTCTGCACCGCATGCAGCCCCTGTTTGACCAGGGTGCCGGCGCAATCCGTGGCGCCGGTGAAGTCGTGGGCGATCGCGCCCAGCAGGATCGTCATCTCACGCCCTGACCGGAGCAATCGGGTTCGCGCGCCCTGGTCACACGCAAAGCCGTTCGATGGCGGCGATCAGCGCGCCGGTGGCAGCCTTCGTGCCCTGGTCGCCGCCGAACTCCATGGGCCGCAGCGCGTTGGCCTCGAAGCCGGCCTGCACTGCCGCCTCGATCAGCGCGGCGGCATCGGCGAGCGCCTGGTGCCCGGCGCGGTCGCCCAGGTAGTCGAGCATCAGCGCGCCGCTCAGGATCGCGGCCAGCGGGTTGGCCTGGTCGTGCCCCATGATGTCCGGTGCGCTGCCGTGCGCCGGCTGAAACAGCGCGTGCGCATCGCCGATCTCGGCACAGGCGGCCATGCCCATGCCCCCCACCAGGCCGCCTGCCAGGTCGGACAGAATGTCGCCGAACATGTTCTCCATCACCAGCACGTCGAACTCCCACGGTTTGCGGATCAGGTCCAGGGCCTGTGCATCGACGTAGTTGTAGGTGTGCTCGATGTCCGGGAAGCGCCGGGCGCGCTCATCGAAAACTTTGCGGAACAGGGCCATCGACTGGAACACGTTGGCTTTGTCGACGCAGGTCACACGGCCCATGCCGCCGCGCGCCTTGCGCTTGGCAGCGAGGCGGAAAGCGAAATCGTGCAGCTTTTCGGTGGTAGCGCGGGTTATGCGCAGCACGTCTCGCACCTCTTCATCACTGGCGACCTCGCTGCGCCGGTGCACGGCTGCCGAGTAGAACAGGCCCTCGGTCGATTCGCGCAGCACGATCAGATCGATCCCGCGTGCGCGGGCATCGGCGAGGCGCTGCGGTGCGTTCGGGTAGGCTTTGACCGGCCGCACGCCTGCGTATAGCTGCAGCTGCTCGCGCAAGCGCAGATGTGGCGCAATCTCGGTGCCGTCCGCGTGACGCACGGTGGGCAGTCCGATCGCACCGAGCAGAATCGCGTCCGCGTCTGCGACCGTTTCCTCGGCGCCGGGGGCGATGTCGCGGCCGGTTTCCTCGAAATAGGCCGCGCCGGCGTCCATGAACTCGAACTGCAGGTTGAACCCGCCGACCCGCTTGCGGGCGGCTTCGATCACGGCGAGGGTCGCATCGGTGACGTCCACGCCGATTCCGTCGCCCTTGAACGTCGCGATGCGAAATGCCGGTTCAGGCATGGGCGTTTACCGTCGTGTTCTCAGAGCTGGGTGAGCCGCGCCTTTTCCAGAATCGCGAGCAGCTCCGATGCTGCTCGCATGCGGTGTGCCTTGAACACAGCGCGCGCCTTCTCTGCTTCCCCCGCGGCGATGTACGTCAGGATGTCGTGGTGCTCCTTGGTGGAGCGCCGCGGCAGATCGCGCAAGCGCAGCGTCAGCATGCGCGCCCGGTGCGCCTGATCGAGAAGGTTCTCGACGAACGCCCGCAGACGGCGGTTATGGTGCATCGCGAGCAGGCCGCGGTGGAAGCGATCGTCCGCGGCCGCCCAGGCGTCGAGGTCGCCGGCGTCCAGCGCCCGCTCCATGTCGGCACTCGCCGCCGTGAGCGTGGCCAGCTCGTCGTGGTGCGGCTTGCGCTCGGCGATCACGGCGGCGGCTTCGGGCTCGAGCACCGTCAGTAGCTGGTAGATCTCGCGCATGTCGGCCGGCGAAATCGGCAGCACGCGCATGCCGCGGCGCGGCACGAGCTCGACCAGCCCTTCGGTGGCCAGGCGGATCAGCGCCTCGCGCACGGGGGTCCGGCTCATCCCCAGGCGCAGCGCGATTTCAGGCTCGGGTGCCTGGAACCCGGGCGGCATGCGGTTGTTCAGAATTTCGCTTTTCAGGCGAACGTAGGCGTCGTCGACGCGACTCGGTTTGCTCTGCGCGGCCATCGTTTCTCGCTTTGTGCTGGCGGCCCGAAACACTGTACCATGCATGCATTAATTTATACGTTATCGCACGCCAGCGAAAGCGTGCCGTCCGCGCGTGAAAGATGGACTTGCAGGTGCGGCGGCGGTAAAAACGGACAGCGCTATCCGATTGCTGAGGTGGCGCAAGGCCGGCGGCACCGCGCACGATACCCGAGACGGCGCTGATGCCTTTGACCCCCGACCGAGGAATCCGACCGTGAGCGCAGACAACAGGAAATCCGCAATCGTAACCGGGGCCGGCAGCGGTATCGGCCGCGCCGTGGCGCTGGCGCTGCTCGAGGCGGGCTATTCGGTGGCGCTGGCCGGGCGCCGCCGCGAAGCGCTGGAACAGACGCGCGAACGCGCGTCGGATCCGGAGCGCGCTCTCGCGGTGCCCACCGACGTCGCCGACCCGGCGAGCGTCGGCGAACTGTTCGACGCGGTGCGCCAGCGGTTCGGCCGCCTCGATGTGCTGTTCAACAATGCGGGGATCGGCGCGCCCGCAGTGCCGCTCGAGGAAATCACCCCCGAGCAATGGCAGGCGGTCGTGGACATCAACCTGACGGGCGCGTTTCTTTGCACGCAGGCCGCGTTCCGTCTGATGAAGGCACAGGACCCGCGCGGAGGCCGCATTATCAATAACGGTTCGATCTCCGCCCACGTGCCGCGTCCGTTTTCGGCGCCCTACACGGCGACCAAGCACGCCATCACCGGGTTGACGCGTTCCACGTCGCTGGACGGGCGCAGCTACGACATCGCCTGCGGTCAGATCGACATCGGTAACGCCGCCACGGAGATGACCGCCAGAATGGCGGAAGGGGTCCCGCAAGCGAACGGCGAACGCGCGGTGGAACCGACCATGCCGGTCGAGAACGTCGCGAGCGCGGTCGTGTACATGGCCGGCCTTGCGCTGGATGCGAACGTTCAATTCATGACCGTGATGGCAACCAAGATGCCGTACATCGGACGCGGCTGAACGAGCGCGCTGGCCGCAGACATGGTGCTGTTACGCCCGGAGGGAGACGCAAGATGGCCATGAGCACGGACGTCGAGGTCGTTGCACACGCGATCGCACCGACACCGGAGATACCGAACAATCTGCAGTGCCCGCTGCTCGTGTACCCGCAGGTAGTCCCGGAGCCCGGTGCGGATCTGGCTGCGCACTTCGAGCAGCTGTTTACCGAGAACGGATGGCCGGGTGCGTGGCGCAACGGCATTTACTCTTTTCACCACTATCACAGCACCGCCCATGAAGTGCTGGGTATCTACCGCGGCTATGTCACGGTGCAGTTCGGCGGCGAGCAGGGGATTGAGGTGAAGGCGAGCATCGGCGACGTGATCGTGGTGCCGGCCGGCATCGCCCACAAGCGCGTGAGCAGCCGAGGCTTCCTCGGCGTTGTCGGCGCCTACCCCGACGGGCAGACGCCCGACCTGTGCCGGGCCGGAGAAATCGATTCGGCCACGGCGCAGCGCAGGGTGGTCAGCGTGCCGCTGCCGGAACAAGACCCGGTGTGCGGTGGCCGAGGGCCTTTGTTCGAACACTGGAACCGATGACGTGACAAGTCGGGATCGCGCGTGAACCAGATTGATCTGAAAGACCGATGCGCCGTGGTCACGGGTGGCGCGCAGGGCATCGGCTATGCGATTACCGAACGGCTGCTGGCCTCGGGGGCACACGTCAGCGTCTGGGACCGGGACACCGCGGCGCTGGAAGAAGCCTGCACGCGCCTCGCCTCCCGAGGCCCGGTCGAGCCTGTCACGCTCGAGCTTACCGACGCCGATGCGGTGGCGGAGCAGACAGCCGGCGTGCGCCAGCGGCTGGGGCGCATCGACATCCTGGTCAACAACGCCGGCATCGCCGGGCCGAACATGCCGTCTTGGGAGTATCCGCCGGACGCCTGGCGGCAGGTAATCGATATCGACCTCAACGCGGTGTTCTACTGTTGCCGCGCCGTGCTTCCCGCGATGCGCGAGCACGGCTACGGGCGGCTCGTCAACGTGGCGTCCATTGCCGGTAAAGAAGGCAACCCGAACGCCGCGGCCTACAGCGCCGCCAAAGCCGGCGTCATCGCGCTGACCAAGTCCCTGGCCAAGGAGACGGCGGACATCGACATCGCCGTCAACTGCATCACGCCGGCCGCGGCCAAGACCCGCATTTTCGACCAGATGACTCAGTCGCACATCGACTACATGCTGTCCAAGATACCGCGCGGGCGTTTCGTCGAGGTCGAGGAGATCGCCGCGCTGGTGGCGTGGCTGGTGTCGGCGGAGAATTCGTTCTCGACCGGAGCGGCGTTCGACCTGAGCGGCGGCCGCGCCACCTACTGATCGCTGCGCCCAGCCCTCGATGCGCAAGGTCGCCATCGACCATCTGGACTTCGTCGGCCAAGGGCTGCACCGTCCGGAGTGCGTGTTGTGCACGGCCAACGGTCGCGTGTTCGTGTCCGACTGGCGCGGCGGCATCAGCGTGATCGAACCGGATGGCGAACAATGGGCGCTGCTGGCAACCGACGGCGAGGTCGGGGTGCGCCCCAACGGCATCTGCCTGCTCCCGGGCGATGGTGGCGTGCTGCTCGCCCATCTCGGCGATGAGGCAGGCGGTGTCTATCTGCTCGACGAGAACGCGAACCCGCAACCCTGGCTGATGGAGGTCGAGGGCGAGCCGCTGCCGCCCACGAACTTCGTGCACCGGGACGCGCGCGGGCGTACCTGGGTGACGGTGAGCACGCGGTTGCGTCCGCGGGCGCTCGGTTACCGCGCCACGCAGGGCGACGGCTTCGTGATCCTGCACGATGCGCGCGGTACGCGGATCGTGGCGGACGGACTGGGTTACACCAACGAGTGTGTGGTGCATCCCGATGGGCGGCGGCTGTTCGTGAACGAAACCTTCGCGCGGCGTCTGGTCGCTTTCGATATCGCGGCAGACGGTACGCTGGGCAGAAAGCGCGTGATTACCGAGTTCGGTGCCGGTGTGTTTCCCGATGGCCTCACCTTCGACGTCAACGGCGATGCGTGGATCACCAGCATCGTCAGCAACCGTGTGATTCATGTCGACCCGGCCGGAAAGCAGACTGTGGTTCTCGAAGACTGCGACGCAGAGCATGTGGCCACGGTGGAGGCGGCCTACGCCGCCGGCGCCATGGACCGCTCGCACCTCGAGGCGGTGCGCAGTGCCCGACTGCGCAACATCTCCAGCATGGCGTTCGGCGGCGCCGATCTGTGTACCGGCTACCTGGGCTGCCTGCTCGGCGATGCGATTGCCCGCTTCAAAGCGCCGGTGGCGGGCTACCCGCCTGCGCACTGGCAGTTCCGCGGGCCCACGCGTAACGCCGCGCACGCCGGCCGATGAGAGGGGCACGCCGGGTCGCCACCGTCGGTGCCGGCTACTTCAGCCAGTTTCACTACGACGCCTGGAGCCGTCTTGCAGCGCAGGGACAGGTCGAGCTCGTCGGTGTGTGCGACCGGGAGCTGGCGCGCGCCCGCGAGGTTGCAGCCAGGCATGGCAAACCGCCTGCGTTCGACGACTTTGCACGGATGCTGGCCGACACTCAGCCCGACCTGGTGGATATCATCACACCGCCGCTCACGCACACCGCGCTGGTGAGCGAGGCGCTGGCAAGCGGTGCGGTGGTCATCTGTCAGAAACCGTTCACGCCGTCGCTGTCCGATGCGGAGCGGCTGGTCGAACACGTCCAGGCGCGGAATGGCCTGGTCGTCGTGCACGAGAATTTCCGTTTCCAGCCCTGGTACGAGACGCTCCGGGGGCTGCTGCAGAAAGGACGCCTGGGTACCTTCTACCAGATCACATTCCGGCTGCGCCCGGGGGACGGGCAGGGCGCGGAGGCCTACCTGGCCCGCCAGCCGTACTTCCAGGCGATGCCGCGTTTCCTGGTGCACGAAACCGCGGTGCACCTGATCGACGTGTTCCGCTACCTGGCGGGTGAGGTGCGCAGCGTCTACGCGCAGCTCGACCGCCGTAACCCCGCTATTGCCGGCGAGGATGCCGGGCTCATCATCTTCGAGTTCGACCGCGGTGTGCGCGGCGTGTTCGACGGCAACCGCCTGGCCGACCACGCCGCCCGCAACCGGCGCCTCACGATGGGTGAAATGTATCTCGAAGGGTCGGCCGGCAGCGTGCGTTTGAACGGCGATGCGGAACTCTTTTTTCGCGCTCACGGCGAGAACGCCGAGCAGCGTATCGACTACGCCTGGCGCGACGAGGGATTTGGCGGTGACTGCGTGTACCGCCTGCAGGCGCACGTGGTCGAGCACCTGCTGAACGGTGGACCGCTCATGAACACGGCACCCGATTACCTGGCCAACCTGCGCGTCGTCGACGCCGTCTACCGCTCCGCCGAGCAGGGCGGGAAGTGCTCGCCCTGATCGGCGTTCAGTGACTTTCGCGCGGCACCGGCGCACCGGAGCTGCCGCGCAGGAAATCGAAGTCGACGCCGGTATCCGCCTGCAGCACGTGGTCGAGGAAAAGCCGGTAGTACCCGCGCGTGAAGTCGTGCTCGGGCGGTGTCCACGCGGCGCGCCGCGCTTCGAGCGCCTGGTCCGTGACGTCGAGGTGCAGGCGCCGCGCAGCAACGTCGAGCTCTATCGTGTCGCCGTTCTGCACCAGCGCCAGCGGTCCGCCCACCGCGGCTTCGGGCGCTGTGTGCAGCACGACTGTGCCGTAGGCGGTACCGCTCATGCGTGCATCTGAGATGCGCACCATGTCGCGCACGCCGCGCTCCAGCAGTTTCGAGGGCAGCGGCATGTTGCCGACCTCCGGAAAGCCGGGGTAGCCTTTCGGTCCGCAGTTCTTCAGCACCAGCACGTCCTCGGGCTCGACGTCCAGATCGGGATCGTCGATACGCGCCTTGAAATCGTCGATATCTTCGAACACCACGGCGCGCCCCCGGTGCTGCATGAGCGCCGGCGTCGCGGCGGAGGGCTTCACCACCGCGCCCTGCGGCGCCAGGTTGCCGCGCAGCACGGCGATGCCACCGTGCTCGGCCAGCGGTTCGTCGAGCGGGCGGATGACATCGCGGTTGTAACACTCGGCGTCCGCGATGTTCTGGCCCAGCGTCTGTCCGTTGACCGTCTTCGCATCCAGGTGCAGCGAAGCGGCGATTTCCTGCATGACCGCCGGGAGGCCGCCCGCGTAGTACAGGTCCTCCATCAGATGCTCGCCGGAAGGCATCAGGTTGACCAGGCACGGCATCTCGCGGCCGAGCCGGTCCCAGTCGTCCAGCGACAGGTCGACGCCGACGCGTCCCGCCAGCGCCAGCAGGTGCACCACCGCGTTCGTCGAGCCGCCTATTGCGCCGTTGACCATCACCGCGTTCTCGAACGCTTCGCGCGTGAGCACCTCGGCGATCGTCAGGTTCTCCTCGACCATGCCGACCACGCGCCGGCCGGCTTCGTGCGCCAGCGCGTAACGGCGCGCGTCGGCGGCCGGGATCGCGGCGTTCCCGGGCAGGCCCATGCCCAGCGATTCGACCATCGATGCCATGGTGGAGGCCGTGCCCATGGTCATGCAGTGGCCCACGGAACGCGACATGCTGGACTCGGCATCCATGAACTCCGCCACCGACATGCAGCCGGCGCGCACGTCTTCGCTGAATTCCCACACCGAGGTGCCGGAGCCGATCTTGCGGCCTTTGAAGTAGCCGTTCAGCATCGGGCCGCCGGACACGACGATCGTCGGCAGGTTGCAGCTGGCGGCGCCCATCAGCAGCGCGGGCGTGGTTTTGTCGCAGCCGACCAGCAGCACCACGGCGTCGAGCGGGTTGGCGCGGATCGACTCCTCCACGTCCATCGACACCAGGTTGCGAAACAGCATGGTGGTCGGGCGCATCAGCGTTTCGCCGAGCGACATCACCGGGAACTCCAGCGGGAATCCGCCGCACTCGTACACGCCGCGTTTGACATGCTCGGCGATGCGCCGAAAGTGGCCGTTGCACGGCGTGAGTTCCGACCAGGTGTTGCAGATGCCGATGACGGGGCGCCCGTCGAACAGGTGCGACGGCCGGCCCTGATTACGCATCCAGCTGCGATGCACGAAGTTGTCGCGGCTGGTGCCTTCGAACCAGGCATGGCTGCGGCGTGCGGGCGGTTTCTTGCTCATGCGATTCCTCTCGGTTCAGTTGCTCATGCCGCCGTCCACGATCATCGTGCTGCCGGTCGTGAAGCGGGACTCGTCGCTGGCGAGATACACGGCCAGCGCGGCGATCTCCTCGGCAGTGCCCAGCCGCCCCATGGGCTGACGGGCGATGAACGCTTTACGGGCTTCGGCGGGATCGCCGAGCGCGGCGATGCGCTGGTCCAGGGAGGGCGACTGCACGGTGCCGGGGCAGACGGCGTTGCAGCGGATGCCCTCGGTCACGTAGTCGGCCGCAACGGATTTCGTCAGCCCGATGACGGCGGCCTTGGATGCGCCGTAGACGCACCGGTTCGGCACGCCGCGAACGCTCGAGGCTACCGAGGCGATGTTGATGATCGAGCCGCTGCTCGCGGCGCGCATCGCGGGCAGCACGCTGCGGATGGTGCGATACATGGCTTTGACGTTGAGGTCGAACGAAAAATCCCAGTCCGGCTCCTCGCAATCGAGCACGGATCCGTGGTGCACGAAGCCCGCGCAGTTGCACAGTACGTCGACCGGGGCGCCGCCGAGCACCGCGTCCACCTGCTGCTGATCGGTCACGTCCAGTCGCTGCACGCTGAGCGAAGGTACGCCGGCCAGCGCTTCGAGCTTTGCAAGGTTGATGTCGGTCGCGAGCACGGTCGCACCTTCCGCGGCGCAGGCCCGCGCGATCGCTTCACCGATGCCTTGTGCGGCGGCCGTCACGGCGACGTGTTTTCCCTGTAACCGTCCGCTCATGGGCTCGAGCGCCGCCCGCTAGCTCGCGATCAGCCCGCCGAGATCGTCCTCGACGAACGCCTCGATGATCTCGGTCATGCTGTTGTCCGCGGCGAAGCCCATGTCCAGCGCCCGACGCGGATCAAAGCGGGTCGGCCAGCCGTAGACGATCTGCTCGATGAACGGATCCGGCTCGAACCGCACTCGCGCGGCGACCGCATCGCCGCCCACGGCGCGCAGTGCCTCGAGCATCTCGGCGACCGTGACCGTCAGGCCGGGCAGCATCAGCGTGCGGTTCTTGCCCCAGGCGCTCGCGGGCAAGCGCGCAGCGCGCACGAAACAATCCACCACCCGCCGCGGCGACAGCGCCCACACGCCGGTTTCTGCGGCCACTGGACAGACCACGTCCTCGCCCTGCAGCGGTTCGCGCAGCACCGAGCTGGCAAACGAGGAAGCGGCCGCGTTCGGCTTACCGGGCCGCACGATGATGGTTGGCAGGCGCAGCGAGCGGCCGTCCACAAAGCCCTTGCGGGAGTAGTCGCTGACCAGCAGCTCGCTGCCCGCTTTCTGTGCCCCGTAGGAGGTCTGCGGCACCGGCGGCGTAGTGTCCTGAATGACCGGCGGCATGTCGCCGCCATATACCGCTACGGAGCTGGAGAACACAAACCGCGGCGGTTGCGACAGCTCGCGACACGCGTCCAGCAGTCCGCGCGTGCCGTCCAGGTTGATGCGCATGCCGAGATCGAATTCCTGCTCGGCCTGGCCGCTGACGATGGCCGCCAGATGAAACACCACACCGGTGTCGTCCCGCAGCAGCCGTCGCGCCGCGCCCGGCTCGCTGAAATCGCCGTACACCGTTTCGAGGCGCGGGTCGTCGGGCAACGCCTGCGGGGGCCCAGCCACATCGGCCACGCAGATGCGGCTGATCTCGCGTTCGTTGTTGTCGCTGTCCATCAGCTTGCCCTGCGCCAGCAGGGCCGAAAGCACACGCCGCCCCAGGAAGCCGGCGCCGCCGGTGATCAGTACTCGCATCGTCGTTCAGCTCCCGTTTACCCGGCGTCCACGACGGCGTGCCGCTGCTCGCCGAGTCCCTGCACCGAGAGGGTGACCTGCTGCCCCGCGCGCAGGTAGACCGGCGGCTTCAACCCCAGACCTACGCCCGGCGGGGTACCGGTGGAGATGATGTCGCCCGGCTGCAGGCTCATGAACCGGCTCACGTAGCTCAACAGGCGCGGCAGCTGGAACACCATGGTGGCGGTGTTGCCGTTCTGGTAGCGGTGTCCGTCGACGTCCAGCCACAGGTCCAGCGCGTGCGGGTCGGCGATCTCGTCGCACGTGACGAGCCAGGGGCCGACCGGGCCGAAGGTGTCGGCGCTCTTGCCCTTCACCCACTGCCCGGTGCCCTCCAGCTGCCAGGCACGCTCGGACACGTCGTTGACTACGCAGTAGCCGGCGACGTAGTCGGCCCAGTCGGCTTCCGCCACGTTGCGCGCTTCGCGCGCGATGACGAACGCGAGCTCGACCTCCCAGTCGGTTTTCTCCGAGCCCGGCGGGATCACGATCGGGTCGTCGGGTCCGCAGATCGAGCTGGTCGCTTTCATGAAGATGACCGGTTCCTCGGGCAGCGGCACGCCGGCTTCGGCGGCGTGATCGGAATAGTTGAGGCCGATGCAGACCAGCTTACCGACGCCACCCACGCAGGGCCCGAGCCGAGGGCTGCCGCCGGCCGCCGGAAGGCTGGCCGGGTCCAGCGCGCTCAGCCGCGCGAGACTCTCCGCGCCGAGCGCGGCGCCGTTGACATCCTCGATCACGCCTGACAGGTCGCGGATCTGGCCGCCGGCATCCAGCAGTCCCGGTTTCTCCTGGCCGGGTTCGCCAAAGCGCAGTAGTTTCATACAGTCATCCTGTGTCGCGGGGGTCAGGCTGCAACCGGCGTGACCACCGGCTTCCCGGCGAAGTGCAGCGCCAGATTCTCGATCACCAGGTCGCCCATCGCCTGACGCGTCTCCACCGTGGCGCTGCCGAGGTGCGGCAGCAGCACGACGTTGTCCATCGTCAGCAGCGGCGCCGGCACGTGCGGTTCGTTCGCGAACACGTCCAGCGCTGCGGCACCCAGGCGCCCGTCGCTCAGTGCGGCCACGAGCGCCGGCTCGTCGACGACCGAGCCCCGCGCCACGTTGATCAGTGTACCCGAAGGACCCAGCGCGTCGAGCACCTCCCGGTTCACCAGTTCGCGGGTCTCCTCGGTTGCGGGACAGATTACTATGAGGTGATCGCAGTCGCCGGCCATGGCGCGCAGGTCGGCGTAGTAGCGATGCGGCTGCTGCGCCTGTTCGCGGCGGCCGTGGTACACGATCTCGCAACCGAACACGGACAGCTTCTGCGCGATGTCCTTGCCGATGCGGCCCAGACCCAGGATGCCGACGGTCTTGCCGCGCAGTCCGTGGCTCAGCGCCATCTCACCCGCCGGCCAGCGTTCCGCGCGCACATAGCGGTCGCCGCCGACGATGCAACGCGAGCTGGCGAGCAGCAGACCGATAGCGAGATTGGCGACGTCGTCATTCAGCACGTCCGGTGTGTTGGTGACCGTGACGCCGCGCGCCGCAGCATGCGCGAGGTCGATGGCGTCCACGCCGACCCCGTAGCAGGCGATGATCTCGAGATTCGGCAGTGCGTCCATCAACTTGTCACCAGAAACGGTGTTCTCAACAGCAAAGGTGACAGTGTTGGGCGACACCCGGAGCTGACCTACTGCATCAGTCAGCGTGTACGCCTGCGTGTCATCGTCTGCCTGACCGGTGTACAAGACTGCCGGCGCACCA
>JAHELT010000039.1:0-19549 GCA_024644045.1 Chromatiales bacterium | reverse complement strand
AATGTGTAGCTGTTTTCGAGCACCTGCATGACGCTGTCCATCAGGCGTGTTACTGCCAGCACCGCCGGTCTAGCCATGCTTCACTCCGTTCAGGTCCGCTACCGCGTCGAACAGGTGCGGCAGGTACTTGTCGCCGTAGCCGTAGTGGTGACTAATCTCGTAGAGCTGCTTCACCGCGCCGGCCACCACCGATGTCGCATTGCTGGATTCGGCGAGGCGGTTGTAGTAACGCACGTCCTTGCGGCAGTTGACCAGCGTGAACGGATGGGACTTGCGGTCGCCGCCGATCACCCACTTCATCACGTTCTGGTAGAACCCGTTGTTGAGAATCCCCGCGCTGATCACGGCATGCAGGTCTTCCAGCCGGACACCCGATTTCTCGGCCGTGACCAGCGCTTCGGCGATCACCGCGTTGAAGCCCATGGCGATGAAATTGTTGATCAGCTTCAGCTTGTGCCCGGCACCCACCGGTCCGACGTGAAAGATGTTCTCCGCCCAGGCCTGCAGCGCCGGGCGCAGCTCGCGGAACGTGCGGGGATCGGCGCCGACGAAAGTGTTCAGCCGGCCCTGTTCAGCCTCCTTCGGGGTGCGCGTCAGGGGGGCATCGACGAACCGCACACCCAGCGGCTTGAGCTCGGCGTGCAGCGCCAGCGTCGAGTCGGGATCCGACGTCGAGGTGTCTACGACGATCAACCCTTTGCGCGCCGCGGATGCGATGCCCCGCTTCGCGCGAACCACCGCTTCGACTTCGACCGAGGAGGTCACGCACAGGAACACGATATCGCTGCGGCGGGCTACCGCGGCGGGGGTTTTCGCCTCGCGCGCGCCGCGCTTGACGAGGTCGGTGACCGGGGCGCGCCGCCGATGGCCCATGATGGTGAGCGGGAAACCTTTCATCACCAGATTCTTGGCCATGCCGTGGCCCATCAGGCCGACGCCGATGAATCCAATTCGCGGGGGTTTACTCATGCGCGGTCTGCTCCTGGCGCTGAAACGCGTGCGGTGGGGGGCCGGGCTATTCCTTGACGGCGCCGGTCATAGACGACACGTAGTGCTCGACGAAGAACGAGTAGAGGATAGCCACCGGCAGTGAACCGATCAATGCGCCCGCCATCAGTCCGCCCCAGTTGTACTGATCGAAGGTGATCAGCTCGGTGATCATCGCCACCGGCACGGTCTTGTTCTCGGCCGAGGAAATGAACGTGAGGGCGTAGATGAACTCGTTCCAGGACAGCGTGAAGGCGAAAATGCCCGCCGATATGAGGCCCGGCACCGCAAGCGGCAGAACGATCTTGGTGAGAATCTGAAACCGGTTGGCGCCGTCCACCAGGGCGCATTCCTCGAGCTCGTACGGGATGGACCTGAAGTAGCCCATCAGCAGCCAGGTGCAGAACGGGATCAGGATCGTCGGATAGGTCAGGATGAGCGCCCAGTTGCTGTCGAACACGCCGAGCTTGAACACCATCACGGCCAGCGGAATGAACAGGATGCTGGGTGGTACCAGATAGGCCAGAAAAATGGACATGCCTACGTACTTCGAGCCCTTGAAGCGAAGTCGCTCGATCGCGTATGCCGCGCAGACGGCACAGAATATCGACAGAAAGGTGGACGACACGGTTACCAGCATGGTGTTCCACAGCCAGCGCGGGTATTCCGTCTCGAACAACAGATGCTTGATGTGCTCCATCGTCGGCTCATAGATCCAGAATGCCTGCAGTCCGCGGTAGTTGAGCAGCTCTGCGTGGGACTTGAACGACACCACGCCCATGAAGTAGAACGGAAACAGCAGCACGAACATGAAAATCGCAAGCGGGATGTAGACCACCACGACTTTACGCGGGATGGTTTGCAGATAGTTCATCCCCTCGTCGTCGTAAACGGCCCGGGCCTTGCGTTTGTCAGTCATCTCTGCCTCCCCGCTGCCACTTGCGGTTCTGCAGGCCGAAGTAGCTGAACAGAATCGCCGCCAGCAGGAAAGGAATCATCGCGACCGCGATCGCCGCGCCTTCGCCCAGCGCGCCACCGACGATACCGCGTTGATAAGACAGTGTTGCCATGAGGTGCGTCGCGTTGATCGGCCCCCCGCGCGTCATCACCCAGATGAGTTGAAAATCGGTGAACGTGAACAACACCGAGAACGTCATGACCACCGCGATGATGGGTGTGAGCAGCGGGAAGGTTATTCGCGTGAAGCGCTGCCATTCGTTGGCGCCGTCGATGGTGGCTGCTTCGTATAGCGTTCGGGGGATGGTCTGCAGACCGGCCAGCAGCGTGATGGCCACGAAAGGAATGCCGCGCCAGATGTTTGCGGCGATCACCGAGGCACGCGCATTGTTGGGGTCGCCGAGAAAATCGATGGTCTTGTCGATAACACCCATTTCGATCAGGATCCAGCTCAACACCGAGTCCTGCGAATCGTATATCCACCAGAAAGCCAGCGCCGACAGGACCGTGGGCACGATGAAGGGCAGCAGCACGATGGCCCGGATGAACGCTTTGATGGGAATGTTGTTGTTCAGAATGATCGCCAGCCACAGACCGAGGCCGAATTTGATGATGCTGGCGACGATGGTGTAAAGAAAGGTGTTGAACACCGACAGCAGGAACACCGAGTCCTCCATCAGCCAGGCAAAGTTTTCCAGCCCGACGAATACGCCCGGGCGCCCGACCTTGACGTCGGTCATGCCTAACCACACGCCGAGTGCCAGCGGGTAGGTCAGGAAAATGAGCAGTATCGTACCCGCGGGCAGCATGAACAGCATGCCCATCAGGTTGCGGTTGTTCATCCAGCGGGTCAGCACCGAGGTGCCGCCATTGGCGGTTTGTGCATTGGCCACGTGCTGTGCTCCGGCGAGAGGCCGCGGCGCCAGGCGGCTCCGCGGCCTCTTTCAACCAGATCAGATCTTATAGTACCGCTCGGCGCGTCGGTGCGCGTCCTTGGCGGCCTCCGCGGGAGTCTTGGTGCCAATCGCGGCCTCGGCCACCATGTTCACCACGATGAAGTCGGCAAACGCGCTGGCTGCCGCATAACCCAGTGATCCGGCATGGGCAAAGGTGCGCGAACGGGTCACGGTATCTTTGAACACGCGCCGCTTGGCATCTGCCGTCCACACCGGATTGTTGTCGTACGCCTTGAGCGGGTGTGAGAGGTAGCCCACCGAGGCTTCCATGAACTTGTCGTACTGCTCGGCTTCCATCAGCCAGGCGAGCAGCGCCTTGCAGGCGTTGGGATACTTCGTGTGGTTGTACACGGTCATCGGGAACTGCACGTGAAACTCCGTCGGCACACCGGCGGGGCCGGTCGGCCAGTACGCGTGATCCATGTCGTTGGCGATGTTGCTCATACCCTCACGCACCGCGGCGGCGTAGATCGATATGCCGTTGTTGGTGACGCTGCAGGCGCCCTGCAGGAACGCTTTGTTGTTGTGCCCGTCCAGCCAGGATGCGACCCCCGGGATAAACGTCTCGCCCAGCTTCGCGACGTACTCCAGACCGGCCACGGTTTCCGGGCTGTTCAGCACCAGGTTGTCGTTACTGTCGACCATCTTGCCGCCGTGCGACCACAGCACCCAGTGCGCCCAGCAGTTGCCATCGCCGCTCGCATTGCCGAGCGCGAACCCGCCTGGCGTGCCGGCTTTGTTGAGCTCGGTCATCAGCGTGAGGAAGTCGTCGGTATTGGCGGGAAAGCTGCTGAAGCCGGCTTTCTTCACCTGCGAGATGCGGTAGTTGAGGAAGTTGCCGCTGAAGGTGTAGGGCAGCGAAATCCACTGGCCTTTACGGATCGAGTAGTCCTTGGCGATGGGGTACCAGCCGCCGTACTTGTTGCCGAGGTAGTCCGCCACATCGCTCATGTCGAGCATGGCGTTGGGGTAGAGGTGCGGATCGGCGTGGATCGTCCAGATGATGTCCGGGCCGGAGCCGATGCTGGCCGCCACCGCCGCTTTCGGGCGCAGGTCCTCGAAGCCCTCGCTGTCCAGGCGGATATTGACGCCGGTCGCCTGCGTGAAGGCCTTGAGCAGCGCCTCGGTGCTCTCACCCTCGGAGGCGACGAAGCGCTTCCAGCGCAGCATGCGGATGCTGGCGCCTTTCTCCGGTTTCCAGGGAGACATCTCGGCGAACGCGCGCGCTGCCGTCAGCAGCGACGACGGCACCATCGCCGCGGTTGCCGCGCCACCCAGGGTCTTCAGCGTTTGACGTCGGGTGTATTTCTTCATCAGCCTTTCCTCCTCGTGGTGTTTTTACCGCCTGCTCGGGTTTGCACCCGCGGCGCGCGCCTCAACGGATGCGCTGGCCGCTTTCTGCATCGAACAGCAGCAGGTTCTCCGGTTTGGGTTTCAGTGCGATGTGCTGCCCGGGGATGAACTGGTGGCGCTCACGGAACACGGCCTGCAGCTCCTGCTCGCCGTTGCGCCCGATGACCAGAATCTCCGCCCCGGTCGGTTCGACCACGACCACTTCCATGCCGATCGCGTCCTGCTCACTGTCCGCCAGCAGGAAATGCTCGGGGCGCACACCGCACAGCGCGGAGCGTTCGCGCGGCGCACCATTGCCGTTGAGCAGCGACAGGCGCGCGCCGTGCGTTGTCTCGAAGAATTCGCGACCACCTTCGCCGGCGATTTTTCCGCGGAGCATGTTCATCGCGGGCGAACCGATGAAGGTGGCGACAAAAGTGTTGTTCGGGTTGTCGTACAATTCGAGCGGCGCGCCGGACTGCTCCACGTTGCCGTCGCGCATCACGACAATCTGGTCCGCCATGGTCATGGCCTCGATCTGATCGTGGGTCACGTAGACCGAGGTGCTGTTGAGCCGTTGATGCAGCTCGCGGATCTCGGTGCGCATCTGCACGCGCAGCTTGGCGTCCAGGTTCGACAACGGCTCATCGAACAGGAACACCTGCGGATCGCGCACGATCGCGCGGCCCATGGCCACGCGCTGGCGTTGCCCGCCGGACAGCTGCCGCGGGTAGCGGTGCAGCAGCTCCGTGAGATTGAGAATGCCGGCCGCCGTCTCGACTTTTTCCCTGATGGTGGCGCTGTCGGCCTTGGCCAGCTTCAGGCTGAAACCCATGTTGTCGAACACGGTCATGTGGGGGTAGAGCGCGTAGTTCTGGAACACCATCGCGATGTCGCGCTGCTTGGGCGGCATGGTGTTCACCACCTGTCCCCCGATCGCGATCTCGCCGCGGGTGATCTCCTCCAACCCGGCGATCATTCTCAGCAGGGTGGATTTGCCGCAGCCCGACGGGCCGACCAGGACGGTGAAGGATTGATCCGGGATGTCGATGTTCACGCCGTGCAGCACTTCGGTCGAGCCGAATACCTTGGCAGCGTTGCGTATGTCTACCGACGCCATGAGCTGGAAGCACCGCGGCGGGTGTTGCGACCGGGGTGGTGACCGTTGATCATCGCTCGATTCTTCTGGTTATCGGTGCCGCCCGGCGGGGGCTGGCTATATCAAAGCATACATTAAAAAATACAATAAACAAAAAAACCACACCGCAACCCACCCGACAGGGTTTAGACCATGCAAGACAGTGCGATTCTGCTCGTCGTCCACAAGGGGCACCACTCGCTTGGCTACTATGACCCGGCCAGCGGAGCCGAGCTGGCCTGCGTGCCGGTCGATCCCTACCCGCACGAGTTCGCCCTGTCGCCGGACCGGCGATTCGCCTATCTCTGTCAATTCGGCGTGGCGCTCGCCGAGGACGCGGGGCCGGGCGGCAATCGTGTCGCCGTGGTCGACGTAGCTGCCCGCGCACGCACCGCGTGGCTCGACTGCGGCCGCTTTCGACGGCCGCACGGGATCGCAGTCGACGCTCGCGCGCGGGTCTACGTGTTGAGCGAGATGCACAGCGAGCTGCTGTGCTTCGAGCACGGGCGGCTGGTGCGGCACACGCCGAGCGGTGGCGATGGTTCGCATTTCGTCTCCGTCAGCGATAACGGCCAGCAGGCGTACTGCAGCAATATGAAGTCCGGTACCCTGTCGGTGGTGTTTCCTCACGCTAAGCGCGCAGCCGAGGTGCTTCGGGTCGGCGACCGGCCCGAAGGCTCGGTATTGAACGCTGACGGGTCGCGGCTGTACGTGACCAACCGCGAGAGCGCCGAGATCAGCGTTATCGACACGCGTGCATTGAAGGTACTGCCGCCGATCGCAACCGACGCCGGACCGGTACGTATCTGCAGCGCAAACGATGCGACCCTGCTGGTTGCGCTCTATCACGCCGCGGCCCTCGCCATCGTCGATCCAGCAAAGCCCGACGGGCAGACCGTCGTGAGCTTGCCCGGCCGGCCGATCTCCGTGAGTTTCGATGCGCCGTCGCAAACCGCCTACCTCAGCGTGCTGGGCGCAGACGTGTGTGCAGTGCATGTGCCCAGTGCGACGGTGACGCATCGGATCGCCACGCGCGCCGACCCGGACCCGACCGCGGTGATCCGCGCCTGAGCTGCGAAGACATGGGGACAGTCCCCGCTGGCGCCAACATGGTAGTCACCCTAGTTGCCAGTCGAGAGCGACCTGGTCTAACTTGCCTATGGAAGGGGGGGCAGTCGCCGTGGGAGCGCGAACCGAAAACGGTTATTGTGATACACGGTTCTGACCAAAGGAGAATCCCCGTATGCCTCTGACAGATTACCGAACGGCACTCGTCACCGGCGCATCCAGCGGTATCGGCGCCGCGACCGTGCAGGCCCTCGCCACGCGCGGGCTGCAGGTGCACGCCGTGGCGCGCCGCGCCAGAAAGCTCGAGCAGCTGGCAGAAGACACCGGTTGCACCGTGCATCAGCTGGACCTGTGTGACACGGATGCGCTCTACCGCGTGCTTGGCGAGATCGAGGTCGACGTGCTGGTCAACAACGCCGGGCTCGGCAGAGGATTCGATACGATCGTGAACGCCAGCCGTGAGGACATCGAACGCTCGATCGATACCAACGTCACGGCCGCGCTGCACGTGGTGCGGGCCGTGGTTCCGGGAATGGTGGAGCGGCGCCGCGGACACATGGTGCACATCGGCTCGATCGCCGGTCTTTACCCGCTGCTGTCCTCGGTGTACGGCGCCAGCAAGGGGGCGATACACTTGATGTGTCAGAACCTGCGCACCGAGCTCAAGGGCACCGGCGTGCGCAACACCGAGATCTGTCCCGGGCGCGTGCATACGGAATTTTTCGACACCGCCATCGACGACACGGGGCGAAGGCAGTCGATGGTTTCAGGGTTCGAGCTGCTGCGCGCCGAGGATGTCGCCGATGCGATCGTCTTTGCGCTGGATACCCCCTGGCGGGTGAACATCAGCACCATCGAACTGACGCCGACCGAGCAGGCGCCGGGCGGCATTGCCATCGAGCCTGTCAAGCGGCCAGGTAGGTAGGGAGCCCGCGCCGCTTTACATCACGCCGAATTTCGCGAACGCGTCTACCGCGCTCATTCCGTTCTTGATTGCCCGCTCGACCTTGTCCTCGGCGCTGGCTTTCTCCAGGGCGAGCGCCACGGCGTCCTGCTCGGCCGCTTTCGGTATCGCCAGCACACCTTCGTCGTCGCCGTAGATCAGGGTCCCGGGTTCGATGCGTACGCCCGCGATTTCCACCGCGCAGCGGAAATCGATGACCTTGCCGCGCGGGCTCTGATCCTGCGCGTAGACGCCGTGGCAGAATGTGGCGAAGCCCAGCGCTGCGATCCCATCGGCGTCGCGCACGTAGCCGTCGAGCACCGCACCGGCGGCGTTCAACTGCGTGGCGCGGGTGGTCATCAGCTCACCCCACAGGGCAAACCGCGGCGCGGCGCCGGTTGCCACGTACACTTCATCCGGGCGCAGATCGTCGAGCGCCTCCAGCATCAAACCGAATTTTTTTCGCGCCAGCGGTCCAGCCGCGGTTTCGTGACCGTCATCGAACACGTCCGCCTCGAGTACCGGCATCGCGCGTCCCGCGAGCCGCATGTGTTTTTCCAGCGCGCGGATGTGCGGTGGCAGAAACTGGTGGCGAAAGCCCTGCGAGTCGAGAACGTCGCCGACTACGGCCGTGTCGAGCCGTGTCGTCAGCAGCTCGAAGAGCTCCGCATCTGTGCGCGCGGCCATTGAACAGCTCCCGATAACGCCTTTACCGCGCGTATCTTAATCCCAAACGGACCGGGCGGTTCCGTTCGTGCACGCTACTGCGTATTACGATCGCCGATCCGCTGGAACGCCGGCAGCCAGCCGAGCGAGGCGGATGTGTCCCCGCCAGGTTCGTATTCGGCGCCGAAGCAGCCGCGATAGCCGGCTGCCAGGAAATGCGCGATCACGCGCCGGTAGGCGATTTCTCCGCCGTCGGGCGCACCGCGTTCAGGCACTGCAGCAATCTGGATGTGGGAGATGATCTCCCGGTGCCGTTCGAAGCGGCGTATCAGATCACCCTGGTTGATCTGCACGTGATAGCAATCGAACAGCAGCGCAAGATTGGTGGCACCCAGCTCATGGATCAGCGCCGCCGCCTGCTCGACGCTGGTGAGGAAGTAGCCGGGTACGTCACGCGTGTTTTTCGGCTCGATCACGATTTCGACGTCATGCGCCGCGGCCAGCGCGCACGCCCACCCGAGGTTCTCGACGGCCGTCTTGTACGCCGCGGCACCGCTCGCGCGGCCGGCAACGGCCTGCACCCGCGGACAGCCGATCGCGCTTGCATAGGCGAGCGCCTGCTCCACCGCTGCGCGAAACGCCGGTTCACGCCCGGGCACCGCGGCCAGGCCGAATTCATCGCGTTGCTGGTCGCCCCGGGAGGTGTTGATGCAGAGCATCGGCAGCTGCGACTCCGCCAGCGCGTCGCGCACCTCGTTGACCGGCCAGCGGTACGGCCAGTGACATTCAACCGCGTCGAAGCCGGCGCCGGCCGCCGTGCGGATCGCCGCGGGCAGGGGGAGTTCGCGCCACAGAAAGCCGAGATTCGCGGAGATTTTTGCCATCGCGCTGCCGGGCCGAACCTTGGGTGCAATCGGCTGAAGGTGCCGTATTATATCGGCTGGCCAACTCCGGCGGTCCTGGCTGCGTGCCTGCGGCGATGCGCGGTCCGCCGAGCGATGTGAAACCGGGATGATCGACATTCTGCAGCAAGACGCGCTGAGCGGGACTTTTGTCGGTCGTGCCTGGCGCCCGGACGTGCACGGTCCGGCGGTGGTCGTGGTTCGAGACGGCAACCTGATCGATATCACCTCGCGCCGGTTTCCGACCCTCAGCCGCCTTCTGGAACACGACGACCCGGCCGCCGCGGTCGGCCGCGATACGCGGGGGACCCTGCTCGGTTCGCTCTCAGAGGTGTGCCGCAGCAGCGCGGCAGCAGCTGCGGCGGACGCGGAACCGCGCTTGCTGGCTCCCTGCGATCTGCAGGTGATCAAAGCCTGCGGCGTCACCTTCGCGCGCTCGATGATCGAGCGGGTGATCGAGGAGATGGCGGACGGCGACCCGGCGAGGGCGCGGCAGACGCGCGAGCGCGTGGTCGCGATCCTCGGCGACAGCCTGCGCAGCCTCGAAGCGGGATCGGAGCAGGCCGAACGCGTCAAGCAGGCGTTGATCGAAGAGGGCATGTGGTCCCAGTACCTGGAGGTAGGCATCGGGCCGCATGCCGAGGTGTTCACCAAAGGACCGGTGATGTCGGCGGTCGGGTACGGCGCGGCCGTTGGTCTGCACCCGGTATCCCGATGGAACAATCCCGAGCCGGAGATCGTCCTGGCGGTCGACAGCCGCGGTCGGATCAAGGGTGCCACCCTCGGCAACGATGTCAATCTGCGCGACCTGGAAGGCCGCTCATCGCTGCTGCTCGGCAAGGCCAAGGACAACAACGCCTCGTGCGCCATCGGCCCGCTCATCCGTCTGTTCGACGAAACCTACGGACTGGACGATGTTCGCCGGGCGGAGCTCGAGCTGACCATAGAGGGTACGGACGGGTTTACCCTGACCGGGCACAGCTCGATGCGCGAGATAAGCCGGGATCCGCTCGAGCTGGTGTCGCAGACGATCGGCCCGCATCACCAGTATCCGGACGGCTTCATGCTGTTTCTCGGCACGATGTTCGCGCCGGTCGAGGACCGCGACGCGCCGGGTGAAGGATTCACGCACAAGCTGGGCGATGTAGTGACGATTGCCGATGCCGCGCTGGGCAGGCTGTGCAACACCGTGCAGTTGTCGACGGCGTGTCCGCAATGGACGTTCGGCATCGGTGCGCTGATGGGCAATCTGGCGGCGCGCGGCCTGTTGTAAAGCGACGACAGACCGCGTGGAACCGCGATGTCGAATGACACCAGTGAGGTACCCTCGTGAACGCAAAAGTTTTCCGCGACTACTCTCAATCGGAGCTCGACGCCCAGTACGACAACCGTGCCAAGGTCGCGGACTTCGAAGCGCACGTCCGGCGCTGGGAGCGCAGCTGCAAGGCGGTGCGCGAAACGCTTGATGCTCGCTTTGACATTGCCTACGGCGAGGGCGCGGACGAGAAACTCGATGTGTTCACGGCGGATCGCCCCGCTGCGCCGATTCAGTTTTTCATTCACGGCGGTTACTGGCGGCAGTTCAGTAAAGACGAGTTCAGCTATGTGGCCCGCGTGTTCCAGCCGCGCGGCGCAATCACGGTGCTGGTGAACTACAGCCTGATCCCCGCCGTTACTATGGGGGAGCTGGTCCGCCAGTGCCGTGCCGCGCTCGGCTGGGTGTGGCGCAACGCGGCGGACTTCGGGGGTGACCGGGAGCGGATTTACATCTCCGGTCACTCGGCGGGCGGGCATCTGGTGGGCATGCTGTGCGCGACCGACTGGCCGCAGTTCGAAGCGGCGTTGCCGGCCGACCTGATCAAGGGTGCGACCAGCCTCAGCGGGTTGATGGATCTCGAACCCATCCGGCTGTGCTTTCTGAACGAGACGCTGGCGCTGAGTGAACGCGACGTCCTGGAGAACAGCCCGGCTCGACTCGCGCGCGGCTCCGATGCGCCGCTGAATCTATTCGTTGGCGCCGAGGAGGGGCCCGAGTACCTGCGTCAGAGCGAGGTTCTGGCACAGCACTGGGCCGCGCCGCCCGATCCGCCACAGCTTCACGTGCCGGTTGGCGAGAACCACTTTTCCATCGTCACGCAGCTCGATGAGCCGGATTCCGCCGTGGCCACCGCGGTCGCGGCGCAGATGGGTCTCGACTGAGGCGCGTCCGGCGGTAATCTGGCGCCCCGGGGACGCGGCCGCAGTGGCCTCAAACCCGAGCAAAGCAGCAGCGTTACTGATACCATCCCCGAGGTTGTTCAGCGCGCCCGGGCGCCTGCGCGGGCCGTACGCATACTAATACAATAACCGAACCATCCACCACACACGGGGGGAGAATCATGACCAGACAATTCATCGTAGCGGCGCTTGCCGGCGCCGCACTGACCCTGGTCGCGGGTGCCGCCAGCGCGGAGAAAGTCCGCTTGAAAATGGGCTCCACGTTTCCTTCGAAGCTCGTGCAGCTGGGCGGCATGGGCAAGACGCTCGAGGAAAACGTCAACGCCATCT
Source organism: Chromatiales bacterium (assembly GCA_024644045.1). Classification (GTDB taxonomy): domain Bacteria; phylum Pseudomonadota; class Gammaproteobacteria; order JAHELT01; family JAHELT01; genus JAHELT01. The sequence goes on along the minus strand of JAHELT010000039.1, from coordinate 8,053 downwards.
CCGGCGGCGAAATCGAGATCAAGTTCTTCGAGCCGGGCGCGCTGGTGCCGGCGCTGGAGTTGTTTGACGCGATCAAATCCGGGTCGGTCGACGCGGCCTGGTCCACCCCCGGCTACTGGCAGGGTAAGGAACCTGCGCTGGCGCTGTTTTCGGCCGTGCCTTTTGGACCCAGCGCACCCGAGTATGGCGCCTGGCTGTTCAACGGCGGTGGCGAAGCGCTCATGCAGAAGATCTACCACAAGCACGGCATCCACTCGCTGATCTGCGGTGTGATCGCGCCCGAAGCGTCGGGCTGGTTCCGTGAGGAAATCACCTCGCTCGATCAGCTCAAAGGCAAGAAGATGCGCTTCTTCGGTCTGGGTGCGAAAGTCATGCAGAAGATCGGCGTCGATACGCAGCTCCTCGCCGGCGCCGACATCTATCCGGCGCTGGAGCGCGGCACCATCGACGCCACCGAGTTCTCGCAACCCGCCATCGACCTGAATCTGGGTTTCTACCAGGTGGCCAAGCACTACTACTTTCCGGGCTGGCATCAGCAGTCCACGGCCTTCGAGTTCATGATCAGCAAGGCCAAGTGGGACAAGATGACCAAGCAGCAGCAGAAGATGATCGAAGTCGCGTGCCGGGCGAACTACGCCATCGGCATGGCCGAGGGCGAGGCGATTCAGGGCAAGGCGCTGGCCGAGCTCAAAGCGAAAGGCGTGATCGTGCATCGCTGGCCACAGAGCGTGCTCGATCAGCTGAAGGCAACCTGGCTTGACGTGGCAGCGGAGATCTCCGCGTCCGACGCCAGTTTCAAGGAAGCCTGGGATTCGCTGCAGAAATTCCGCGCGGAGTACAAGGTCTGGGGCGACATCGGCTACATCAACTGACGCAGATCGATACTGCGGTCGCCCGGGTATGCCGGGCGACCCGCGGACAGCCCGTCGGCTGTATGCGCCCTGCGGCGTAGCGGCCGTTTTCCACACGCCGACCATAATAAGCTGCGGCCACCGGATGGTGCGTACACAAACCGGAGGAGGGCCCGTCCGCTATGCAGGCGCTGCTCAAGCTGACCCGCTTCATCGATTCGCTGCTGGGCACGATCTCACGCATCGGCGCCTGTGCGGCGCTCTTGCTGGCCTTTGTCATCGTCTACGACGTCATCACGCGCTACTACGGCGTACCGAAGCCGTTCGGCATCAATTCGACACAGTTCCAGGAGTCGGAGTTCTGGCTGCACACGTTTCTGTTCGCGACGTGCATCGGCTATGCCTACACCAGTCAGGCACACGTGCGGATCGATCTGTTTCGCGACCGCCTGCCGCGCAAGACGAAGTATCTGTTCGAAATACTCGGCTGCGTGGTGTTCCTGTTCCCGTTTGCGTGCATGGCGTTCTACTACACCATCAGCTACGCCCATACGTCCTTTCTCGAGGGTGAGGTTTCGAAGTCCGTCATCGGGCTGACGAATATCTGGATCCTCAAATCGGCGATGCCGCTGATGTTCGGGTTGTTGCTGCTGGCTGGCCTTTCTCAGTTCATCAAAGCGATTGCCGGGTTTTTCGGCAAACTGCCCGACGACATGGTGCAGGGCGCTCTGGGCGGAGACGTCTAGCATGGGTCTCGAAGAAGCCCTGCCCCTGCTGATGTTCGCAGCGCTCGCGCTGTTGCTGTTTTCCGGGTATCCGGTCGCCTTCGTGCTGGGCGGGGTGGGCATGGGGTTCGCCGTCCTCGCCATCATGATCGATCCTTTCCTGTTCGACTGGCCGCAGTTCGGATCGATTCCGTCGCGGGTGTTCGGCGGGATCGCCGAGAACCTCATCCTGACCGCCATCCCGATGTTCATTCTGATGGGCACGGTGCTGGAGCGATCCGGCGTCGCCCGCGAGCTCCTGCACTGTCTTCAGGTGCTGCTGAAACGGGTGCCCGGCGGGCTGGCGCTGTCGGTCACCCTGATGGGGACGATCATGGCGGCCACCACCGGCATCATCGGCGCATCGGTGGTGATGATGACGTTGCTCGCCTTACCCGTGATGCTGGCCCGCCGCTACAGCGTACCGCTTGCGACCGGCACCATCGCCGCCTCCGGCACGCTCGGAATCCTGATCCCGCCGTCCATCATGCTGGTGATCATGGCCGACCTGCTGGCACGCTCGGTCGGTAACATGTTCGTGGCGGCGTTTTTCCCGGGACTGCTGCTGTCCGGACTGTACGTCGCCTACATTCTGATCCTGTGCCGCCTGAACCCGCGCCTGGCACCGATTCCGGATGCCGACTTCGGCCCCGACAATCTCGTGGGCATTCTGAAGCTGGTGCTGCAGAGCTTCGTGCCGCCGATCTTCCTGATCTTCCTGGTGCTCGGCTCGATCCTGATGGGCTGGGCCACGCCGACGGAAGCCGCCGGGGTGGGCGCTGCCGGCGCCGTCGTGCTCGCGTTTGTCAATCTCGTGATCCTGCCCGCGTGTGGCATCGAACACCACCACCAGGACGAGCCGGACAAGCTTCGAGAAATCATCGACGACGAGTCGGCGACCGGTTACTTCACCGACGAGTTGAAGCACTTTTCCCGGGTCATGTGGACCTCGTTGCAACGCGCGGCCATGACCAACGCCATGCTGTTCGGGATTTTCATCGGCGCGACGATTTTCTCTTACGTGTTCCGCTCACTCGGCGGCGACGACATCGTCATCAGCCTGGTCGAGAGTCTCGGGTTTGGCTCCTGGGGCCTGCTGATCCTGCTGATGGGCATAGTGTTTTTTCTGGGCTTCTTCTTCGACTGGATCGAGATCACGCTGATCGTGCTGCCGGTGTTCTCCCCGATCATCACCGCGCTGGATTTCGGCAATCATGTGCTGCCGAACGAAGTGGTCTACTGGTTTGCCATCCTCATGGCGGTGAATCTGCAGACCTCGTTTCTGACCCCGCCGTTCGGCTTTGCGTTGTTCTACATGAAAGCGGTCGCGCCGTCGGGCGTGAAAATTCAGCAGATCTACACCGGTATCATCCCGTTCGTAGTGCTGCAGCTCATCGGTCTGGGTCTGGTGATGGCCTTCCCGGACATTGCGCTGTGGCTGCCCCGTGTTCTGCTGAATTGAGCCGTCCGTCCGCCGGCCTCAACCGGCGAGCCGGTCGTTCAGCACCTTGAACGCGAGACCGAAGGTTCCGTTCGCCACAAGGTCGCTCACGTCGGCTTCCGTCTGGTCGGTCATCTTGCCCTCGGCGACCCAGACACCCAGTGTCCTGTCACCCACGGTGACGGGCGTCAACGTCAGCCTCGCGACGTAGCCATCGACCGGCAGCGGCAAGTCAAGAATGCAGTACTCGAAGCCGTGCTCTTTGTCCGACAGCATCAGCAACCGCTCGCGACCGACTCCAGCAGATCCGCGCCCACCGGGGCAACGACGCGCAAAACAAAAAGCATCACGGATTCCCGGTCACACCGGAAAGCATAAACCCGTTCGCACCGGAAGTGGCCGCGGCGGCCGTTCCGCCAGCGCGAACGAGGGCTTCCGCGCTGCTGCACCGGCGACGTGGAGCGAGGCGGCGGCACAGCCGCTGACGAGTGGACTACCTGCAACGCCGTATGAGACGCACGTCACGGTTTCACGGGTTGTCAACGCTGAGCAACAGGTCACTGGTATCAAACTTGCCCCGTGAGCGAGCCGTCGAGCAACAAAGGTCGCACGTATGCCAAACGCTACCGGAGACTGGCCGGTTACCCCGGCTAACGGCGTCACGCTGACGGTCCGCAGCAGCGCCTGGCGCTATCTGGAGGAATGGGTCGATCCGGAAACGGAAACCATCGTGCTGGTGTGGGGGAGCTACGGCGAGCCGTCCGAGCTGGGCTGGAGTGTTGCAATTCTGCCGCGTGACGAACTACCGACATCGCAACAGACGACACCGATCGAGCTGGCGCTGAAAAACTATGCGTTGATCGTGCTGCAACCGCAGCACGTGGGGAAACTTGACGGGCGCACGTTGATCCACGAAGCGGGTCAGCTGATCGTCGCCTGAGCGCGGACTGTCTGTGCTGGCTTCGCAAGCGGTCTACATGGAGCGGACGATCACCTTGCCGCAGCGTCTGCATTCCGCGCGCTCGACGCCGCGTGGACCGAATCCGAACGAACCGTCGATCACGTGAAGATCATGAAAGCCGAGCCAGCACAGCAAGCGACCGAGCAGTGTGGCCGGGGAGGACATGCTACCGCCCGGGGTATGCCTCGCCATGTTCCGCTGTTCGCCGTACGCGCCCACTGCCACTACCCCAAATGCGACTTTCGAGTACGGCGTTTCCGCTGCGCATCCGCGGCGGCGGTTCACGCCATCGTTGACGGCTATCTTACGCCGCTGACCCCGATGGATAAACTTTTTCCTTCCGTCAAAAAGCGCACAGCGGTGACTCAGTCCAGCCGCTGGCGCTCCGATGTCGTCCGGCTGCAGTCAGTCGAGGTTCGCATTGTCGGCCGCGAACTGCCAGTTCACAAGCTTCCACCAGGCATCGAGATAGGCGCCGCGATCGTTACGACGGTCCACGTAGTAGGCGTGCTCCCAGACATCGCACGTCAGCAGCGGCGCGTCGGTGCCCGTCAGCGGCGTCTCGGCATTGGCGGTTGCGGTAATGGCGAGACTTCCGTCAGGGCGCTGCACCAGCCAGGTCCACCCTGAGCCGAACTGACCGAGCGCCGCGCTCGCGAACCGGTCCTTGAAGGCTTCGAATCCGCCGAAATCCGTGTTGACGCGTTGTGCCAGCAGCCCGTCCGGTTCGCCGCCCCCGGCCGGGCTGAGCGAGTTCCAGTAGAACGTGTGGTTCCATACCTGAGCCGCATTGTTGAACAGCTCGCCCCTGCTGCGACGGACGATCTCCTCGAGCTGCGCGTCTGCAAACTCCGTTTCCTCGACCAGCGCGTTCAGCTTGTCGACATACCCCTGGTGATGTTTGGCGTAGTGGAAGTCGAGTGTCTCGCTGGAGATATGCGGTTCGAGTGAGTCGCGCCGGTACGGCAGCGGTGCCAGTTCATGCTTCATGATGCGTTCCTTCAAGTCGTGTGTTGATCGATTCGAGAATTCTGTTGTCGGTGCGCCGATGGACGTTACGGGATGCCATCGTCGCACCAGAAGATACCCCACGGTATGACTGATGCGCGGATTCGGCGCGGCGTCGTACCGGGACTATAGTCGGGCAGTCGTCAAAGGCGTCGTGCAGCCAGCATGTAGTTGACGCCAAGGTCGTCGCTCAGGGAAAACTTGCGGGTGAATGGATTTACCCGCACGCCGCGCCGCTCGGTCAGCGTGAGGCCGTTGTCGCGCAGCACGGCTTCGATCTCAGCCGGTTTCCGGAAACGCCGCCACTGGTGCGTGCCGCGCGGCAGCCACCCGAGCACGTACTCCGCGCCGAGAATGGCGAACAGATAGGCACGCGCAGTGCGGTTGATGGTGGCGACAAAAAGGCTGCCCCTCTCAGCCACCAGCTCAGTACAGACGCGCGTGAACCCGGGCGCATCCGGCACGTGCTCGACGACTTCCATGTTCAGTACCACATCGTACTGTGCCCTGCGCGCTACCAGCGTTTCCACGTCCACGGTTTCGTAATGAATCTGCCGGCCGGTCTTCTGTGCATGCTGCTGTGCCACGGCGATGTTGCGCTCGACAACGTCGATGCCGTGCACGTCCGCCCCCAGGCGCGCCATCGACTCGCTTAGTATTCCGCCTCCGCACCCGACGTCGACAACCCGGAGGCCGCGCAGAGGAAACGCGTCCTGCACCGGTAAGCCGTAGCTGTGGCACAGGGTGTCGCGAATGTAGTCGATGCGCAGTGCGTTGAGACGGTGCAGCGGCCAGAACGGACCGTCCGTCGACCACCAGGTATCGGCGAGCGCTGCATAGTGCTCGATCTCTGCCGGGTCGACATTCGACGTGCGGGGCGTCACGGTAGCCGGCTCAAGCATCCTGGTCGAGCCGGATGCCCTCGGCCGCGGCAACTTTGATGAGCGCATCCTCGAAAGTCATACGCGCGCGGGCGGTGATCAGCCACAGATAATGGTGCAGCTCGGCGTCTTCCTCGTTTGCATTCTCACAGGCGGCGCTGTAGTTCTCGAAAGCCAGCAGCCCGTGCAGCAGGTCTGCGATATGGTGCGGGCATTCGCACTTGATCTGAGGTGAGGCAGAGGCCGCCCGGGCGAGCGCCGCGGGAGTGAGACGTGGCGCCCGGATCTCGCTGTCGGCGATGTCGGCCGGCTGCGAGCCGGCGGCTTCCCGCCCCAGCCGCACGGCGCCGCGCTGCAGCTCGCGACGATCCACCGGCATCCGCATCAGTTCTATGCCCTGATCGGTCAGCAGACGCAGATTGTCGCGCGTCGCATAACTGTACGCGACGATGATGGCGTGAACTGACGTGCGTTCGCGCACGGCGTTGACCGCTTCCACGGTCGCCGGCGTGACCCCCGGCACTTCGTACACGAGCACGTCAGGACGCAGTTCACCCAGCCGCTCGAGCAGCTGGTCGGCGGTCGCGCCGGTCGCGATGATCTCGAGATCGGTGGGGTAGGGCGGGTCTTGGCGAAGCAGCAGCGCTGTCACGCTGACGCCGATCACGCCGACACGAACCGGCCGTGCGAGGCCTCCGGGACTGATCTCTGCCGCGTGCTCGCCGATCTCCTGCTCGATCTTCTGCAGTTCGTCCAGCGAAGCGCGAGCCAGGGATCGGAGCGCCAGTCCGGCGCGCGACAGATTCCTGATCAGCATCAGGCGTTGCAGATCGTTCCGGCTGTAGATACGTTCGCCGCCCTCGGTTCGCGCTGGCTGCACGGCCGCGTAGCGGTCTTCCCATTTCCGCAACGTATGTGGCGACAGACCGGTTAGACGGGCAACCGCGCCGATACGCAGCGGGGACTCCGGGTTTACGACGTTGGTCATAGCTCCACCTCTACGATTGTTCGACACGGGCCGTCCAAAGATAGACAGCTCGAGCAAGCGACATTATCGATGTGTCTAAGTTAAGTCAAGCACCCGTCAAGGTTTTCATCGTTGAGGCAGGTTCGAGCAGATTCTTAGAATAACTATAAATATCAAGGATTAGAACGCTTTCCGCGTGAGATCACTTAACATTGCTTGAATTAGACAACTGGTTGACATCCCGAAAGATTCACCAGGGAATCGCGCTCCCGTCGTACGCATAGAACAGACCGTTACACGTCTCGTCGAGCCCATCTATCACCGCGAGCAGGCGTTGCGCGGCTGATTCGGCGGAGAACAGCTGCCCGTCGGACCGGTCGCGGGTGAAGGGTGCCGACAACGCGGTCGCGACCGTTCCGGGGTGCAACGCGACACAAACGATCCCGCGACAACGGCGTCGCAACTCGATCGACAGGGTGCGCGTGATCTGGTTCTGAGCGGCCTTCGCCGCGCGGTAGGCGTACCAGCCGCCCAACCGGTTGTCGCCGATGCTGCCGACGCGGGCCGACAGGTTGGCAAACGCGCAGTGCCGGTCTCGCGGCAGGCACGCCGCGAAGTGCTTCGCGACCAGCAGCGGCCCCAGCGCGTTGACGCGGTAGCTCCGCACGAGATTGTCGGGGTCCACGTCGGCCAGACGGCGTTCCGGTTCGAGGCCATCGGCGTCGTGAAGCAGACCTGCCGTATTGATCAGCAGGTCGATGGTCTTCCCGTCGCCGGCCACCTGGCGGGCCGCGGACGCGATCGACTGCTCGTCAGTCACGTCCATATCGAGTGGCTGGACCCGCGCGAGCTGCAGCAACTCGGGCGTCGTGGTCGCCGCACGGGCGGTTGCATAGACGCGTTCAACCGTCGTGCCCCGGCTCAGGTGCTGAACGAGCGCCAGGCCGATACCTCGGCTGGCGCCGTTGATCAGGGCAGTGACGGGCGGCTGGAAGGCGCTCAGGGTGATGCCGGCGTTATCGAGGGAGTCGTCTGGCTGCATGTATCAGCAAACTATTTGACAAAAGTTCTTTAATTGTATACAAATTTTAGACGATACTAGTGATTTATCTTAGAATCTTAGACAAAGGAATCAAAAGTGGCGTTCAACGTGGAGTCTGTCGAACCCGCCCTACGCGTG
>JAHELT010000185.1:6385-9238 GCA_024644045.1 Chromatiales bacterium | reverse complement strand
CGCGGGATGCTCGACATCACCGACAACCTGGTTTCAGGCGCGGTCGTGCCGCCTGCCCAGGTGGTGCGCTACGACGGCGACGACCCCTATCTGGTGATCGCGGCCGACAAGGGCACCGCGACCTTCTCCGACATCGCCAACGGGATTGCCGGGGAGTACGGCTTCTGGCTGGGCGATGCCTATGCTTCGGGCGGGTCGGTCGGCTACGATCACAAGAAGATGGGGATCACCGCGCGCGGTGCGTGGGAGTCGGTAAAACGCCATTTCCGTGAGTTGGATGTCGATACCCAGACCACCGATTTCACGGTGGTCGGCATCGGTGACATGGGCGGCGACGTGTTCGGCAACGGGATGCTGCTGTCGCGCCATATCAAGCTGGTCGCAGCGTTCAATCACATGCACATCTTCCTGGATCCCGATCCGGATCCGGAGAAGTCTTTTACCGAGCGCGAGCGTCTGTTCAACCTGCCGCGCTCGAGCTGGCAGGACTACGATACCAAGCTCATCTCCACCGGCGGGGGTCTGTTCGCGCGCAGCGCAAAATCCATTCGTCTCAGCGAGCCGGTCAAGCAACTGGTGGGGACCAAGCAAGACGCGTTGACGCCCAGCGAGCTGATCCACCTGTTGCTCCAGTCGAAGGTGGATCTGATCTGGAACGGGGGTATCGGCACCTACGTCAAAGCCTCCTCTGAAACGCACGAGCAGGTACGTGACCGTGCCAATGACGCGCTGCGCGTCGACGGTGCGCAGCTGCGCTGCAAGGTTTTCGGCGAGGGCGGCAATCTCGGAGTGACCCAGCTCGGGCGCATCGAGTTCTCTGAAAACGGCGGGCGCATCTACACGGACGCGATCGACAACTCCGCCGGCGTCGACTGCTCCGACCACGAGGTCAACATCAAGATTCTGTTGAACGCCATCGTGGCCAACGGCGACATGACGATCAAGCAGCGCAATAAGCTGCTTGCGGACATGACCGACGAGGTCGCCGATCTGGTGCTCGAAGACAATTATGCGCAAACCCAGGCCATCAGCATCGCGGCCAGCGAAGCACCCGCGTTACTGGACGAGCACGCGCGTTTCATGCGCACGCTGGAGCACGAGAGCTTCTTGAACCGCTCGCTGGAGTACCTGCCTAACGACGAAGCGATCGCCGAGCGTGCTGCTGCCCAGGGCGGCTTGACCCGGCCGGAGCTCGCCGTGTTGCTGTCATACAGCAAAATGCGGCTGTACGACCGAGTCCTGCGATCGGAGGTCCCGGAGGCGCCCTATCTCGCCGGTGAGCTCAAGCACTACTTTCCGAAAGTGCTGAGCGAGAAGTTTGCCGCGCAGATGGACGAGCACCGGCTGAAACGCGAAATCATCGCGACCAAGATCATCAACGACCTGGTCAATCGCCTGGGGCCGAGCTTCGAGGTTCGCATCACAGGGGAGACGGGCGCCAGCCCCGCCGATATCGTGCGCGCCTACGCTGCGGCGCGGGCCATATTCGACGTGCCGGCCGTCTGGGACACCATCGAGGCCCTCGACAACAAGGTGTCCGCGCAGGCGCAGATAGAGATGATGGTGATCGTGCGCGGACTGCTGGAGCGCGCCATCCTGTGGCTGCTGCGCAACCGCCGGAGCGAGGAGATCGGCACGATCGTCGAGCAGTTCCAGGCCGGCGTGGAAGAGCTGAGCGAGAGTCTGCCGCGGCCGCTGGATGCGGAGAGCCGCCTGGAGCTGCGCAAACGCACGCGGCGAATGATCGGCACCGGCGTGCCGGAGGAGCTGAGCTCACGCATAGCGCAGCTGGTCTATCTCTCTTCGGCACTGGATATCGTCGACGTCGCCCGGCGCCAGCAGTCCGACGTCGCCCGGGTCGCAGCGGTCTACTTTGAGCTCGGCGCCCGTTTGCAGCTGCAGTGGCTTCGCGAGCAGGTGGCGCAGCTCACTGTGCGCAACAACTGGCACCACCTCGCCAAGTCGGCGCTGCGTCACGACCTGCACAACCAGCAGCGGATCCTGGCTGCCCAGGCAACGGCAGCGGGCGCCGCGCGCAAACGGCCCAAGGAGGCTGTCGAGCAGTGGATGAAGGAGTCCTCAACCGAGGTCGAGCGCTACGTGCAGGTGATAAATGAGCTGAAGGCGACCGGCCGTGCCGACTTCGCGATGCTGTCGGTGGCGCTCAACGAGGTGCGCGGACTGGTACAGGCACGGCTCGACGTTTAGGCGCTACGCGCTGCCCCTCATCCCAACCCTTCTCCCCATGGGGAGAAGGGCTCGTTTCTTTCCCCTCTCCTGCGGGAGACGGGCCAGGGGTGAGGGGGGCGTGAGTCGGCAAGGGTCACCAGTGTTCCAGGTGACGCAGGATGTCGTCCAGCACCAGCGCGGTCTGGTTGAGCACTTCGTGGTTCCAGTAGCGGGCAACCCGATACCCCCCGTCGCCGCAAGCCGATGTTCGCCGTTCATCGTATGCCGTGGCGTCGGCGTGTTGCCCTCCGTCGACCTCGATCACCAGACGCTGCGCGACACACACGAAGTCCACAATGTACGCACCGACCACAACCTGCCGGCGAAACTTGTGACCATTCAGGCGGCGACCGCGCAGGTATCGCCAGAGTAGCGTTTCCGCGTCAGTGGCATGCTTGCGCAGCTCTCTCGCGCGCTCCCGCACGGCGACTCCCTCCCTGGATTGCGCTCCGGGAATTGTACTCCCGGGCGCTGCGCGTTGCCCCTCATCCCAACCCTTCTCCCCAGGGGGAGAAGGGTTCTTTATCTTTCCCCTCTCCTGGAGGAGAGGGGCCAGGGGTGAGGGCGTCAGGGGTAAAGGCGTCAGTTGAGGGCCGAGTGCGCGGCGCGTTCAGCCAGCGTTCA
>JAHELT010000185.1:0-6375 GCA_024644045.1 Chromatiales bacterium | reverse complement strand
GTCAGGTACTTGCAAGTTTGCTGCCAACGTTAAATCAACCCGACGCAAGGGAACAAGAGGCGCAGAGAAGTGGGGCAGTCTCCGTGGGCCGCAATGCGGGTCTTCGCCTTACAGCCGGCTCTGAGGGCATCGATCTGTTTGCCTGTCGGAGGGGAGACTGTCCCCGTGGAGCGCGCGGCGCGTTCAGCCAGCGTTCAGTGGACACCGGGTATGCTCGCCCCCGCTGTGAAAGAAACGCCCGGAGTAAGGCCATGAACAAATACCTGATCGCCAGCCTGACGGCTACCACCTTCGCCGTGTGCAGCGCCGCGCAGGCCGGACAGTACCCGTCGAGTTACACCGACCGTGCACGCGTCGTGGACGTCGAGCCCATCGTGCGCACGGTGCGTGTTGAGCATCCACGGCGAGAGTGCTGGGACGAGGAGGTCCGCTACTCCGCGCACGACCACAACCACGACGCTGCCGGCGGCATGATCGTTGGGGGCGTGATCGGCGGGCTGGTCGGTCACGCGGTCGGCCGGCGTATCAACAAGGGACGAGGACGGCACGCCGCCACCGTTGCGGGTACCTTGATCGGGGCCGCCGTGGGCCACGGTGCGGGCGGGCGGGGCCACCGGGATCACGCCGGCGGCGGTTACCGCGAGCGCTGCACCACCCATGTCGACTACAGCACCGAGGAGCGCGTGGACGGCTACTGGGTTACCTACCGCTACAAGGGTGAGGAGTTTCGAACCCGTATGCGCCGCGATCCAGGCGACAGTCTTCCCGTCCGGGTGCGCGTGACACCGCTCGCAGACTGATTACAAGATGTAAAATGCGTGGATGCGGAGCCTGCTCATCAGTTTAATCGTGGTCGCCTGTGCAGCATGGAGCGGAGCCGGCACGGCGGAAAGTGCCCGGGACGAGGAGATGCTCGTACAAAACCGTGAGATTTCGGCCGAGGAGGCGGCCCGGCGGGCGAAGGAGAAGTACGGCGGCAAGGTGCTGTCGTCACGTCTGGTCGATACCGGCGACCAGCCCTCGTATTTCCGCGTCAAGCTGATCTCCGACGGCACCGTGCGGGTAGTACGGATCGAGAACCGGCGTTAGCCCCCGCCGCGGTCCGGCAAGCCCATGCGCATCCTGATCGTCGAGGACGAAACCGCACTGCGCGAGGAGTTGCAGCGCAGCTTCGAGGGCCTGGGCTACGTCGTCGACACCGCGGCCGACGGCACCGAAGGGACCTATCTGGCGCGTGAAAACCCGCTCGACATCGCGGTCATCGATCTCGGTCTCCCCGGCATCTCCGGCATTGACCTGATACGCGAGGCACGCGCACACGGGCGCGAGTACCCCATTCTGATTCTGACCGCGCGGGGGCGCTGGCAGGACAAGGTCGAAGGCCTCGAGGCCGGCGCTGACGACTACCTGGTCAAACCGTTCCACAGTGAAGAGCTGCTGGCTCGGGTTCGCGCGCTGGTACGCCGCGCCGGGGGCTGGAGTCAGTCGGTCCTGAACTGTGGCCCGATCACGCTGGCCACCGCAGCACAGCGCGTGGAGCTGCACGACACGCCGGTCGAGCTCACCGGGTACGAGTACCGGGTGCTCGAGTACCTGATGGTACACGCGGGCGACGTGGTGTCCAAAGCGCAGCTCACGGAGCATCTTTATCCGGACGATGCCGATCGCGACAGCAACGTCATCGAGGTGTTCATCCGCCGCCTGCGCACCAAGCTGGATCCCGACTCGACGTTGCGACCCATTGAGACACTGCGCGGACGCGGGTACCGGCTTACGTTGCCGCGCCAGGCGTGAATCGCCACTGGATTCTCAACGGACCCCCCGGCGTCAATGCAGCGGAGGCGCTTTGAGATGCTGACAGGGCGCGCGCCTGCGGGCCGTACGCGGTGAACTCGCTCAAGATCCGTCTGCTCCTCGCGGGCCTGCTGCTGCTGGCGGTGTTCGTCGGGCTGACCGGCCTGGCGCTGGAACGTGCGGTCTACGAGCGCAGCCTCAGCGCGGAGGAGGATCGCCTGCAGGGTCTGGTGTACGGCGTTCTGGGGGCCATGGACGTCGGGCCCGGCGGTGTCGTGGTCAATCCGGAAGAGCTCCCGGAGCCGCGTCTGCAGACCCCGGATTCCGGACTCTACGCCGTGCTGGTGGATGACAAGGGCACGGAACGCTGGCGCTCCCCGTCGTTTCTGGAAGATGTGCCCGCCGGTCTGACGGCGGGGCTGCCTGAGGTCGGTGACTGGCAGTTCGCGTATCTGCGTACGCCGCGGCCGCTGATGTCGCTGCTGTTCACGGTGCGTTGGGCCGGCGAGGCCACCAGCACCGGAGCCTCCGAGTACGCGATCCTGGTGTTGCATGACGCCGAGCGGTTCGAAAGCCGCCAGGGTGGCTTTCAGCAGACCCTGTGGCTGTGGCTGGTCGTATCGGCGGGCCTGCTGATGGCCGTGCAGCTGGCGGTCCTGCGCTGGGGGCTGGGGCCGCTGCGCGAAGTGGTGCGGCAGGTGAAGGAAATCGAAACCGGTGAGCGCGAAGCCATCGCCGGCGACTATCCCAGCGAGCTGCGCAGCGTGGTCGACGGCCTGAACGGTCTGATCGCCCACGAGGCCAGGCAAAGATCCCGTTATCGCAACGCCCTGGACGATCTCGCGCACAGCCTCAAGACACCGCTGGCCGCGCTGCGCGTCTATCTGGACGCAGCGCGTCTCGACGGCGAGTCGCGGCAGCGCGCCGATGAGCAGATCTCGCGCATGGACGGGATCGTGCGTTACCAGCTGAGCAAGGCAGCGGCCGCAGGCGCGCGGGCGCTGCGTAAACCGGTGGCGGTGGCGCCGGTCGTCGCAAAGCTGTCGGCTGCATTGCAGAAAGTGCACCGTGACAAGCCGATCGCTTTCGAGGTTCCGGATGATGACAGCTGCGTGCGGGCCGAGCAGGAAGATCTGATGGAGTTGCTCGGTAACCTGCTCGAGAATGCGGCCCGCCACTGCAGCTCGCGGGTCGCCGTCCTCGTCGAGGCGGGGAGCGAGGCGACCAGCATCATCGTCGATGACGACGGCCCCGGGTTCCCCGAGCAGACCCAGGCCCTGCTGCAACGCGGGGTTCGGGCCGATGCACGCACCGCGGGTCAGGGCCTGGGGCTGGCAATGGTCGCGGAAATCGCCGCCGCCTACGGCGGCACGGTCAGCCTCACGCGTTCGCCGCCCGGCGGCGCAAGGGTGGTCGTGAGCTTTCCCGCCTGAACGTATCGGGGCGGTCGCCGGATCTCGTCCTCAAGACCCCTCACCCCCGGCCCCTCTCCCCGAGGGAGAGGGGAGTTAGCCCTCACCCCCGGCCCCTTCTCCCCGAGGGAGAGGGGAGTAAGAACCCTTCTCCCCGGGAAGAAGGGTTTGGATGAGGGGATCCGCGCGCAGCGCGGCGTGGCGGCGTTACAACCGGGTCAGCGATTTCAAGCGGTGCCGATCGGAGTATTCGACAAGGAAGTGCCCGTACAGCCCCGCGTCGGTCACGAACTGCCGAAAGGCGACGGCCGGGAGTTGCAGCGTCGTGCCGCTTGTTGTGGTGACGACGATGCTGGTGGCGTTACCCCGGTAGTGGCGCAGCAGACGGTCGCGCGGCAGACTGACTTCGAACTCGGCGCGCACCGTTGCTCGCGTTGCGGGGGTTACTGGCTGCCGCCGGTGGTGGTGTTGGCGGACTCGCCTTCGCCCGCCCACTTCGCCCGGTTGTCTTTGCCCGGTGCCATGTTCTTGCGCGCCGGAAACAGGTTGATGGTGAGCTGTGCGGTGGCGTTGACGAACGGCGTTTCGCGATTCTCGAGGCAGTGCTGATCCAGCCACTGCACCGCATTGTCGAAATCGCGCGTGCCGAGGATATCGTAGGTGTTGGGGACGATCAGGTTGAACGCCGACAGATAGCCTTGAACCCAGGTCGTGAAATCGTGCTGCGCCCGCCCGCCCGTACGCCGGGCGTCGAGGTACTCCGCGCAGCTCTTGCCGCCCACGCTGAACACGGCGAATTCGCCGTCGAAATCTTTCGCCGCGACAGGCGACAGCCCGAGCAGCGCAAACGTCAGTAGTGTGGCTATTGCGCGCATGGTAAGGATTCCCGCTTGACCTGCCAGGCTATCGGCGAGGCTGTTAATAGCTTTAGCCCGGCCGTTGAACGGGCCGCCCTGAGAGCGACCGGTTGCGTCCAGCGGGGTTCGGGAATGATCCAACGCGGGTCAGCGACCAGGAAGTCCGTGCGTCGTCGATCGATCAGCCCCTGTTCCGGTCCGTGTTGAAGTTCCCGTCTGCCAGACCTGAGAAACGACACGGGTGTCTGATCCGTGTTTACATGCACGGGCTTGTGCTGCAACATACTGCACATCCCCCGAGAATGGCGTCTTCCTCCACCCCTTGCAGCATGTCGTCGATGTGGAGTCTGCCGCTTACGGCGGGCAATGCATTCCCAGACCGAAGGCGCGTGTTGGACGACAGAGGTGGCCACCATGAAGATGCAAATAACGGAACACCCTTTGTTCAACCTGCCGATCTACCAGGTTACGCTTCCGGGGTTCTCACAGTACCACGACGAAATTGTCGAGTTGTTCGAAGGGTTGATCCGCTCTGGTCAACTGAAGGCACACGAGAATGGCTACGGCTATCAAACGCGTACCGATTTGCTCCTGCCAGGTGCCTACGGGAAACGTTACTTTCATGAACTGCTGGCATCAGGCTTCACGGTAGCCTGCAAAGGTATATTGGAGCGGACACGGGTAGAGCTGCCGACAAACCAGGCGTGGGTCAACACGCTCACGGTGGGTTGGGCGAACGTCCAGACCAGGGAGCAGTTCGAGGAGGAAAGCCCGTGGCATGACCACCTGCCCGCGACCTTGAGCGGATGCTACTACGTTTCCACCGCCACCGGTGATGAGGGCAACCTGCAGTTCCTGAACCCGTTGATGGATAACATTTTCATGCCGCCGTCGATCGAGTTCACCCCTCAGCCAGGTGACCTGATTATATTTCCGTCATTCTTTCGGCACCGGCCCGGCCGCTGCCCGAATACGCGACGCACGCGCGTGTCGCTTTGCATGGACAGCTACTGGACGATACGGGGTGCCGGCGTTGAGGCGTCGGACGGACGCGGAACAGGTGATGGCTGAGGGGGAATTCAGGTGCTGCCGGTAAGCACGGTCGGCGACGTTCGCTATTGCGCGTCGCGACGTTGAAACGGATGTCCGGGATCCGACCCCTTGATCTCTCAGGCTCAGGAATCCAGGGTTTTGGCGGCGAGTTCGGCGCGGGTGAAAAACCGTCCGTCGCGCACAAAGCCGGCCATGACGGAGTCCTTTACGGCGACTACGCGCCCGTCGTTGTCCTTCGCGAGCACCCAGTCAGTCGGCAGGCCGTCCAGCAGGTGGACCATGGCGGGCGTGCCGTCGTTGTTCATGGACAGATGCGTCTCGCCGGTGACCGCGTCCTGGAAGGCGGGCAGGAAGTTGCGCGAGGCGTTGTTGGTGCTGACGCCGAGCGTGCCGCTGTAGGCCAGATTCTCGTCGTCCAGGTCCTGTTTGGTGAACGCGCTAAGCATGGGTTGCGTTGCCGTGGTTGTTAGACTCATGTCGTCTCTCTGTTCGGCCGAAAGCTCTTGCAACGTGATCGATGCAATTTAGAGGCCGGAACCGGGAAAAGAATTCATCCATAAATGCGAACTGCGTTGCAAATATGACGAAAGAACGGCCCCCGGACGCCGTTTTCGGGGGGGTCAGGCCGCGAGCAGAGCAAGCGCGACGCCGACGACCAGCACAATCAGGGCGGGGAGCAGCAGCAGCCGGTCCGAGGAGCGCAACTGCTGCCGTAACCGGTGCGGCCCGTGTGCAGGAATCTGCATAATCTGACAGTCGGTGTTGGCGATGGCCCAATACCGGCGGGGCGTGCACCGTCTAGCGCAGCGGGCTGCGCCGGACGGCGCGGCGCTCGGGGCCCGAGTAGGCGCTACCGTAGGTGGAGAACGCGGCGCGGAACTCCGGCGCCTGACGGTCGAAGAATCCCAGCCGCGGCAACGCAGCGCTCGGTTCTGAGAGCATGTGGGCGCTGCCGCATACCGGGCAGCGGTGCCAGCGCACCACGCTGCGATCGGAGGATTCTTCCCGCACGAGTTCCATGGAAGTCTGACAATGGTTGCAATTCATTGAGTTCGCCTCTGTTCTCGCCAACAAACCGACGGCCGGCCAGAGCCGTCGGCACTTCAGTTGTTGTATGCCCGCGCGGCCGGGGCCTGCGGGCCGGCATGCGGAGCACGCAACCGGCCGCATCCCCGTAGCGGGCTAGGGCCTGTTAACGCTATGCGAATGCCGATCGCCGGCGGCCGTTTTTCTCAGGGCAAGGCGCACTGAGTGCGCTG
>JAHELT010000184.1 GCA_024644045.1 Chromatiales bacterium | reverse complement strand
CGATGGTGAAATCGGTGGCGCCGATATCCGCGGGCACCTCGGGCGCGTCGATGGGAATCAGTACCCGGTCGATGCCGCCCACGCCGTTGCCGAAGAACCGCAAAGAGGTGCTCGCAAACGCGGGCATCGAAAGCAAAGTGAGGGCAGAACACGCCAGCAACGCCACAGCGACGCGCGCCTGGATTGGAAAGAAATCCGACATTCGAAACTCAGTGGGAAGCGAATGGAGGAAGTATAGCCTCACCCGAGCGGTGGAACCATCTTCAGCTCGTGAGCGCAATCAGACTCGGCAAGCAAATTGCTACGCTGCAACGATGCAGCCACGGATCCGTCGGTGAGTAAGAACAAGCGCGTTTTCTATGTCGGCATCGCCGTAGGCGCCTTGTTCCTGTGGCTGGCGCTGCGCAACACCGACGGCCCAGCATTGATTGCGGCCTTTGCATCTGCAGACCTGCTGTGGATCGCGCCCTTTCTCGCCGCGCTGTTCGGATTCTACTGGCTGAAAGCCATACGCTGGCGCATTCTGCTGGCGCCGTTGACCGCAACCGGCACTGCGCGCGTGTTTCCACCGATCATGATCGGCTACTCCGCGAACCTGGTGCTGCCGGCGCAGCTGGGCGAGATCGTGCGCGTGGTGGCCGGCGCGCAGATACTGGGGCTGGGCTACTCCGAGGTGCTCGCCAGCGTGGTGCTCGAGCGAGTGTTCGATTTTCTCACCGTGCTGCTGGTGCTGGGGCTGGCGCTGCTGCTGGGTGCCGAGGCATCCGAGGCAATGCTGCGCGCGGGCTATTTCGTGACCGCTCTGACGGTCGTGCTGGCGGGCGGCGTGCTGGTGTTTGCGCGTTGGAGCGAGCGGTGCATCGCGTTCGCACGCCCCCTGACCGCTCGGCTTCCGGTGTCGCTCGAAGGGAAACTGCTGGACAGCCTCAGCCGCGGCGCGCGCGGATTGCATGCGTTGAACCACGCCGACCTGCTGCTCAAGACCCTGCTCGGCTCTGTTGCCCAGTGGGCTTGCATGTGGCTGTGTATCTGGATCAGCCTCGCCGCGTTCGGTGTGAGCGCGCCGGTGTCGGCGGCACTGCTGGTCCTGGCCTTCACCGTGGTGGGCGTTTCGCTGCCGACCAGCCCAGGCTACGTCGGCACCATTCAGTTCGCCTTCACCCTGGCCCTGACGCAGTATCAGATCCCCGAAGCAACCGCATTCGCTGCCTCGGTCTTTTACCACGCGCTCGCTTACTTCTCGGTATTCTTCGTCGGCCTGTACTACCTGCATCAAATGGGTTACACGTTTCGAGACGTGCGCGCGCAGGCCGAAGCCGGTGCGCCCTCCGCGTCTGTCGCGACGCCGGCGACCCCGAACGAGCGCACCTGAGTGGCATCGGTCAGACAATTCGGTCACTGGCTCAGGCACGCCGCCGGCTTCCCGCTGCTCGCGGTGCTGCTGATCGCCTGCGCCAATTTCTCGCTGGCCTTCACCTGGGGCGCGCCGCAGGCGATCTCGCCGGACACTATGTCCACCTGGCAGATAGACACGATCGCGCCGGTCGCACCGCTGACCGAGGCGTACTACCGCTTCACCCGTGAGGGCACCGAGCCGGTGGTATACCCGCTGTTTCATTTCGTCGTGCTGGATATCGCCTACGCTCCCTACGTGGCCTACCAGTACCTGATGGGCGGACTGGTCGACCCGGGGTCCGAGTACCCCTACGGTGCCGTCGAACCTGCGCGGTTCTTCCGGACACTCACGCTGATTGCACGCGGGGTCAGTCTGCTCATGGCGCTGGGCATCGTGATCGCCGTGTTCGAGATCACCCGCCGGTTGTTCTCCCGCCAGGCGGCCCTCTGGAGCGCGCTGCTGACGGCGCTGATCGCGCCGCTGGCCTACTACGCAAAGACCTCGAACCTCGACGTACCTTATCTCTTCTGGACGCTGCTGGCGGTCTGGCAGATCGTGCTCATCGCCGACGGCGGCAAACTGCGCAACTACCTCGCGTTCGCCGCTTTCGCGGCGTTCGCCGTGGCGAGCAAAGATCAGGCCTACGGATTTTTCGTCGTCACGCCGCTGCTGCTGATCTATCTGCATGCACGCGGCAGAGCCTCGATCCCAGGTCCTTCGATCCTGATGCGCAGCGCGGTGAGCAAACCCATCCTGCTGACAGCCGTCACCGGCGCGTTCAGTTTCGCGCTGGCCAACAACCTGCTGTTCGGTGGCCTCGAGGGCTTTCTCCGGCACATCGATTTCGCGCGCACGTTCTATGCAACGCATCTCGAGGGTGGCGATGTTCTGTTTCTGAATGCGCAACTGCAGCTGCTCGTCAATGCGATCGAGATCAGTCTGCAGATGATGGGACCGGTCACCGTGCTGCTGGTGGTTGCCGGTGTGCTGCTCGTCCTGTCGGAGCGGCGCTATGTGCCGGTGTGCCTGCTGGTGCTGCTGTCCCTGAGCTACTACGTTTTCGTGCTCGGCACGGCCGGGGTCGTGCTGCCGCGCTACCTGCTGGGGCCGGTCATCCTGATGATGCCGTTTGCGGGCTACGCGATCGCACAGGCAGTGACTGCCAGCGCATCACTCGGTTATTCCATGGCATTCCTCGCGTTCGCCTCGCAGCTCCTGCTGAGCGCACACCTGAGCTTCACGCTGGTGACCGACAGCCGTATCGCCATGGCCCGGTGGATACGCGCGAATGTGCCGAACGGCAGCAGCATCGAGACGCAGGTGCAGCAACGTTACCTGCCCCACATCGGCGACGCCTACCGTGTGAACGTGGTGGGCAACGCCTTCGATGCGGTAACCTATGACAGCGTTCCCGAAGACCTCACCCCGGCGCGCCTCGCCGAACGCGACCCGGACTATGTGCTGGTGCTCGAGAATCTCGGCGTGACGGGGGATCCCGCCCGGACGATACGCCCTGACGTCATCGACTTCTATACGCGGCTGCTCAACGGCGAACTCGGCTACCAGGTCATCGTCCGTTTCGAGACCGGCAACTACCTGCCCTTCCGGCAGCTCACCGCGGGTACGCTGCCCACGAGCATACTGCTGGCTCGCGTACCCTGAGAACCGGAGGCAGCCCCCTATCCCGCACGCCAGGTGAACTCCACCTGCGGCGTGCGCCAGCCCGGTACATCGCTCGCCGACAGCTCCCAGCCCAGGCTTCGGTACATGAGTTTGACGTCGAGATTGTCCTGATCGACGAGCGAACGAATCACGGTGACCTGCTGAGCGCCAAGCTGCCGCAGCGCGCTGGCCATCAGGTCCTGCGAGATCTTCAATCCGGTGCGGCGCACGAATTTCGACGCCCGGAACCGCGGCAGCACGCCGAAAGACAGAAGCTCCCCGGCGGCTTCGCCGCGCACGTCGGTACCTCTGTTACGCATGATCTGCAGCGCCTCCCAGAGCGCGCCGAGGCGCGTGGGCTGCATCAGCACAGAGCTCCCCAGCACCCACAGCAGATACGCCCAGTGCCGGCGCACCGCCTCGCCCATGAACCCGTCGGAGTCGCGTGTCGCGGCGATGAACCCGGCGGGCTCACCGTCGACGTAGGCGACCGCACCCACCATCAGATGCATGCGCGGCAACAGGCGGTAGTAGAAACGCTCCATGAAGCGCGGACCCAGCAACACCACCGGGCTGTGCGCCATCAGAGAACCGTGCAGCTCGGCGAGGTCCCGCGAGGGAGCCTCATCCGCCTGCAGCCCGAACGGCTCGAGGCGGTAGTCCGGGGGTGTACCGGTCATTGCATCAGCACTCTGGCCACCCAGTCAATCACCGCACCGTCCATGGGCAGCGTATCGTGATCGACGCCACCCAGGAACAGCCAGTTCCCGGGGCTCGTCTCCCTGAAGTACCGGTGCGTGTGCGCCGACCCTGCTCCGCCCGCGCCGGTCAGCAATGCGCTGCGCGCCGGCACGATCCACCTGTCCGGCTCGATGCGCAGTGTCAGATACAGTATCCCGCGAGCGGCGTCCGGCTCGATGCGCGGCACGTGAGACGGGTCGGCGCCGAGCCCGTAGGGGGTTTCGTCCAGCGGGGCATCGGGCGTGCCGTTCAGATCGCGCTGCACCGAGTCGCCTCCGAAGGCGGGACACATTTGCCGGTCACCGCTCCCCGTGGCGCCGCACAGCGCGTCCGTGCCGTGATTGGCGCCCGCCAAAGTGATCAGCGTGCGCACCTTCTCGGGATGCATCCGGGCGGCGAACCATCGCGCGCTCACCGCACCCATGCTGTGCGCCACGATGTCGACCCGAGTGACGGGCGGATGGTCCGCTCGCTGCCGTGCTGCGTTCAACAGCACTTCCACCGCCGGAGCGATGAACTTTTCCGCCGACCGCACGTTGTCGCCGTCGGGCGGACGCATATCGATTGCATGCAACCAGTCGCGAGGGTAGCCCGCCGCGCGTAACGCGCTTTGCATCGTCTCCCAGGTGCTGGAGTCAAGTCCCGATCCGTGCACGAACAACACCGGGACTTCGGGCGCACCCGACGCCGGCCGTGCCGGCGTGACCGCACAGAGCAGGATGAGTACCATGGGCAAAAATCGGCTCATTGGCGCATGCGGATCAGCTTTGCGGGTACCCCGGCGACGATGCTGTAGGGTTCGACCGGTGCCGTAACGACCGAGCCCGCACCGATCACGCTTCCTTGCCCGAGGCCTTCCATGATCACCGCGTTGGCGCCGATCCAGCAGTCGTCCCCGATCACGATGCGCTTGATCTGTCCGCCTTGTAACGCCATTGGCACGTCCACGCGTTCGAAGTTGTGGTACTTAGACCCGCTCAGGAAACGGCAGCCTTCGGCGGTGAGCACGTAGGACCCGAAATCACAGTGATGCACGACGTTGTACATACCGATCAGCACGTTGTCGCCGATCTCGATGTCGCGGTAGATGAAAACCGTGCCGAAACCGATCATTACGTTGCGCCCGCAGCGCCGCAGCGAGAACCGGTAGAACTCGTAGCGCAGTATGCTGCCGATCGCGTACGGGGCAAACGCGAGCAGCTGTGAGCAGGTAACGAACACGAAGTCGGAGAGCCGCGACAGCAATGCCAGCGGAATCACCACCGGCCAGCTCAGCGCACCGGCGAGCGCCATCGCGAGCCGCAGCCCGCTGGATTGCGAGAACTGATGGTACTCGACGTCGGTGTAGTTTTCGCTGGAGATTCGGTCAGTATGGCGCATCCCGGCTCACCGGCGGACAGCAACTCAAGCGCGGCGCATCTTCTTGAAACGCTCACCGTGCAGGCTCGTTTCCACAATCTGCACCTTCTGCGGAATCTTATAGCGGGACAGCTTGCCCTTACAGAACTCACGCATGCGCTTTCGAAACGCGGTGAGCGATTCCTCGTGCGTCAGGTTGACGCGCGCTTTCACGATCTGCCCGGAGATCGGGTTGGCTTCGGCGCTCACCGCCACGTCCTCCACCCCGTCCATGGTCTGCAGCACGCTTTCCACTTCGGCGGGATACACTTTCTCGCCGCCGACATTGATGATTTCCGACTCGCGGCCCAGAATCTTCATGTACTCGCCGTCGACTTCGACCATGTCACCGGTCTTGAACCAGCCGTCCTGCGTGAACGGGCTTTCCGCGTTCAGGTAGCCGAGCATGGCCGACTGCGCCCTGATCTCCAGCAGCCCGTCGACCACCCGCGTCTCGAACCCTTCGCCGCCGATTTTCACCCACAGCGAATCCGACGCGCGGGATTTGGAGCGCATGATGCCGAGCTCGGAGAGCCCGTAGGTCTGCAGCAGACGGATTTCCGGAAACAGGGCGTGGAAGCGCCGCAGCGTACTTTCCGGCATCACCTCGGTGCCGTAGGTGACGAGCTTCAAGCTCGACAGATCGTGGTTCTTGTAGGCCTCGCTCACCAGCAGCAGATTGAGAAACGTCGGCGACGTGGGCAACAGCTCGACCGCATGCTCTTCGATGGCCGCGCACACCGTTTCCGGCCTGCGGTCCTGGATGGTGACGATGCACCCCCCGTTTGACAGGTTATAGAGCAACGTGTTGATGCCGCCGATGTGATCGAACAGCAGGAAGGTGATGGTGCGGAAACAGTTGCGCGGCACCTTGAACTTTTCCAGCAGCGGCACGAAGTCGTGAACCGAGGCCTTGCTCTTGCCGGTCGAACCCGACGAAAACAGCACCAGGCCCGGCCGGTTGCGCTGTTTCAGCGAACGCAGTATCTCGTGATCGACACTGATTCGCGTGCTGTTCAGCGTGGCATTGTCCTGCGCGTCGATCTCGATGCTGATCTCGACCTGCGCGATCTCCCGGAACTCCGGCTTGTGCTGCTCGACGGACGAGGTAAGCGGCACGATCACACAATTACGTTCGATCAGTGCGAGCATCAGCGCCACAACCTGCGGTGAGAAATCGGCCTCCACGCTCACCACCGAGCCGGACGGCAGCTGCTCCTCCGTAAGGCGCTCCTGCCACGACCGGTAAGCGTCCAGCAGCCACCCGTACTCAAAGCTGCGGCCGCGCCAGACGAGCGCGCTGCGCTGCGCGTTGCGCTCGAAGACTTCCAGCAGAAAATCGACGTGCATCAGACTCCTCCCAGGAACAGCTTCTGCCCGGTGATGAAATCGCTTTCCTCGCGCAGGTAGAAATCGACCACGTTGGCGACATCGGCGTAGTTGCCGCGCCGCCGGATGGCCTGACGCTGGACCAGGTCGTCGATCTTGTCCTCCGGCACTGCGCGGATCAGATCGGTGTCCACGGGCGTCGGGCCGACGGCGTTGACCGTGATCCCGAAGTCGGCGTACTCCTGCGCCAGCACCTCGGTGAGCGTCTGCACCGCGGACTTGGAGGCGACATACGCCGCCTCTCCAGCGAGCTTCAGGGGCACGGCTACCGTGGTGAAGTTCACGATACGGCCGTAGCCCGCCTTCTTCATCAGCTTGGCCGCTTCCCGGCAGAACAGGAATGTGCCCACCACGTTGGTAGCAAGAATCTTGTCGAGGGTGCTGATCGGCGTCAGCAGGCTGTGATTCATGGAAGCGATGCCGGCATTGTTGATCAGGTTATCGAGCCGGCCGTGCGTCTTTCGAACCTCGCTGAACAGCCGCTTGACGGCGGGTTCGTCGGTCACGTCCAGCGCGTGATGCACATAGCCGTCCAGCCTCCAGTCGGGCTCGCGCCGGCTGCAACCGACGACCGCATGACCGCGCTCGGCGTAGTGATGCGCCAGATACTTACCGATACCCTTGCGGGTACCGGTGATCAGGGTGACGGGCTTACCCATCCACCCGCGAGGTCAGCTCGTTGGCCGCATACTCCGCCAGGCTGCCGATCGACCGGTAGGGGCTGTTGGCCTGCGACAGTGCCTTCTCGTCGGCCAGACTGACATGGGCATCGAGCCGCTCCTCGATCGCCTGCTCGACGGCGATCGCCAGCGGCACCAGCCCCATCGAGTCGAGCAACCCGCCCTCACCAAACAGCGGCGTGTCGACCTGCAGCGCCTCGTCGACTTCGATCTCCTCTTCCGCCTGCAGGTCGCTCGCGACTTCCAGGATTATCTCGATCAGCTGATCTTTCATGCGCATCTCCAGTTCACCGAAACGCTATACGGAAAATCGTGGCTCCACCACCGGTGTGCGGGCCCGCTCCTCGATTCGCGCAGCATGTTCACGCATCGTCACCACGTCGAAGTGCTTTGCCAGCAGCCTTACGCAGTCGCCGACAAGCCGGATCTTTTTATCGCTGGCAATGTCCATCGCCGGAAAGAACCGTAATTCGTCCGCATCGCCGCGGCCCAGAAAATCGAGCGGGTGCAGCAGCACCGATGGCTCTGTCCCCGTCAGCCGGCACATGGTTATTGCCATACGGAAGTAGAGCATGGCCAGCGTTCGGGAGTACTTGCTGAGGAACAGCACGTAGCTCAGGTGCACCGGGGTCTTGAACACCGGCATGGTCGTGACGGGAATCTCCAGCAATGAACGACCGGGGGTCTGCCAGCGGAACGGCTTGACCGACCGCAGCGCGTCCTTCCAGGTACCGAACAGCGCTTTACGCTGTTCCTTCTCCTCGGCGCTCAGATTACTGGTCGCGAAAAAGTAGGCGCGGGCCAGCGGGTTCAGCAGGTTCGGAAACACCGTCGCATCGTACTGGTAGCCGCGTTCGACCAGCACCTCGAGCGTGCCTTCCGACAGGCTGAATCCCGGCCCCCGAAAGCCAACCGGCGTCTGACCGGTGGCGCGTACGATCGACTGCTCGGCCTTCTCCAGCTCGGCGTGCAGCTTCTGCTTGTCGTAGAGGTGCAGCCACGGCTCGTGGTTGAAGCTGTGATTGCCGATCTCGTGGCCGGCATCCGCGATGGACCTGAGCGCACCGTGGTTAGCCTCGAGCTCGGCGTCCTGTCCCACCACGAAAAACGAAATCTTCAAGGCGTGCGCGTCGAGAAACTCGAGAATTCTCGGCACCGCCAGATCAAGATAGGACGGGAAGCTCTCCCAGCCAGCGTCGCCGTGGGTCTTCATATACGACCATTTGTTGTCCAGGTCGAGCGACAGGCTGGCGAGTTTACGCATGTTCTATGTTCCGTCCGATGGCCACCGGCACGCCGTTGTTCTTCAGCGACTGCTGCGCGGCTTCCAGCACCTTGATGACGCGCAGTCCGTCCCGGCCGTCACTTACCGGCTGACGGCGGTCGCGAATGCAGTCCAGGAAGTGCCGGCATTCGGCGCGCAGCGGTTCCTCCATTTTGATGTACGGCACGGTGATATCACCGAAGCGCAAAGCCACGTATTCGGCGTAGGTGTTGTAGTCCGTGTTGATCTGCGCCCCCTTGTCGTAGAGGCGCAGCTTTTCACTGGTTTCGAGATCGTCGAACACCGCCATCTTGCGGTTGCCCACCACCGTGATCTTACGGCTCTTGTGCGGGTCCAGCCAGCTCACGTGCACGTGCGCCATCGACTCGTCATTGAAGTTCATGGTCAGGAACACCACGTCTTCGATGCCCTGCTGCAGGTAACTCTGGCCGCGCGCGGACACGTCGGTGGGCTCTTTGCCGAGCAGATACAGGATCACCGAGATATCGTGCGGGGCGAAGTTCCACAGCGCGTTCTCATCCTCCCGAACGGTGCCCAGATTCAAGCGCTGGCAGTAAATATAGTGCACATTACCGAGCTCTCCGCCATGCACCAGACCGCGCAGATGATTGACGACCGGATGATACTCGAGCAGATGTCCGACCATCAGGATACGCTTGTGCTCGTCGGCCAGTGCGATCAACTCCTCGGCGTGATTCACGTCG
>JAHELT010000038.1:26417-34152 GCA_024644045.1 Chromatiales bacterium | reverse complement strand
GTGAAGCTCAGCTGCTGCAGATAGACGCTGCTGCCCGGCTCGGCCAGACAGTGAAACAGAATGCCTTCCTGCAGGGAGGACAGCGGCGCTATCGTTTCGATGTTTGCCCTGGCCATTGCGGATTCGTTGCGCTCCATGCTCAGGCCGCAACCAGCTGGCCGTAATCCAGCCGCACTACGCGGTCGGCGACGTGGTAGTAGCGATCGTCGTGGCTGATGACGACGACGGTCTTGTTGCGTGACTTCAACTCCGGCAGCAGGGTCGAGTAGAACACCTCGCGGAACTCGGGATCCTGATCCGCCGCCCACTCGTCGAACAGGTAGAACGGCCGGTCCTCCAGGTAGGCGGTGAGCAGCGCGAGGCGTTTGCGCTGTCCCTGCGAGAGCCGGGTGGTGGAGAAAACGCCGTCGCGAATATCGACCTTGTCATCGAGCTCGAGCTGTTTCAGGTACGCCAGCGCGCGCGCATCCAGATCGCTGCCCCTGGCGCCGAGCAGGCTATCGAAAAGATAGAAGTCCGAGAACACGGCCGCGAAGCGCTGGCGGTAGTCGTCGCGGGTGGCCTCCGTGACGCGCGTGCCGTTGACACGGATCTCGCCGCTGTCCGGGGGATACAAGCCGGTGACCAGCTTGGCGAGCGTGGATTTGCCGCTGCCGTTGCCGCCGGTCACGAACACCAGCTCGCCGGGCTCGAAGCTCAGGTGGATCGGACCCAGGGTGAAGTCGTGCTGGGAGTTTTCGCTGCGGTAGGTGTAGTTGACGTCGGCCAGCTCGACCCGGTCCGCCGCGCCGGGCGGACACGCCGGCATGCGAGCGCTGGTGTCGCCCTGCACGCTCGCCAGTGACAGATTGAGCTCCTCGGTCTTGTGCAGCGCGGCCATCGTGCGGGCGAAGTGCGGCAGCGTATCCATCACCACCTCGAGTGGCCGGATCAGGTACAGCAGACCGATCACGTAGCCGGTCACCACGTGCGGGGCAACGTCCTGAAACCTCGGAAAGGCAAACAAAGCCAACCCGATCAGCACGTAAAACAGCAGCTGAACCAGGTTGTTGGCGAGGACGTAGCTGCCCGAGGCGGTAACGCCGTAACGGCGCGCGGAATCCACGGTCGGCTGCAGGTTCTCATCGAACAGCCCCTCGCGGCGCTCGCGGTGCAGCTTCAGTTCCTTGGTGCCCTCGGTCAGGGCACGAAAATGCTCGAACAGCTTCGCCTCGTCATCGCGCACGTGCTTGAACACGCGGTAGGCGTGCGCGGTGAGCAACCGATAACCCAGCACGCCGAGAGCGATCACGCCGAGCAGGGCAACGAACGCATCCAACGACAGCCATGCGAGGTAGCCGGCGCAGCCGAGCACGATGGCCACGTTGACCGCCACCCCGGGGAGATTGACCAGTCCGTTGGTGATTGCCTGCACGTCGTGAATGAGCACGCCCATCAGGTTCGCCGCGCCGGCGCTCTCGAGGTGACGCAGGGGCGCCATCAGAATGCGGCGGCTCAGATTGATGCGCAGCTCGGCAATCACCTGCTGCGAAAAGCGCACGATGAGCAGTTGCGCGCTGGCGTTGATGAGCGGGCGCGCGACGACGATCGCCGCGAACCCGGCGATGAAGGCGCTCGACATCGGTTCGGCGGCGCTCAGCGCGCGGTTGATGAGCGCGATGAGCGCGGTGCTGAACACTCCACCGAGCAGGCCTGCCAGAGTGATCAGAAACACCATCTTGCGTGAAGAGCCGAGCAGAAAAAGCAGCAGTTTCATCAGTGTTTCCCTTGCCGGTCAGTGGTTGCCCGCTGCCCGGCCGGTGTCTGTTGCAGCCAGGTTTCGATAGTGCCGATGACGTGCTCCTGCGCGCGCAGCGGGCCGAACATGTGGTTCGCCCGGGGCACGACCTGCACGTCGAAGCCGCCGGCTGCCTTGAGCCGGTCTATGTCTTTCGCCAGATAGAAGTTGAGATAGTCCAGGCCGGGGTCGCCCTCGTTGAACAGCAGGCACACACGCACGCCGCGCACCGACAGCTCGCGCAGGCTTGCGCCGATTTCTGCGGCCCTGGGCGAACGCCTCGCTTTGCCGGACAGACCGCTCCACAGGCGCACCCCGAGCAGACGCACGATGCTGCCGTACTCGGACTCGCCGCGCGCCGCCCGCAGCCAGCGGCGCGGATCGAACATCGCGCGGCGGTAGTAGTCTGCGTGGTAGCGATCCTTGATGACCTGGTCGGTGGGGTCGCCCTGGTAGTTGAGAGCCACCGCACCGATCACCCGCTTGTCGAGACGCGCCACGCGCAGTGCGTTCTCGGCGCCGCTGCACAGGCCGATGAGCACGAACCGGGTAGCACCCCGGGCCGCCGTGAGGAACGCCATGGCTTCCTGTGCCTCGAGCACTGCGCTCTTCTGGATCGGCAGGTTGTCGCGCCGCAGACGGCTGTCGCCAATGCCGGAAAGATCGAAACGCAGCACCGGGAACTGCGCCGCGGCGAGGCTGCGCGCGAGGTTCACGTTCAGCCGGTAGGGTCCGACGCGGTGGATGAAGCCGGCGTTCAGGAGCACCACCGCCGGGCGGTCGCCGACGCCGGTCGGCCGCGGCGGGTCGGTGAGTATCCCGACCAGGGTCCCGCCCTGCCCGAACACAGCGACTTCCTCGCGTGGCTCAGGCATTGGCGAGCCAGTTTTCGATGCAGCTCAGCACCGGATAGGGGATGTGGCCCTGACCGAACTCCACCGGATCGTCCCAGACCTGCGAGCCCGCGATCCGCTGATGGTCCAGCACGGTGCCCGCGCTGCGCCAGTGATCGCAAAGCTGCGCACCCTGCGCACCGCCGGGGTCTTCGATAATGCACACCCGCGCCGCCGGCGCGCGATTCAGGGTGAGCAGGTCGAGTTGCTCGAGATCGCAGCCCAGGGTATCGCCCAGCGGAAACCCGGCGACCTCGGGACAATCGGCCGGTCCACCCGCCGTCGGCGAGGACAGGGAGACCGGGGTGACGTCCGTGCCGACACCGTGCCGCGCGAGGTAAGCACCACCGTCGACGACGGGTTCCCACAGCACCACGCTCTGAACGTCGTTGCGTGCGGCGGCGGCCAGCGCTGCCAGGCTCGCGCCCAGGCGCAGGCCGACCAGATGATAGGCGGCGTTGCCGGATCCGTTGTCCAGCTCCCGAATGGCCGAGCGGATGTCCTCCAGCCACTGCGCCAGGCTCGCCTGGCGGCTGTCGCCCGCGGAGTCGCCGGTGGCGAAGTAGTCGAAGCGCAGCACTTCGAACCCCTGCTTCGCGAGGCGTGCCGCGAGCAGCCGGAAAGTCCGGTGGATACGGATGTATTCCTGGCCCAGCGGATAACAGAGCAGCACCCGCCGCGTGCCGGTGGACGCTCCGTTCTCCGGCGCATGGCGCACGCCGAACAGCCTCGTTTCCAGCGGACCGAAGAAGTGCGGTGTCACGGGCGTTGCCGCCGGTTGTTGAACAGCCGCCTGCCGAGGGCACTGAAGAAACTCCGCGCCTGCGGCGTCGCGGCCTCGCGTTCCTCGCACGCGGCGGCCAGCTGCCCCAGGGTCTGAAACAGCAGCTCGCGCGGATGAATCTCGACACCAGTCGCCTCCTCCATGCGTGCCACCGCCTGCATTGACAGCAGGGAGTGTCCGCCGAGCGCAAAGAAGTTGTCGTAGATACCCACCCGGTCAAGCGCCAGCAACTCCTGCCAGATGGCCGCGAAGGCGCTTTCCAGCGCGCTCCCCGGGGCCACGTAGTCCTCCTCGAGCTGCGGGCGCACACCGCCGGCCTCGGGCAGCGCGTTGCGGTCGAGCTTGCCGTTCGGTGTACGCGGCAGGCTGGCGAGCGTCACCACGGCAGCGGGAACCATGTAAGCGGGCAGCCGCCCCTGCACGTAGTTGCGCAACTCGCTGGTACTGAGCGCATGTCCTTCGCTGAGTACCACGTAAGCGACCAGGGTTTCGTCGAGCACGTGTGGTTCGACGCCCGTTTGCGCTGCGCGTATGAGCACCGCGGCTTCGCGCACCGCGGCGTGGGCGCCGAGCACGGCCTCGATTTCCCCGAGCTCGATGCGAAAGCCGCGCAGCTTCACCTGGTGATCCGCACGGCCAAGGAAACGAATGGCGGCATCGTTGCCGTAGCGCACCAGATCTCCGGTCCGGTACAGGCGCGCGCTGCCGGCAAACGGACTGGCGATGAAGTTCGCCGCGGTGAGTCGCGGGCGATTGAGATAGCCGCGCGCCACCCCTTGTCCGCCGATGAAAAGCTCGCCGGTGACGCCGGCAGGCACGGGCTGCAGGTGTTCGTCCAGCACGTACAGCTCAGTGTTCCGGATCGGGCGGCCGACCGGAACCGGGCCTGGCGCCGACTCGACCCGCTGGCGCGTGGACCAGATGGTCGTCTCGGTCGGCCCGTAGAGATTCCACAATGCCCCGCCCTTGGACAGCAACGCTTCGGCCAGCTCGCGGGGCAGGGCTTCCCCGCCGCACAGCATTGTGAGACCCGGCTGGCCTTCCCAGCCCGCGGCGAGGAGCAGGCGCCAGGTCGCGGGGGTAGCTTGCATCACGCTGACACGTGCCTGGCGGAGCTCGCGGGCCAGCGCCCGGCCGTCCGCGGCAGTCTCCTCGGTCGCCAGCACGACGCGCGCGCCGGTGCATAGCGGCAGGTAGATTTCCAGCGCCGCGATGTCGAAAGCCAGCGTGGTCACCGCGAGCAGGACGTCATCCGGAGTCAGACCGGGCGCATCGCGCATCGCGCATAGAAAATTCACCACGCTGCGATGCGACACCGCGACACCCTTGGGCTCGCCGGTCGACCCGGAGGTGTAGATGATAAAAGCGAGACTGTCGGGCGTGGCGACGGGCGTAGGCGCCTGCGACGACTCGGCGGCCACGGAGGCCTCACGGTCGAGGCACACCACCGTGGCGTCGCCGGCCGCGAGCCGTTCCGACAAGGACGACTGGGTCAACACACATTGCGCACCCGCATCGGCGAGGATGAACGCGAGGCGCGGCGCCGGATTGCCCGGGTCCAGCGGCAGATAGGCACCGCCCGCTTTCAGAATACCCAGCAACGCGACGACCATGTCGACAGAGCGTTCCAGGAACACGCCCACCAGCACTTCGGGACCGACGCCGCGGTTGCGCAGATAGTGAGCCAGGCGGTTGGCGCGGGCGTGCAGCTCACGGTAGCTCAGCTGCACGCCGGCACACACCAGCGCCAGCGCATCCGGCGTTGCCGCAACCGCCTCGTCGAGCAACTGATCCAGCGTCTGCGCCGGCTCCGATTGTGCCACGGCGGTGTCGTTCCATTGCACCAGCAGCTTGTGACGCTCCTGCTCGCTGAGTATGCACAGGCGCGAGATGGCCTGCTCCGGATCGCGCGCGATGCTTTCGAGGCAAGTGACGAAACTGTCGAGCATGCACGCCGCCGTTGCGTCTTCGAACAGGTCGACGTTGTACTCGAGCATGATGCCGAGCCGGTCGCCGAGGTCCTCCACCCCCAGGGTCAGATCGACGCGCGCCGTCCGGCTGTCGATGACCTCCGAGATCGGGGTCACGCCGGGCAGCGCCAGGGTCGTGCGCCAGGCGTTGGCCAGCGGCGCGCTCTGAAACAGGAACATGGTCTGAAACAGCGGACTGTGACCGGGGTTGCGCGCCGGCTGCAGTTCCTCCACCAGTCTCGCGAATGGCAGCTCCTGGTTCTCGTAAGCGTCCAGCGCCACCTGACGGACCCGCTGCACGACTTCGCGAAAACTCGGATCGTCCGAAAGGTCGGTGCGCAACACCAACGTGTTTTGAAAGTAGCCGATCAGATTCTCCGTTTCCAACCGGTCGCGGCCTGCGATCGGAGAACCCACCAGGATGTCGTCCTGGTGCGTATAGCGATGCAGCCAGACTTTGAATGCCGCGAGCAGGATCATGTACAGCGAAGAACGTTCGCGCCTGCTCAACGCCTTGAGTTGCGCGGCCAGCGCATCGCCGGTGTGCAACGTGTTCGTCGAGCCGGCATATGTCTGCATCTCCGGGCGGGGCTTGTCGGCGGGCAGCTGCAGCAGGGGCAACTCACTACCCAGCATCTGCTTCCAGTAGGCGATCTGTTTCTGCAGCCGCGCGTCCGCGAGATGATCGCGCTGCCAGGCAGCAAAATCACCGTACTGGATGGCCAGCTCCGGCAAAGGTTCTGCACCCTCGGGTGCGGCGTAAATCGCCGAGACTTCACGGAAGAATATTGCGAAGGAATCCACGTCGGAAACGATGTGATGCATGGTCAGCAGCCAGACGTGCTCCTCGGCGTCGAGGCGCAGCAGCGTAGAGCGCAGGAGCGGGCCCTGCTGCAGGTCGAACACCGCACAGGCCTCGTCCTGGGCAAGCGTGCGGACACGCTCCTCCTGCTCCGTCCTGGCGAGGTCGCGAAGATCGATCAGCGGCGTCGGCAGCGGCATCGCCGGCGCCGTAAACTGAACGGGACGCCCATCGACGCTCTTGAAGGCGCTGCGCAACACCGCATGCCGCGACACCACCGCGTCAACGCTGCTTTCCAGCCGCGACGTATCCAGCGGCCCGCGAAGGCGAACGCCGACCGGGATATTGTAGGCCGCACTGGCGGGATCCAGCTGCGCAAGGATCCAGAGCCGCTCCTGGGAGAACGACAGTGGTGGCGGGTTGGTGGCTGTGCGACGGCGTATGCCGTCGTCCGGGGGCACGTTCGACGGGGCGGCGGGTGGTACAAGGCCGGCCTGCGCGCGAGCGCGCCGGACCCCGTCTGCATCGTACTCAGCAGAGCGCGTCATGGTCCTGCCCAGGATCGTACACCAGCTTATCGAAGCCGCCCGGTACCACGATGCGGCCATTGCGCCGGTCAAAGCGGGACTGGTGTCCACTGCTCTGCATTTTCCTGCCTCCGGCGCAACCTGCGCCTTTGCTCGATTCTTGTTCGTCCGTTCCCGGCGTTTCGCGGGGAACCGTAAAGGTTTCCGACCCGCGGGCGGCCGTCGGCATTCGGAACCCCGTCCTGCGAGGCGCTTTTCGTCAGTGCCTGCCGTCAGCTCGTCATTTCGACGGCGGGCCCGGACGGCGCGGCACCGGATTCCCGTACGGCAACGGCGCCCGTGCACCCGCGCATCCGGCACTTTCGTAAAAAATACCGTCGTCATGTGCGCGCCTTCGTGCGCCATGCCAGCATCGCAGGGCGACCAGATCCGGCAACTGGAACTCGGAACAACCCGCGGAAAACGCCACCTGCCGC
This sequence comes from Chromatiales bacterium, assembly GCA_024644045.1. Lineage (GTDB taxonomy): Bacteria > Pseudomonadota > Gammaproteobacteria > JAHELT01 > JAHELT01 > JAHELT01. The sequence goes on along the minus strand of JAHELT010000038.1, from coordinate 26,923 downwards.
GGCTTTCTTTGTCTGCGGCGCGTGATACGCGGCAACCGCTCCCGCTTTCGCTCAAGCTGCAACCGCTGCCGAATCCGCCGCCCCAGCGCGCACAAAACTTGCAGGTACTGGACGCTAACAAAGCGCGCAACGCTATCCACTAGAAACAGGATTTATGCCAAGTTCCGTCGTACCGCGGCGCTCGTGACTGTGCGCTTTCGTCGCGGCACACGGTGAAGCCAACAATGCTTAGACAAAGCCAACCTGGGCAGGAAATCGAATCGATATCATGAAAACCACAATACTCACCGTCGACGACGTCAGGACGATCGCTGAGCACGTCGGTGTGGACAACCTGATGGATGAGACCATCGAGCTGCTCACCGCCGCATGCCTGAACTTCGACGACGAGCGGTTCACGATTCCGCCGCGCGGCGGTTTCGACTACTGCGAACCGGATGTCGGTCTGCTCGAGTGGATGCCCACATTGCAGCGGGGCGAAAAAGTGACGCTGAAGGTGGTCGGCT
>JAHELT010000038.1:0-26407 GCA_024644045.1 Chromatiales bacterium | reverse complement strand
CTGGTCGACGGCACGCTGCCGACCGCTATTCGCACCGGTGCGGCATCGGCTGTCGCCAGCCGGATTCTCTCGCCGGAGATCGCGGCGGTGCTCGGCCTGATCGGGTGCGGCGCACAAGCGGTCACGCAACTGCATGCCCTGTCCCGTGTCTTTGCACTGCGTGAGGTAGTGGCTTACGACGTGGACCAACAGGCCTGCCGAAGCTTCCCGGCGCGTGCAGCGGCGCTCGGTCTGCGCGGCGTACGAGTAACCGCGGCGCCACTTGATGAGGTCACCCGCCGCGCGGATATTCTCTGCACGGCAACGTCCGTCGATCTGGGTTGCGGTCCGGTGTTCGAGGATCGAGAACTCAGGCAACACGTGCACGTGAACGCGGTCGGCTCGGATTTTCCCGGCAAGGTCGAACTGCCCCTGCGGCTGCTGAAACGCAGCCTGGTGTGCCCCGACTTTCGAACCCAGGCAATCGCGGAGGGAGAGTGTCAGCAGCTGAGTGACGAGGAAATCGGTCCGTCGCTCGTCGATCTGGTGAGCGATGCTCAGCACTATGCAGACCGGCGCACGCAACCGACGGTTTTCGATTCTACCGGCTGGGCGCTCGAGGACCACGTGATCGTCGACATGCTGGTGCGCTACGGCAACGAACTCGGCTGCGGGACCGCGCTGGAGCTCGAAGCCGTTTGCGAGGACGCCAGGGATCCCTACGGATTCATCACTGACGGGGGATCGGGTACGCGCAAACTGCGCAGCGTTAAACTGAAGTAACCCGGCACTTCAAAAAAATCGAAGCAAGCCCTCCGATTCGTCGAGATATCGACAAATCGGGGAGTGTCCCCAAACTGACGGGATTTCGGCAGGGCTGACGTTTGTCGTAGGGATCGAAGGCCAGACCCCAAATACCGGCGCGCCGGATCGTAGACCTCGGCCGAACGGTACTCCACGCCGGTCACGCAGTTGACGCCGACGCAATTACCCACCGGGTTGCCGCCGATCACGTAGATCCTGCCGTTGAGCGCCACGGCGGAGTTGTTGTCACGTTCGATTGCCATGCTGGCAACCGTCGGCGTGTTCCACGGCGTCATGTCCTCGGTGAGGTCGTGTGACTGTATCCGGGACAGCGCCCCGCGGTCGCCGGAGTTGCCGAACCCACCGATCAGGTACAGGAGGTCCCCCAGCACCACGACCGAGGGTCTCGGCCATTCGTTGACTGGCAGCGTCGGGGCGGCCGGGGGCACCGATGTCGACGAGTTGGTGGTGGCCAGCACGGTGCCCGGCACCGCTGCCGGCATCAAGTTTTGACAGCGCGGGGCCGACAGACTGTCTACTGAAAACTGCTTTACGGCTGTGGGTCTCCGGCGGTAACTTCTTTATGGCATCTGACAGGCTCCCCACCGCACATTTCCACGCAACGGTAGCGCTACCCTGCAGCGTAATGGCCGAGGTCGGCGCCCGTGCGAGACCGCGCGTCCCGCTCGTGGCATGTGGGACCAGGCCGATGTGGCGATGAGCGCATCGCGACCAGTGGCCAACCCCCTCCAGGAGTCGACCCTCGCGCTCAGCGAGGTGTTCGAGTTGCTGCCGGACGCGGTAGCGGTGATCGACAACCGGGGGTGCATTGCCTTCGCCAACGGCGTCGTGTCGAACATCCTCGGCTATGCGCCGGAGGAGCTCGTCGGCGAATCCCTAGACAGACTGGTTCCAGTGCGGCATCGAGCCAGGCATGCGCGACTGGTCGCCGGCTTCTCAGCGAAGGGCCGGGCGACCCCCATGACCGATCGTCCGGTCCTGCTCGCGCTGCACAAGTCGGGTGAGGAAGTACCGGTCTCGATCTCCATCGCCAACTTCGAGCTGTCGGGTGAGCGGTACAGTGTGGCGATGATTCGTGACGCCTCACCCGTGCGTGACCAGCTGGGCCGGGCCACGGCGCGCGCCGAGACGGATGCCCTCACCGGGCTCGGCAACCGGCTGGCTATGTCGCGCTGCGCGCGCACGGCGATCGAGGCCGGCCGGCCCTTCGGGCTGCTGTTCCTGGATCTCACCCGCTTCAAGCCATTCAACGACCACTATGGTCACGCAATGGGTGACGAGGTGTTGCGCCTCATTGCCAGGCGCCTGAAGGCAATAGTGCGTGCCAACGATCTCGCCGTTCGGCTGGGCGGCGACGAGTTCGTGGTCATGCTCGACGGCTTGCACGATGCGAACGGTCTCGAAAACCGCGCCAGAAGCGTGGCCGAGAGCCTGAGCCAGCCGTTTCACCTGCAGAACACCGAAGCGAGTATCGGAGTAAACATCGGCGGGGCATTGTTTCCGCGCGACGGTCGGTCCGAGACCGATTTGCTCGCTGTCGCTGACCGCAACATGTACCGGGCCAAGCGGGCCGAGCACGCGTACTGCACCGAACCCGCCGATAAGTGATCCGGCGCGGATGATCGATACGATCACGGACCTGCATTTCCACAAGACCACGCCGGCGATTCTCGCGCAGGTACTCGGAGAGAAACGCGTGCTGCTGCATCCGCCCTCGCAGACGCGCCTGCTCTATCCGCGACCCTGGTAAGGCACCAAATCGAATTTCGGCCGCATCGCGATCTCGCCGGCGATGGACAATCTCGACAAGTACCCGAAGTTCAATCACACCCAACCGCTGGAGTGCGTGGCAAAGTCGGGAGACATGCTCTTCATCCCTGCGCACTGGTGGCACGCAGTGTTCGGCGACGGCGAAAGCTGCTCGGTCACGACCTTCTTGGACGCGGCCCTGCACCACTGGGCTTTCCCCACACCCACGGCCCGGGTCTGGGGCGGGATCGCCTTCAACAAGCTGATCAACAGCGGGGTCTGCGCGCCAAGCGGCTGCCGGGACCTGCCTGCCTCGTCGCCGAGAAGCTCGGCGTTGTCTCCAACGGCCGCTCGCTCGCCGCGCGGCTCTCGGAGCAGGCCAAGAGCTGATCAGCAGGCGCTCGCGGGAAGCGCAACACCGGGCTATCGCATTCCGCGCACGGGCGGCGGCCTTTGCGTGTTACTGACCGACTCTAGGGCGCCGGCGCCGCGTTGCTCACGAAACCCCGGCAAGCACACGGACCGACTCACCAGTGAAAAGCGAACCCGCCCAGCGCGACAGTGCCACTCTTTCACCGTTACCAGGACTGATGGCGAACACTCGGCGCTCCCCGACCACCAGAGCCCGATCGTGATTGACGTGTACCGGTGCGGCACCCGCAGTGAACGCCACGCCGCCGTTCGTTGCACCCGGACCGATGCGCCTAGTTCTCCGCCGTGCAGGAAAGTCCGTACATCCGCGAAAGGGTCTGTGCCGGCAGGTTCACGCTGCACGACCATTCGAGCTGCGTGCCGCCCATCGCCTCCTGCGGGCGCAGCGTGAGGCGTTTGCGCGGACCGAACAGCTCGTCCAGCAGCGCGCGGATCCCGCCGCCGGGAAGAATCTCAACCTCGCGAATCTGCCGGTTGTGCATGCTGCGCGGCTCGAACCCCAGGTCCCTGAGGCTGGCCGGCCAGCGGCCGTTAACCAGGTAGTACTCGGTGACCATCAGCTTGACGGCCGTCAGCGCGCTCAACGCCTGCGTGAGGTTGGCTTGCTGCAGGTAGCCGCCCGCGGCACCGCCGGCGCCGGGTGAAAGCGGGTCTTCCGGCATTGAGGATTGCTCATGCTCGCGCTCGCGCGGCTTCATTTCCCTGGTGCGCAGCGTGTCCTCGCTGGCTTCGCAGGGCGTGTCGCGAAACGTGGTTTCGCCACTGCTGTTCTTGCACTGATAGAGCTTCGCGGCGTAGCTGCCGGGTTGCAGCGCGACCAGGAAGCACAACAGAGCGAGCCGGCGTTTCCATGTCTTCATGCCTCAACCGCAAGCGAATTCCGGGCCGGAACACACGTCGGGGTCGGACCTCGATAACCAGTTGTTTCCCAACGGCTCTGTGATGCGTAGAGGACGAATTCGGGCCTTAAACGCTCTGTTTCACAGTCGAAAAGCGCTGTTGCAGGGCGATCCAGTACCGCTGGTTTTCAACCCGAAACTGATCTTCCAAGGGTCACAGCGGCTTGTTTTCGAGGTGAATTCCTATCTATCTCAACTAGTTGGCGTGGTCCGACCCCATGGTAGCCCGTTGGCGTGGTCCGACCCCATGGTAGCTTGGCGTGGTCCGAGCGCATGGTAGCCGATCAACTGCTCTCGGGGCGCACCTTAAAGCGGACCGGCGTCTCCGCTCCGTGCCGCCCGGCGCCATTGTGCCGGTGAGACGCCAACCAGCCGCTTGAAGGCCCGGCTGAACGCGGCTTCGGATTCGTAGCCGACGTTACGTGCGACAACGGCAACCTTGGTCGATCCTTCAGCCAACAGACCCGACGCCAGCTGCATGCGCCACCGGGCCAGGTATTTCATGGGCGGTTCACCGACGAAGCGTGTAAAACACTCCGCGAGCCGCGAGCGTGAAACGTGCGTCTCCTCGGCGAGCGAGTCGAGTGTCCAGGGCGCGGACGGGTTGCGGTGCAGCGCCATCAGGGCGCGGCCGGCCACCGGATCGCGTAGCGCCCCGAGCCAGCCGGCACCGAGGTTCTTGTCCTCGGCCAGGTATCGGCGTACTACCTCGACGAACAGAAGTTCGCTCAGGCGCACGAGTACGCATTCGCTGCCTGCACGCGGTTCGCGCGCCTCGACCAGCGTGTAGTCGATGAGCACCTGCAAGGCGTCGGGCCCGGCATGCGCAGGCGCACGGACACGCACCAGCGGCGGCAGTTCAGACAGCACCGGGTTGAACGGCCGAAAGTCACAACCGAGAAAACCGCATACAAAGTGTGTTGCAGTCTCCTCCGCACCGCCGTCCTGGACCACAAATGACAACTCGCCGGCAGCCATCTGCCGAAAGAATGAAAGAGCCGTGTCGGTATCCAGCTGCGCGCGCCGGCAGCCCTGCTCGGAGTTTGCGATGACGTAGGCGTGGCCGTGTGGAATCAGCAGTATGTCGCCGGCCTCGAGCGGCACCGGCGGTCCACCGATCAGCGCGGCCCAGCAGTTACCCGCCGTGACGATGTGGTAGGAGATGATCTCCTGGGCCCGCGGTTGCACGATCGCGGCGAAGCTTCGCCCGGCCGGGATCGGCATCGCAAATGGCCAGGTCACGTCCCACAGGAAAAACAGCGCGCTCGTCAGCCGCACGCTGCGCAGCACGTCCGAAAGCGCGTCGGCTGCCCGTGATCCCGGCGCAGAGTGCGACGCGCTGGACGTCGCGGCAAGCGATTCGGACGCTGAGTCATGGAGGTGCTGCATAGCGCTGCTCACAATACCCGCCGGTTAAACATCATCAGGAGAATTCACTATGGCCGCAAGCAAAACCGATCCTGCGCTGCGTTCCCCGGCACAGGTCTACGACGAGTGCTTTGTCCCTGCGCTGTTCGAGCAGTGGGGCAACGTGGTCGCCGAGGCGGCGGGCGTCGGCCCCGGGCAAGAGGTCCTGGACGTCGCCTGCGGCACCGGCGTGCTGGCGCGCGCTGTCGCCGAACGCGTGGACCGCAAAGGCGCGGTCACCGGCCTCGATCCCAACCCCGACATGCTGGCCGTGGCTCGCACCAGGGATAGACGGATCGAATGGGTCGACGGCTACGCCGAGTCCTTGCCGTTTACGGCCGCACGCTTCGACCGCGTGGTGAGCCAGTTCGGCTTCATGTTCTTCGCAGACCAGCCCCAGGCGTTGCGCGAGATGTTGCGCGTGTTGCGCCCCGGCGGGCGCATGGCCGTTGCCGTGTGCGACGCGCTCGACCACTCACCCGGCTACGCGGTGTTCGCCGAGCTGCTTCAGCGTCTGTTCGGGCGCGACGTGGCCGAGTCGTTCCGCGCACCCTTCTCGGCCGGCGACCCGCGTCGTTTGAAGACGATGTGCGAACAAGCGGGTGGTGCGCAGGCTGAGGTAGTACGCCGCCAGGGTCGGGTCCGGTTCAGCTCGATCAGTGCGCTGATCGAGACAGAAGGTGCGTGCGTGTGGACGCTGGGCGGATTGCTGGACGCTGAGCAATTGCGCCGGCTCCGCGAGGAAGCCGAGTGGTCGCTGCAAACGTTTGTTTCCGCCGACGGTGTGCTCGACTTTTCGATGCCGGTGCTGATCCTTGCGGCCGCCAGACCCGACCGCGAGTGAGCCGCGGCGCCCGGAATTCAGCCGGTGTGTGCTCCTCGGACGCCAGCCTGTCCCGCGCGGGACATACTCCCCTCAAGTTATCGGCTCGAGTACCGACAAACGGGGATAGCTCACCGCCAATGTACCCATGCCGATACCGTCACCCAACTCGTCGTGCAACACGGAGGTCGATCTCGAGCAACTGCGGCCGGGCATCCGCCTGCTTTCGGCAGCGCTCACGGTAACGCCGAACGCGGCCATCATCAGTATCGTGGTGGCGGCGATACTCGGTGCGGTGATATGGGCGAAGTTCGGGAGCGAGGCGGTACTGATCTGGCTGGCAGTGGCCGCGTTCGTGCAGGTGTCCCGCATCGGCGCCGCGGTATGTATCAAGCGCCGGGGGTTGTTGACGGTCAACCCAGCGCTGACGTTTCGCCTGCTCTTGACCGCCACCCTTCTGAGCGGCCTTACATGGGGCGCTGCCTTACCGCTTATCGGAGCGCAGCTTCCCACGGTCTGGCAGTTGTTGGTGCTGACCGTGATCGGCGGACTGGCTTCCGGTGCAATATCGACACTCGGCAACTCGCTGGCACTGCTGAGCGCGTTTATTATCGCGGCGGTAGCGCCCGCCAGCATCTGGTTGATTCTGCAGGACGACACGGTGAGCCGCGTGGCCGGGGTGCTGGCCGTGCTGTATGCAATTAACCTGTCGATACTGGGGCGTGGAACGGCTAAGCGGGCCCGCGAGCTGGCGCAGCTGGCGTACGAAAACACGGACCTGGCGCGTGACCTGCGGTACGAAAAGCAAGCGGTGGACGACGCCAACAGGGAACTGCGGCGTGCTCTCAACAAGCAGCGCAAGATCGAGTCAGAACTGCGTGAGCACCGAGACGGTCTGGAGGAGATTGTCGCCGCGCAGACGGCCGACCTGGTTCGCGCAAAGGAGAACGCCGAGGCTGCAAGTCGTGCCAAGTCGGATTTCCTGACGAACGTGTCGCACGAACTGCGCACGCCCATGCATGCGATTCTGGGTTTCGCCTCCATAGGCGAGCGAAAGGCCGGCGAACGACCGCAACTACAGAAGTATCTCCGGCGCATTCATGAGAGCGGCCATCGCCTGTTGCTCCTGGTCAACGATTTGCTGGATCTATCGAAACTGGAATCGGGGCGAATCGATTTCCGGCCGTGCGAACTGGACGTGCTTGGACTGATTGAGGAGGCGTATGCCGAACTGGAAAGTCTGTTTGACGAGAAGCATCTGCGCCTGCACGTGGAGCGCGAAAGGCCTGATAGGGATTACCGGTGTTACGGCGATCGCGCGTTGCTTCTCCAGGTAATTACGAACCTGCTCGGTAATGCGATCAGGTTTTCGCCATCGGAATCCAGGATTATCGTCCACCTGGCCGAGGCCACTTGCGACAAGCGTGACGGGCTGATACTCGGGTTTCGCGATTACGGCGCCGGTGTTCCGGCGTCCGAGCTGGAGACGGTATTCGACGAGTTCGTGCAGAGCACGACAACCAGAACGGGTGCCAGGGGTACGGGTCTGGGTCTGTCGATCTGCAAACGACTGGTCATCCAGCATACGGGCCGGCTGTGGGCAGAAACGACCGAGCAGGGCGCACTGTTCCGCGTGTGGCTGCCCGCTGCGGCCTCCGAGTCACACAGCGCCACGAGCGCGTCAGCCCGCAGTCTCGAGTTGCTGAAGTGAGCGATGCCATCGCTGTGCTGTCTGGCACATGAGTAGAGGGATCGCGCGCCCGCAATGAGTGCGCTTCGAAGTTGTTCCCCCTTGGACACCCGCGATGGGTACTCATTGAAGCAGATCGAGATACGGCCGGTAGCTGTACAGCCGATCTCGCCTGCGTTCGCCGAGCTCGAACAGTATGCCGGCGTCCATCAGAACATCAATCGCCTTGCCGTCGGTGGGTTTTGTAACATCCAGGAGTCGCGTCACCCCCGGCATTGTCACGACCGGGTGATTCGGGAGGTTCTCGAAAAGCTGCATGGCGGACACGGTGACGCCCTGCGAGGCAAGCAACGTTCGACGATCGTCGCTGACCTGCCGATGCAGCAGTCGGGCACGATCGGTCGCGTCCGTGGCCACAGCCTGTACACCGGCGAGAAAAAAATCGAACCAGGCCTGCCAGCTCCCTTCATTGCGGATCCGCTCCAGATGCCGATAGTAGTCGGCCTGGCGGTCCTTCAGATAGACGCTGAGGTAGAGCAGTGGACTGGCCAGCAGCTGCCAATGCTCCAGCAGCAATGCGATCAGCATTCGGCCGACCCGTCCGTTGCCGTCCAGGTACGGGTGGATGGTCTCCAACTGCACGTGCGCGGCCGCGATACGAAGCAGCGGCGGGAGATCGTCGTCGCTGTGAATGTAGCGCTCCAGGTCGCCGAGCAGATCGTTTACCTGCTGTGGCGGTGGCGGCACGAAAGCAGCGTTGCCGGGGCGCGTTCCGCCAATCCAGTTCTGCGAGCGCCTGATCCTGCCGGGTTGCTTGTGCGCACCGCGTATGCCCTGCATCAGCCGGCGATGGCACCTGTTCAGCAGTCGAATCGACAACGGCAACCCGCGCTTGGAGTGGAGCTGCTCAAGCGCATAGTTCATCGCGGCGACGTAGTTGACGACCTCCTCCAGGTCATCGACCGACGATGAGCCTGCCTGCTCGGCGTGCTCGAACGAGAAGACGTCGACGAGCGTCGCCTGCGTACCTTCGATCTCGGACGACAGCAGCGCCTCCTTACGCACGAAGGCATAGATGAACCAGTCCAGTGAGGGAATCATCTCGCCTGCCAGACTCAGCTTCGCCAGCGCTGCCTCTGCAGCCTGCAGGGGCGCCCGCAACTCGTCGAGCGCGCCTTCCGGAAGTTCCGGCGGCAAGGCGTCCGGGACGAACGCCTGGACCGATTCGCCGGCGACGGTGGTAGTGACGTAGCGTCCGGTCTTTCCATTCATAGTAAATTATTCTTTACCAATTGAAATAGAAAGTAAAGAAGGGTTTACTAAAAAAAAGCCCCGGTAAACCCGGCTATCACCGGGCGATCAACCGTATCCGGTGCAGATACTTAGCGACCAGTTTTGTTGAAGTAAACCGGCCGTTTAAGGCCTTGAGCGGCACCATTTAGTGAGCCTTTTGTTTTCGAATCAAATAACTATCTGGTCCGACCGCATCACGCCATCACGAACCGGGCCGGTACTCGGCTGGGGTTTCGACAGGATCGCGAGGGGATAATCGAGTTCGTCCCGGCGGTACGCGCTGCCGCGTGCGGCTGGACTAACGATGACCGCGTTCTACCTCGCCGACGAGATCCGGGTGTTTTCGACGCAGGCAGATCGTCGGTGCGGTAGACGCGGACAACATCGACTGGAACGAGATCGTCTCGCCAACTACGGGTGTCGGACCGGCGTGCCCCGAAATGCGAGCCACGTCTGAGCGGGTGCGTCTCCCCGGCCCCGAGTTGGTCGATGGTAAACGCTTTCCGCCGGGCGTACACTCGGCGTTTTGACCGCCAAACCAAACACCGATGTTCGCCACCGGCGCGCAACCCGTAACTGACCCACCTTACCCGTCGATTCGGAGCCGCGCGTGAGCGCCCTGCAGATCCTGACCAACATCGCCGGCGGCGCGGCGCTCCTGCTGTGGGCGGCGCGCATGGTGCACACCGGCATGGAGCGCGCCTTTGGTGCTTCCCTGCGACGCACGTTGTCGCACGCGCTGCGCGGCAGGTTGCGAGCGGTGGGTGCCGGCATGGGCGTTACCCTCGTGCTGCAAAGTGCCACCGCGACGGCGTTGCTGGCGCTGGCCCTGACACCGGGGTCGCTGATGCCGTTGAGTTCGGGGCTCGCGCTAATGCTCGGTGCGGACTTCGCGTCGGCCGCGGTGGTGACCGCGCTCGCTTCGGGTATCGGCACGCTGGCGCCGCTGTTCCTGCTGCTCGGCGTGGTGCTGTTCCTCGCCACCAGCGCGCGGCGCAGCAAACAGGTGGGGCGCGTGCTGATCGGGCTGGGTTTGCTGTTCCTATCGCTGCAACTCATCGGCACGGCCGCCCAGGCGCTGCGCGAGAGCGCGACGCTGCCGGCGGTGCTCGCGCCGCTCGCGGGCGAACCGTTGCTCGCGATGCTGGTCGCGGCGCTGCTGACGTGGGCGGTTCACTCGAGCGTTGCGACGGTCCTGTTCTTCGCGTCGCTGGCCGGTGCGGGCGTGCTGGAACTGCCGCTGGCGCTGGCACTGGTGCTGGGTGCCAACGCGGGCGCCGGACTGGTGCCGGTGACCCTGACGCTCGCCCGCACGCCCGCCGAGCGCCGCATCCCGATCGGTAACCTGCTGATGCGCTGCACGGGGGCGCTGGCGGGATTGCTGGTGCTCGCGCCGGTCACGCGCCAGATTGGCCTGCTGATCGCCGAACCGGTGCTGCAAGTGGTCTCTTTCCACCTGCTGTTGAACGCGGCCCTGATGATCGTATTCATGCCCCTCACCGGGCTCGCAGCCACCCTGGTGCGCCACCTCGTGGTCGAGCGCAACGAACCCCAGGCGCGCCTCACGCCGGCGGACAATCCCTCCAATCTCGACCCGGCGGTAGTGAACAAACCGGCGCTGGCCATCGCCGCAGCCACCCGCGAGATGCTGCGGGTCGCCGACTGGGCGGAAGTCATGCTGCGCCGCTCGTTCGAGATCTTTGAGACGGGCGACAAGAACGCGCTGTCGCTGGTCGCCGAAATCGACGATCAGATCGATCACCGTACGGCCGCGATCAAACACTACCTGATCCAGGTAACACGCAACGAACTCGACATCGACGATTCGCGGCGTTGCATGGAGATCGTCTCGTTTGCCGTCAAACTGGAGCACGTCGGCGACATCGTGGATAAGAACCTGCTGCAACTGGCGCGTAAACACCGCCAGGCCGGTGTCCGCTTCTCGCCCGCGGGCTGGGCGGAGTTGTCAGAACTGCACGAGCGCGTTATCGCCAACCTGCAACTGGCGATCAATACCTTCGTGTCGAGCGACGTGCAGAGCGCGCGCCAGTTAATGGCTGAACGCGAACACTTCCGCCACCTGGAAGCGGCCAGCAGCAAGAAACACATGGCACGCCTGCGCACTGGCACCGCCGAGAGCATCGACTCCACTACCATCCACCTCGACGTGGTGCGTGACCTCGTGCAGATCAACTCGCTCGTGGTCTCCGCCGCCGCCCCGGCACTGGAACGCTCCCATGGCGGACACGACACGGACCACTGCACGGCGGGCGGCGCCGACGAGGCCCCGCCGTCGCCTGGCGCGCCGGTGAGTGAGGACGAATCGCTCGACCGAACCGATCGCGCGGCCCGAGGCGGTTCGGGCTGAGCGCATCAATGCATCAATGGGTCAGTCTGGTCAGACTCGATTGGTTCTTCGGCAGCCGAAAGAATACGGGGAGAGGACTGACTTCAGCGGAGCCGGACTCATTGCCCCCGGGACTTGCTCGCTACCGAGCGACTGGCGGGGTCAGACTCAACTGAATCAATCGACTGAAGTCATTAGAAAGGCTTCAGGCAGAATCGCCATGACAACGGGCCCTGCCCTATCGCAGCTGGTGGCGATCCTACGCGACGATCACTTGCGGTGACGCTTCGATAATCTAGATCTCCACGACCAGGTCCGGGACAAACCCATTGTTCAGCCAGTGAGGGTGATAGCCGCGAGGGTTGCACACAACGCGCGTATCATCGACCTCGTAGTCGAAGCTGTCATGCATGTGACCGTGAATCCAGAGCACGATATCCGAGTATGCCATCAACCCCTCGAGATTACTGGCAAACGCTGCCCACGTCAGGTCGTGCGGGTGCTGCGGGGCGATGGATCGTGGCGACGGCGCATGGTGAGTCACGATGACCGTCCTGCCCGCAAACGGCTCGGCCAGGCGCTCGGCAAGCCAGCTTCGGTTGAGCACGTGCCAGTCTGCAGCATCCCGCGGGTCGAATGCGCGATCGCCGTTACGGATCTGCGCGAAGTCGTTCACTCCCTCGCGAGCGCATTGCATAGCGGACGCGCGTTGCGCTTCGCCATAGAGCGCGAAGTCCGACCACAGTACGCAGCCGAGAAAGCGCACGCGATCCAGCTCGACCACTTCATTATCCAGCACGTGGACGTTCGCCGGCGCGTCGGTGCGCAACTCGTCGAGCAGCCCCACATCGTAGCCGTAGAACTCGTGGTTTCCCGGTACATATATCACCGGCACGTGCCTGAACCGGGTGGCTGCCCACTCCAACCCCTCGTTGCCGACGCCGATGTCACCCGCGAGCACTACCGTATCTGCGTCGGTGAGCGGCGGCTCGAAGGGCCCGAATTCTATATGCAGGTCGCTCAAGATATGGAGTTTCATGGTAACGAACCCTACATCAACTCGATCGATACCGGCTTGACACAGCACCGTACGTCGCGCCCCGGGTTGCACTTGCACGCAAGTAGTTAACCCCCCGGCCCACCCCTCCAGGGGTCCGGTTGCTTCGAGAGCCGCTTGCCAGGTCCCGTACAGACACGCCGGAAAGGCGGAAGGTCACATCCCGGCGGCAGGACGAGAGGGGGAGGGTCTAGGGTTGGAGCTGCCGGCACGCGTTTTTCGGGCCGAGCCGGTACGCACGCGCTTGTGTGCCAAGCTAGCCCAGGGTGCCCTCACACGCCAACAAATGTTGGTTGCCGATCAGATCAAAAAAATTCACCGATTCCGTGCCACTGATCAGGTATATAGGTTACGACGCACAGGGGAGATAGAGTATTTATGGGTACGGATGCAAGGCTGCATCAGCTTCAGCGCCATGTTGCGGCCGCCGAGCGCATGTTGCGTGAACTCGAACGGCGCCGGAATCACGAGCGCTCGGCCAGCGAGCAGTACTACCGGTTGAAAGCGGCGTTGACGCGGCGCAAGCGGGAACTGAAATACGCCGAAGAACGGGTGCGTCGTCAGAAAAAAGCGGCTCAGGAAGGGGGCGAGGTGCGCACCCTCCTGAGAGCACTTTTCGGGATCAGTCACGATTTGCGTTTGTCGTCAGCATCGCCTCGAAGGCTGGAACACGGCCGTCGAATTCGCCACTAGCGTTTACGCTTTGCGTCTCCAAAGCCGCTGGGAAACGTGAGGGAGTGCGACAGCGCCGCGAGTCGGGCCGGCGTGAACTCGCCGTACGGTCGTTTAGCCTCAGCAATATCACCGCTGCCATTCTCACGTTCACCCTCGCCGGCCAGCGCCCGGAAAGGTCGGCGCCAGCCGGAAGTGCTGGCGAAATGATCCTGTTCTGACCGCAGCATTGCAATCGAAGTGCGCCGCATTCAACGCCCCGTGGCGCGGCATTTCAGATTCCGTTGGCCAGTTTCCAACGGGTTCCGGTCATGCTGCCGAAAAGAGCTGGCGTGCAATTTGCTTTGTTCCCACCATCGGTGCGCCGCGGATTTCAGGGGTCAATGCTGTTACAGAGGAAAAAGAAACGCTACGGCGCCGTGCTGATTCTGGCAATGGCGAACGGTGCACACGCACTCGGGTTGGGCGACAGCCCGCATGACTCCGCTTTGTCGCGGCCATTGCAATCGGACATCGCAGCTTACGATCAGCGCACACAGCCCTCGTCCGTGACAGCAGTGGTGAAGCGCCCCGCGGTGGACACCGCGCCGGCTGTCACAACACCATCGGGCGTGCAGTCGGAGCCGGCGACGCAAGCACAGCTGCCGCAACCTTCGCCGGTCGCGCAAACGCCAGCAACGACGCTGCAAACCGTCGCCGTGGCGCCGTGGCCGGCCAGTTATCGTGTGCATCAGAACGAGACGTTGAGCCAGGTCGCGGACCGATTTGTCACACGCTACGGTGTTACGCGCAATCAGCTGATGAGTGCGCTGATGGACGCAAACCCGGATGCCTTTTTCTATCGGAACATGAATGGCCTGAAGAGCGGCGTCGATCTGATTCTGCCGCTGCCGGAAGCGGTACGCGAACGCTCCGTCACGGCGGCGAATACGCTGGTGCGCGAACAGTACGTGGCCTGGCTGAACCGTCACCAGCCGGCGCCTGAGATAGTCTCAGTGAACCCGCGCGGCAGCGCACCACGACCCGGCCTGTTCCAGACGCTGTCCACGACGCTGGCGAAGGCGTTCACCAACGTCCTTCCCGATGCCGGCGACGTCCTCAGCGACCAGGGTATCCGTCTGCAACGTCTACTGGTTGAAACGCGATTGCTGGTGCAAGCGTACGCGGCGAAACTGGATATCCTGCGAAGTCGTATGACCTTATACGAAGCGAGGTTGCAAAAGCTGCAAAACGTATTCGGCGGCCTGCTCGTCGAGGTGGACAGCAACACTGTCCAAACCGAACCGGTAGCATCCGCGCGGACTGACAGCGCTTTCTACAGGATGTCGATGCTGATGTCGTTACTGCTGGTCTGCGGCGTCGGCCTGTTCGCCATCCTGAAACGTGTGTTCGCGCGAAGCCGGAATACTACGGAGGTGGTGCCAGCCTCGCCATCGCACGACACGCAACGGACGTCAGTGGAGCGGAGCACGGAGCCTGACCTTGCCAAGCAAATGCAGTCTACTGACGTGTTCGCCGAGCCGGTCGCAGAGACAGACACAGTGCGGCAAGCGGCTACAACGGAGGTTCGCGAGATCGTGGTGGCCCCGGCCAACGCCGGCTCCGCCGATCGCCTGCTCATCGAAGTCGAGATCATGGTCCAGTTCGAATTCCTCGAGCGCGGCAGGCAGTTGCTGCAGGCCGCGCTGCGCCGGGAATCGAATCCGGTTTATCGGATCAAGCTGATGGAGCTGTGTCACGCGATGCGGGACAAAGAAACGTTTCTCAAGCATGCGCGGATCCTGCATGACGAACTGACCGATGACCACGCCGAGCTGTGGCGCGAGGCGGCGCGAATGGCTGCAACGCTTTGCGTCGATGAATTTGCCCGAGTGCTGGCGGGAGAAGCTGCCATGGACAGCGCCGCCGGGCGCCGCTGCGTCCAGAAATCGGCCTTCCTCAATGACGAACTGATCACCGATCAGATCCGGGTACTATCGCATGCACGCACGCCCACCAGCGAACGTCCGAAAGCGGACACACCGATCGAAACTGACGAATTCCCGACACTTTCCCAGTTCGGTTCCAACGCTGGCGACGACGGGTATCTTGTCGAAGAGGCAACCGAGTGTGAGTTCCAGGCGGCGACGACCGAGTATCTGATGCCGGACGAGTTGGCCCCGCTGACCGGTGGCGGCGAAACGGGAAAGTGGGACATCATGTTCAAACGCGAGCAGCCGGAAAGGATACCGCAACGGGCCCCGGAGGCCACCGTTGAACCGCCGCGACTGAGCGATTCAGGCGATCGCGAACTCGGGGAGAGACCGGAAAATACCTGGCGCTGGATCGCGACCACCGGCGGGCGGGATGCAGGCGCGGTGACCGGGCAGCGGTCAGGTGCCACCGAGAACCGGACGCAACCGCTCGCGGCAGCGCCGCGCGAAATCCCGGCGGAGTCGCCGTCGGGGCAGATTACGAACGAGGTGGATGCGTTGCTCAAAGGCGGTGACTAGATCAGGGATCAATGGCGTCGGACTTAGTCTGACTCCATTGATACGCCCATTGATACGCCACTGATACGCCACTGATACGCGGGCTCGCCGTCGGCTCCGTCTTCGTCTGTACCGGCGCCTCGGCGGCCGGTGCGACGGGACCTCCCGAACTGCTGGCGGCGTACCTGCTGATCCTGGCCCTCGCCGGCATCGTACCCGCCGGGTTCCTGCTCGGGGCCTTCGCCGTCAGGCATAGAGCGGGCGCACGCACCGTCAAGAGCGTCCTGCTGACACTGCCCGCTATAGACGTTGTATGTCGCAGCGCATCGACAACGGCGACACTACACTCGCACTCAGCCAACCCCTCGCACTGACTACCAGCGCATGTTTACGTTCTTGATCCGCGTGTAGCTCAGCAGCTCCTCGAAACATTCTTCACGGCCGATGCCGCTGTGTTTCCAGCCGCCGTAAGGCGCACCGATATAGCGTCCGCTGGAGTTGACCCAGACGTAACCTGCCTCGATACGCTCGGCGGTTTCCATCGCCTGGTCGAGGTTGTTGGTAACGATCGACGCGGTCAATCCATACACCAGTCCGTTGGCTTTGCTCAGCATGTCCTCGTATTGCGACCATTTAAACACCGACATGACTGGCCCGAATATCTCCTCTCTGGCGATGCGCATTGCAGCGTCCACGCCGTCGAATACCGTCGGCAGAACAAAAAAACCATTGGCCAGCGACGCATCGTCCGGACGTTTTCCGCCCGTCATAAGGCGCGCACCCTGTTCCTTACCTGAATCGATGTATGCCATTACACGTTCGAACTGGGGTGCCGACACAAGCGGCCCGACTTCATTACTCGTCTGCCAGGGAAATCCGACCGGTAATGCTTCGGATTCGGCGACCAGCGCGTCCAACACGGCAGCATGCAGCGATTCGTGCACGAACACCCGCGAGGTCGAACTGCACGATTGTCCCTGCCGGTTCATGTTCATCCCCTTGACCGCCGCCTTGGCGGCTTTCACCGGATCGGCATCCGGGAAAACGATGATCGGATTCTTGCCGCCGAGTTCGAGCGTGACTTCCTTGAGACCCTCGTCCGCTTCACGCGCGATCACCCGCCCGGTTTCTACCGAGCCCACGAAACCGATACGCTCGATCAAGGGATGGCGCACCATGGCGGAACCGGTGGCACCGTCGCCGGTGACCACGTTCACGACGCCCGGCGGCAGAATGTCTTCACACAATTCGGCGAAACGCAGACTGGACAGCGGCGCCTGCTCAGGGCCCTTGACAACTACCGTGTTACCGGCTGCTAATGCCGCGGCCGCTTTTTCAGCACAAAAACGAAACGGATGATTGAACGGGTTTATCTTGGCTACCACACCGTAAGGCTGTCGCCGCGTAAAGTTCATGTGGCGCGGACCGTGTGACGACGTCTCACCTTTTATTTCGGTGACCAGACCTGCGAAGAAACGCAGCGTATCGACCGTCCAGTCGACATCGCCGGTCATACCGGCCAGTGCGTTACCGGAGTCGACACAATCCATCAAACCCAGTTCATCGCGGTGAGCATGCAGGTGATCCGCCAGGCGTTCGAGGTAACCTGCGCGCTCGCGCAACGGCATGCGGCCCCAGTCCGATTCGAATGCGCGCCGCCCGGCGCGCACCGCGCGATCGACATCTTCCTCGGTCGCCACCGGCACGCTGCCCAGGTGCTCGCCGGTCGACGGGTTGATCGACTCCAGGCGGCCGCCCCCGACAGCTTCCTGCCACTCGCCACCGATAAAAAGGCCCTTGGGTGTGAAATTCAGATCGGGTCCAATCATTGTCGTCCTCGTTTTAACGGGTAACCGGCTGCTGCAACATTGGCTGGTTCGTCCCGATTGGTCTCTGGACCAGGTACAGGCCGCTCCCGCAGCCATACGGCTCAGGGTACGATGGCCGCGCGCAAGACGCTGTGGTTGCCGGCCTTTTCGAATGCTTCGCCGAGCTCATCAAGGCTGAAGCGCGAGTCCACGATGTCGCGAAACGGAAAACGGTCGCGATTCGCCATGACGAAATCCAGCGCCTGAATGAGATGGCGCGGGTGGTAGTTATGTATGCCACGCAAGGTGATCCATTTACGCAGGATCTGGTTGCCGTCCAGTTCGAAGGTCGCATCCGGATTCACCAACCCTGCGATCACGTAGCGTCCGCCGATACGCAGCATCTCTACGCCTACCGGCACTACCGACGGTACACCGCATACTTCAATTGCCACATCCGGCCCATCCGGCGGCGAGGCGGCACGCACAGCTTGCACCAACGCTTGCTCGCTCATGCTGCCGACATCGAAGGTGAGATCGGCGCCGAACCGCTTGGCGACTTCGAGTCGGGCCGGCACCGCGTCCAGCGCAATCACTCTCGCGGCGCCGCGCGACTTGGCAATCGCGCAACCGTAAATACCGAGCAGGCCCAGCCCCTGCACCACCACCGTTTCACCCATCGCGATGTTGGCCGCCTCGGTAACCGATACCATGGTCGCGACACCGCAGTTGAGCGGGGTTGCCTCTTCATCGCTGAGCTCGTCGGGTAACTTCAGAATACCGGTGCCAGGCAGGATGTAGCAGTAGTCGGCGAAGCCGCCCAGAAAGTGTGGATCTTCGTCCACCAGATCGTGCCCGTACTTACGTAGTCCCGGCGCCTTATGAGGCATGTCGTGAACGTCGCGGTAGTAAGACGGCCCGTCGGCGAAATATTCGGTCCAGGTGACACGGTCGCCGACTGCCAGCGGGTCGCCGCGCATATCGTCGCGAATGCCCGCACCGATCTGTTCAATGACACCGATGATCTCATGCCCCAGAATACCTGGGCAGGGGTTCGGACGGTGACCGGTATAGGAATGGATGTCCGAGCGGCAGATTGTCGACATCGTGATACGCACCAGCACCTCACCTGCTCGCACGTCCCGGACTGGATACTCGCGTACTTCGAACGGTGCGTTCGGTTCGCTGTAGACGACAGCCCTTCCGGATCTGCTCATCGTCGAAATCTCCCTTCAGTTCACAGTGCCGTTCAACGCGTAATCGAAAACGTTGTAGCTGTGCAATCGTGCGGCTTCCGCCCGCCGCGCGTAATCCTCACGGACCGGGCGGCTGAGGATAATCGGCACATCGGCTTCGTAAACACTGCCGTGGGTGCGCAGTCGATGTCCCTTCAACCCGCTCAGGTCGTGGTTCCGCTCGCTGGTTCCGATCACGGTACGAGGATCGCCCAGCACTGCGACGTCGCCCTCGGTTGCAAAAGGCAGATCAAACTCGTCCGCCACACTTTCACGTGACAATACGCGCTCCAGCCCGGGCACATCCCGTATGGCTTCGATAACCTGCTCACCGGTTAACTGGCCGTGACAGTACACCCGCACGAAACCGCCCAGTGCGCCGTGATGGCCGACAAAGGCATCCGTGATCGGACAGATCACTGTGCTGGTCCCATCGCCGAAAGCCGCGTTGAGAATATCCTGCAACCACACTACCCGGGGTGTACCGTCGTCGTTGGTTTTTTCGTTCATACCGTGATCGGCGGTCAGGGCAACGATTGCGCCCAGCTCCTCCAACCGCGCGAAGCGCGCGTCCATGTCCCGATAGAACTTGTCCGCCTCGGGGTGACCGGGTGCGTAGGCGTGTTGAATGAAATCGGTCAGCGACAGGTACAAAATATCGGGGCGGCGCTCTTCCAGCAGTTTGATGCCGGCATCCAGCACGAACAGCGAAAGATCGGCGGAATACATATCGGGCAGCGCACGGCCGACAAAACCGAGCGCATCCTCGAGGCCGTTCTCCGCCATACTGCAACGATCGGCGAACTGCGAGGAGATACTGACCGAGCCGTTGGAGAGATCCATGTCCTTCTGCAGTTGCTTGCGCAGTTTGTCCTTGGCTGTGACCGAGACTACCCGTGCTCCGTGGCGGGAGAATTCGCTCATTACCGAACGCACCTTGAGCAGTTCGGGGCCCGTCATGACCACCGGTTCATTGGTCTCGCGATCGAGGTAGTAGTTGCCGGAAATACCGTGCACAGACGCCGGACACCCGGTCACGATAGACATATTGTTGGGACAGGTGAAGCTCGGCATCGTGCCCCGGGCTACGGTGTAGAACCCGTCCTCTCTGTAGCGGGCGATATTCGGAATGATCCCGGCGGAGACGCCGTGTTCGATATACGCGGGGTCGCCGCCGTCTATGCACACCACTACGACGGGCTCCGCGGGCCAGCGGTAATCGGTGCCATTAACCCCCAGCATCTTGGCCGACATTTTCGCTCCTTCAGCTTTGCGTGTTGCGTGACGATAGCAGCAGTCCTACTATCATTATAATCGGAAATACTCCAGTACCCATCGACTAACCCCGCCGCATTCCGATCACTTCATTCGCATTACTCGATCGCGCGCGAAAGCGGACAATACCTCGGAGATCAACACCAGAATCACGATCGAGAGAATGATCGCCGCGACCCGTTCAGTCTCGATCTGCAGCACCGCGCGCTTGAGATACCAACCCATGCCGCCCGCGCCGACAAATCCAACCACCGTGGCGGCCCGGAAGGCGACATCCCAGGTGTAGATACCGATGCCCGTGAATGCGACCCTGACTTGCGGAAACACACCGAACACCATGGTCTGGAAAAGATTCGCGCCGGCAGCGCGCATCGCCTCAACCGGCCCCATGTTGATCGCTTCGATCTCTTCGGCAAAAAGTTTGCCCGCAAAACCGGCGCAGAAAAAAGTTAGCGCCAGCACTCCGGGCAGCATCCCGAAGCCGAGAATGCTGACGAAGAGTATTGCCCAGATCATCTCGTGCACCGCACGAAAACCCATCGTAAAAAGACGCGCTACCGGATACACGAAGCGCCGGCTGGGGGTCATGTTGAATGACCCGAACCAGCCGAGCGGCACTGACAGCAGCAGCCCGAACAGGGCCCCCAGGTACGCCATCTGGATCGTTTGCACGACGTAATCCAGATAGTCCCGGTCCATCACGTATTCGATATCGGGCGGGTAGTAGCGGCTCGCGATGACCGCTGCCATGCGTTCGAACATGGCTGGGATACGCTCCAGCGGAATACTCAGATACTCGACGCTGAAGGCAAGAAATGACAAGACCACGATCCAGGCGCCGTACGAATACAGCGATTCCGGATACTTGTAGCGCTGCCAGTGCAGGTCGCGCGGCAGCGCGGCACGGTCGGCCTCGACCGGGTTTGCGGCCTTCACGAACGCGCGCCCGGCCGCATCAGATTACCGCCTTGCGAGCGAAGTACGACACGACTTCGCCGACCAGAATGATACCGAGAATGGCGATGATGACGGTGGTTACGCCGGGAAAGTTGAACGTGTTCATCTGGCGAAAGAACACCAGACCGAGGCCGCCGGCCCCGACCAGTCCAAGGATTGCCGAGCGGCGGATGTTGATTTCCCATTCGAAAACGATCACCCCGAGTATCTGCGGCAGCACCTGCGGCAGGATGGCATAGCGCAGGACCTGGAAGCCGTTGCCACCCACCGCGCGAATGGCTTCGACCGGCCCGGGGTTGATGTCCTCGATCGCCTCGGCGGACATCTTGGCGATAAAGCCGACCGAGCGCACGGCCAGCGCGAAGATGCCCGCCATCGCCCCCAGACCCACCACCGCAACGAAAAACAACGCCCACACAATCTCGTGAATGGACCGGCTGAGCGTCATCATCAATCGCGCCAGGGGATAGGTCAGCGGCTTGAACGGGGTGATGTTCATGGCACCGAACCAGGCAGCCGGGATACAGATGATGACGCCCAGCAGCGTGCCCAGACAGGCGATCATGAAAGTCTCGATCGCGGGTTTGACCAGATCCGGAAACAGCGCCCAGTCGACGCCCATGAAGCGCCCGGCGGATTCGAGCACGCTGGCGACCGAGCCCATCCGCTCCCAGTCCGTGTCTTCGATCACGGTGACGTCGATGCTCCATACCACCATGACCGTGAGCGCAGCGACGACTGCGAGCATGCTCCAGCGACGGCGTCTGCGAATCGCCAGAACCTCGTCAGCGCTGAGCGCCGTACGTCGCAGATCGGTATCCAGGGTGCTCAACAACGAATCCTCACAGCACCTCCATGGCGTAGATCTCGTCGAGCTTAGCCTGATCCATCTCCGCGGTAGGTCCGTCGAACATCTTCACTCCGTCCTGCAAACCGATCATTTTGTTACAGAACTCCATCGCGAGGTTGACGTCATGAATGTTGCACAGGCACGGCACCGCGAACTCCTGAGCCATGTTCTTGATCAAACCCATGACCTCGCGCGAAATTTTCGGATCCAGCGCCGAGGTCGGCTCATCCAGTAACAACAGCTTCGGTCCCTGCATCAGCGCACGCGCTATACCGACGCGCTGCCGTTGCCCGCCCGACAGCTCGTCGGCGCGCTTGTCGACATGCTCCTCCAGCCCCACCCGATGCAGCATCTCAAGCGCACGTTGCACATCGGTTCGGGGAAACGCCCGAAACAAGGTCCTCAGATTACCGGTGTAGCCAAGCCGTCCTGACAATACGTTGTCCATGACGCTCATCCGGTCAATGAGGTTGAACTCCTGAAAAATCATGCCGATGTCGCGGCGCAGGGACCGCAGTTCACGCGCCGGCAGCGAGGTTACGCTGCGTCCGTCGAAGGTGATACTGCCACTGCGGGCCGCTACCAGCCGGTTGATGCAGCGAATCAGCGTTGACTTGCCGGCGCCGCTGGGACCGATGATGGCGAAAAAATCATCGGCCTCGACGTCGAAGGAAATGTCCTTCAGGATCTCCGGACCGGACCTCGTGTAACGGGCGCACAGGTCGCGAACTTCGAGAATAGGCATGCTGGCGAAAGCAGCGGCGCCGGTGCTCCGTGAAACAACCGGCGCCGGTAAAGATCGAGCCTAGCCTGAATTCTTCTTCGCGTCTTTCGCTTTCTTCAGCGCGCGAATGATATCGTAGTCCTCCGATTTCATCGGCACGAACGTGTTTGACTTCACATTGTCCAGAAACCGCTTTGCACCCGGCGCATCTTTCAGACCCAGAAAAGTTTCCTCTATCTTGCGTTTCACGCTGTCGCACAGGGATGCCCGGTAAACGAACGGATCCTGCGGAATGGGATCGGACTTCCACAAAATATTGACGTCGGAGAGCTTGATCTGTCCCTTGTTAACCACATTGTCGAACCGGTGTGTGGCCACGAACGCGGCATCGACTTTGCCCTCGCCGACGGCAACGGAAGAGAGTTCGTGACTGCCGGTATACACGACCTTGCCGAAGTACTTGTCGATGTCCATCCCGATGCGTTCGCCAAACACCACACGCGGCATCAGGTTACCTGAGGTGCTGCCGGGATCGACCAAGCCGAGGGTGGCACCCTTCAACGACTCGATATCGGTGAATTTGGTGCCCTTCCTGGTGATCAGCGCGGCACGATAGCCCGGGCCTTCTTCCTGCATATGTCCGGGACGTTTAGCGTAGGTAGCGAAAACCTCTACTCCTGAGTCCTTCTCATTGGCAATGACATAGGAATACGGTCCCAGGACCGCAACGTGAACAAACCCCCCTAACAGGCCCTCGACCACCGAAGCGTACGATGTCGGCAGAAAGAATTCGATCTTCTTACCGGTGAGTTGAGCCATGCGATCGGTGACCGGTTTGTACAGTTCAAGCTCGGCGACGGTTTCCTCGGTTGGCACCATGGCAAATGTCAGCGCCTTCGGATCATCACACTCCGCGGCGTTTGCTGCAGCGGCGCCTGCGACAAACGCCGCGGCAACGCCTAGCGCCCGCATGCGGGTAAACAAATTGGGCCGTTTGGATTGATTGAGCATCTTGATCCTCCTCATCTCGTTTTTACTTGTCGGTTCAGCTCGCGCAAGTGCCGATATTCACCGATACTAACAAAATGTTGCGCGATCGCTTATCCGGTAAAACCCGCAGACGGATTGACGGCATTCGACAGCGACAAGGGCGTCGAAGGGGGCCCCGTTCAGCGAATCGGACACTCCTGACGCAGGCTCCCGGCGCCGTCGCGGCACGTCAGCGTGCTGCGAAATCACCTGGCCGCGCCATAGAAAGGCTCAAGTGACCTCGTTTTCCGTCACGGACGGCGATAATTGGATAGTAGCAAGTGTGGTGGGTCGGCGCGAAATCGACATGCCGAGCCCTCGTTGAGACGTTAAGAGCAAGCATCACGCTCAGGTTTCAGTAGTACTGGATCCTCGACGGCATTGATCTCGAGATTGCCGACAGCGAGGTCTTGACACCCGTTAGAGCCTTTGGCGCCACCGCGACGACAACGGCCCGGACCAAGGGAGATCACTTCGATACGACAATTGTCGCAACGCCCAGCGCCAGTACTACCGACCACGCGAGTCGCCCTCCCATCCGCGCCTCTCGCAGAAGCATCCCGCCCAGGAACACCGATACCGGTATAGAGATCTGACGCAACGCGCTTACTGCGGCAACGTTTCCCCCCAGGTGAAACGCCGTCAGGATCAGATAGTAGGAAAGGTACGAAGTGCATCCCGCCAGCAGGTAGCGGCCGGGCGTGGCGCACCAGCCAGCGAACAGGTGCTCGCCCACCGTGCGGCCGCGAGGGCGCGTCATGGCGAACATAGTACCGGCAACGGGTATTACGAACAGGTACAGGAAGAAGAAGAACTGCGTGGGCGTCACTACGCGCAGGGCTTGCGCATCCGCCAGGGTCAGGGCGCCGTGAGCCGACATGCCCAGCAAAGCCATTGCCAGGGCTTTCGGCTGATCGAGAAGACGTACCCCTGGGCGGTGTTGCAGGAGAAAAGCCGCGACCACCACGATGACGACACCGATCAAAAGCTGGAGAGAATAGCGTTGCCCTAGTAACAGAAAGCCGGCTGCCACCACGAACAGAGGCGAGGATCGGATGATCGGATAATAGATGGACAGATCCCCGTCGCGCAAAGTGCTGATCGTGCAATAGTAGAAAAGAACGACAGCCACGCCGGAAATCAGCACGGCCGGCCACACCACCGCCGCCGCCCACGGGTCATCGCCGGTGATGAACAGTTGAACCCCCGAGATCAGTCCGAACATAGCGATGACCGAAAAGGTCAGCCCTTCGGGGTAGCGATTGCCCTTGATGAAGAACTCGCGCAGCGGATGAATGAGCGCCGAGGCGAACACCAGCAGCGCAACGTCAAGCTCCATCAGCGCTATCCGAACCGGATTGTAATTTGGTTAACCATGGCAACCGACTTGGTCCTTTTGGCAGGCACAGATCCTGTGAGCGCATTGTTGCACCTGAGCTTTTACCGTCGCAATGCCTGGTTCAGCGATACCCGTAAGCCGGACCGACCGCATATGAGCATGGGCGTGCTGCTGAGCAACCTACCAAGCGCGTTTCCGTTCGACGGTTTTTCACGTCTTCGTTTGGGTCTTGGTGATCGTTCCCCTGCGACACTCTGGACACGGGTGTCCCTGCTGCACCGCCCGGGCAGAAGTTACAACGTGTAGTGGCCTGATCTATGTGTAGATTCCAATGGTGACCAGGTGCGTAGACAGGGTCAGGAACGTTGCAAATCTCACGCACCCGTTGAACCCCGAAGACAGGTCAGATAATCGAACCACCGATGGGTTCGATCGATGCGGTTGAGGTACCCGACGCCGGACACGAACTCTGCAATGGGCAGGCTATCCTGGATACGGAGAGTCGCCTGCAAAGCCACGATGCCACGTCCGTCAGCAGGTCCTCGACGCGTCGGGACGCGAAGAGAAGGCGATGGTAGAGCTCCCTTCTACGCGGCCGCTCGCTCTCGGCTGAGTGCCGCGCAAACGCTGCGACATTCGTCATCGATGCGCGCCAGCAACTCACGGATATTGGACGTGTCGTTGTCACGAATCTGGGATTCGAGTTCTGCGCAGAGTTCCGCGAGTCGTACGGCACCAACGTTGGCGCTCGTACCTTTGAGGCTGTGCGCTGCAAAACGAATCCGCTCGGTATCCTCTGAGGACACGGCCGCCTCCAGGGCATCGAGCAGTACCGGCGCGCGCTCCAGGTAAGTGCCGAGAATTCGCTCAATGACGTTTCGCTTGCTGCGCTTTTGCAGCTTTCGCAACGAGTCCAGTACAGACTTGTCGAGCGAGGGGGCGTCGGTCGATTCATCGGCAACCGATTCGCGCGATCCGAGCGCGTCCGGCATGTAAGGTTCCAGCGCCGCTTGAAGGTCCTCGATCGAGAACGGCTTGCACAGATAGGCATCCATGCCAGCCTCGAGACAGCGCTCTTCATCACCCGGCAGTGCGTCAGCGGTCAATGCGACGATGGTGTTGGGCTTTTCGAACTGCCCCGATTGCTCACGCCGGCGGATTTCTCGCGACGCGTCGAATCCATCCATTTCCGGCATCTGGCAGTCCATGAGAATTGCGTCGTAGTCACTGTGCTGCAATGCCTCCAGCGCCTCCAGACCGTTTCCGGCGAGATCCGTTTCGCAACCCATCATCTCCAGCATCGTCAACGCGAGTTCCTGATTGACCAGGTTGTCTTCAACCACCAGCACGCGTCCGCCGAGCGACGGCAGCTCGGACTCGTTCGGTATCTTGCGTTGCGTAGCACGTTCGCCTTCAACAACGGCGACAATGGCGTTGTAGAGTTCCGATTGGCGTACCGGTTTGGTGAGTCGCTGGGTGATATCCACACCGCCGGGTTCTACCGTCATGTCCTTGATAGGGCTCAACAGAATTACCCGTGTACCGG
>JAHELT010000283.1 GCA_024644045.1 Chromatiales bacterium | reverse complement strand
GAATTTCCAGCCAGCGCTGCGAACCTTTGACCTTAACGCCGAACAGCAGCACCAGAATCAGCAGCGCCACCCCCGCCACATAAATCACCGGCGCCCAGCGCGCATACAGCTGCGGCGGCAGCTGTGCCGCTACCACAAGCGCGGCAAACGCAAGTCCAATGCGCAACAGCTGCGCGCGGAACAGCGTTTCGCTGCCATCCACCGCGCTGTAAAGCACCACCAGACCATACATCACCACCAGCAGCAGAAGCGCCAGCATCAGCGGATCGATATGAATTCTCTGCAGCCACACACCGCGCGCGTCACGCTCGTGCTCGGGCAGGCTGCGGATGAAGTCTTTAGCCATGCGCCGCCCTCAGTTCCGGCTGGCCAGTTGCGGCAACAGATAGGCATCGGTCACCTGCCTTGCGATAGGCGCAGCAACCGAGCTGCCGCCACCACCGTTTTCAACCAGCACCGACAGCGCAATGACGGGGTCATCCGCCGGGGCAAAAGCAATGAACCATGCGTGCTTGCGGTTGAATTCCTCCAACTCCTCTTCTTCGTACTCTTCACCCTGACGTATCTCGACCACCTGCGCGGTGCCGGATTTACCCGCCATGCGGTAAGGAATATCGCGGCCAATGTATGCCCAGGCTGTGCCGCTCTGGCGGAAACCCTTGTTGCCGCGATGGACCACGTCTTCCATGGCGTCCACCATGTTTTCCCAATCCTCCGGCGCAGGACCCTGGACTACCGGCAGCGGCATCGGCGGATCAACTTCAGACAGCATTTCATCGCTGGACAGCAGCATACGCGGACGCACCACGGCGCCGCGGTTAGCAATAGTGGCTGCCACGGTTGCCATCTGCATGGGCGTGACCAGCAGGTCGCCCTGCCCGATACCCATGTTGACGGAATCACCGGGATACCAGATTTCGCCTTTGTAGCCGCGTTTCCAGATCGGGTCGGGCAGGAGCCCCGCGCTGGCACCGGCAACGTCTACACTCAGCTCAGCGCCAAAACCGAACTGCCTGGCAAACGAGACCAGCGCTTCGACCGGCATGCGGGTCGCGAGATCGTAGAAAAACACGTTGGAGGAGCGATAGATGGCGCGGTGCAGATCCACGGTGCCCTGACCGCCGGCGTTGTTGCGGGTCCAGGACCAGTCGCGGTAGATACGCTCCTGCCCCGGCAGCTGGAAGTAGCCTTTGTCTTCGACGGTCTCCTCCCAGGAAACAACGCCGTTCACAAGCCCCGCGAGCCCTACCACCGGCTTGAAGGTCGAGCCCGGCGCGTACTGGCCGTTTATCGCACGATTGAAAAGCGGCTTGTAAACGGAGTCACTGAACACGGCAAACTGTTCGCTGCTCATGCCGGAGATGAACAGGTTCGGGTCGTAGCCAGGATTACTGACAAGCGCCAGCACGCCGCCGGAGCGCGGGTCCAGAGCAACGACAGCACCGCGCCTTTCTCCCAGCGCTGCGGTAGCGGCGATCTGCAGACGGTTATCGAGATGCAGGCTTATGTTCTGTCCGGCAATAGGTGGTTTGATGTCGAGCACCTGGCGGATCCGGCCGTGGGCATCAGTCTCGACCTGCTGATAGCCCACCTCGCCATGCAGCGAGCGCTCGTAGAAGCGTTCGACCCCGCGTTTACCAATAAACTTGGTTGCGCTGTAGGTGACCGGATCCAGGGTTTTCAGGTCTTCCTCGTTCACCCGACGCACCGAGCCCACCGCGTGTGCAAACAGGCTCCCGTACGGATAGTTGCGCACCAGCTCGTTGACCACTTCCACACCGGCAAACAGATGCCGGTTGACGGCCAGCAGCGCAATCTCTTCCTCATTGAGGGCGCGGCGCAGCGTGACCGGCTCAAAGGGCCGGCGTTTCTGCGCCAGGCGCTTCTCAAACTCGGTGATATCAGCCGGAGTGATGCTGACAAGGCGGCTGAGGTGTTCGATAGTGGCGCCGATGGTTTCGATGCGCTCGGTCACCAGTGCAAGGCTGGAAGAGTCCCGGTTGTTCGCGAGAATTTCGCCGTGCCGGTCGAAAATTAATCCGCGCGGCGGCGGCAGCGGTTGCACCTGAATGCGATTCTGGTCCGAGCGGGTCTGATAAGTTTCGAATTCCCAGATCTGCAGTTGCGCAAAACGCAGCGCCAGCAGCAGCATCAAGCCGGCCATAATCAGAAACAACGTCATGGCGCGGCCGACAAACAGCTGCTTTTCCAGGACCGGATCTTTGATAGATGAAACAACCACGGCGCTGATCTTCGCTAATGCTCAGTTACGATGATAGGGATGTCCGACACTGATACTCCAGGCACGATACAGTGCCTCGGCGAGCACCACCCTGACCAGGTAGTGCGGAAATGTGAGCGCTGACAGCGATAGCGTTTCGTCCGCCCGCT
>JAHELT010000183.1 GCA_024644045.1 Chromatiales bacterium | reverse complement strand
CCCTCTGGGAGAGGGGCCGGGGGTGAGGGCATCCGATATCTGTCAAACCCTTTCAATGATGCGTTCACCAAACAATCCCTGCGGCCTGAAATACAGAAACACCAGCGCCAGCACGTAGGCGAACCAGTTCTCGATGGCGCCGCCGAACAACGGCCCCCAGTAGATCTCCGCAACCTTCTCACCCACGCCGATGATCAGGCCGCCGATGATCGCCCCCGGGACCGAGGTAAAGCCGCCCAGGATCAGCACCGGCAGCGCTTTCAGCGCGATCAGCGACAGCGAAAACTGCACGCCGCTTTTCGAGCCCCACATGATGCCGGCCACCATCGCCACGATGCCGGCTACCGACCACACGATCACCCAGATCGTCTTCAGAGGAATCCCCACCGACATCGCCGCCTGGTGGTCGTCGGCTACGGCGCGCAACGCGCGGCCGATGGGTGTTTTGTGAAAGAACACTGCCAGCCCGATGACCAGAACCGCACCTATGCCCGCCGCCCACAGATCGAACGAATTAAGCAGCATACCGCCCACTTCGAAGGATTCGTCGGGAATGCCGACGTCCAGCGCTTTGACGTCGCTGCCCCACAACGATTCGCCGAAACCTTCGAGAAAAAAGGTCAAGCCGATCGTCGCCATGAACAGAATAATGCCCTCCTGATTCACCAGCGGTCGCAGCATCACCCGCTCGATGGCGAAGGCCAGCGCCACCATGGCGCCCATGGTCAGGATCAGCGCCAGCCACACCGGCACGCCGTGCTCCATCAGCCCGACCAGGGTGAGCGCCGCGAACAGCACCATCACACCCTGAGCGAAGTTGAACACGCCGGAGGCCTTGAAGATCAGTACGAACCCGAGCGCCACCAGGGAGTACATGACACCGGTGAGCAACCCGCTGATGACGACTTCGAGCAGGAACACCGGCGCTTCCCACATGTCGACAAAGGGGAGGACGAAAATTCCGTTCAGCAGTTCCATCGTTAACCCTTTGAGCGCGTGCGCAGCCGGCGTGGCTCAGTCGTGAACCGTGCCGAGGTAGGCGTCGACCACGGCTTTGTCGCGGCGCACTTCATCGGGCGAGCCGTCGGCCAGCAGCTTGCCGTAATCCAGCACCGCGACCCGGTCGGAAAGGTCCATCACCACACCCATGTCATGCTCGATCAACACAATGGTGGTGCCGAACTCATCGTTGACGTCGATGATGAAGCGGCACATGTCTTCCTTCTCTTCCGCATTCATGCCGGCCATGGGCTCATCGAGCAGCAGCAGGTCCGGCTCGGCGGCCAGCGCCCGGCCCAGCTCCACACGTTTCTGCAGCCCGTAGGGCAAACGGCCGACAGGGGTCTTGCGGATCGCCTGGATCTCCAGAAAATCGATGACACGCTCGACGAAGTCGCGGTGCTCGAGCTCTTCGCGGCATGCCGGCCCCAGGTACAGCGCCTGCCACAGGAAGTTCTTTTTCATCTTGAGGTTGCGCCCGGTCATGATGTTGTCGAGCGTGGTCATGCCCTTGAATAACGCAATGTTCTGGAACGTACGCGCGATGCCCTGCGCGGCCGCATCATGCGTGCGCATCTGTTTGCGCGTTTTCCCCTTGAACGTGATGGTGCCCTGCTGGGGATGATAGAACCCGTTGATGACGTTGAGCATCGAGCTCTTGCCCGCGCCGTTGGGTCCGATGATCGCGCGGATCTCGTGCTCGCGCGTATCGAAGCTCACGTCCTCCAGCGCCTTCACACCGCCGAAGGACAGCGACACGTTGTCGACCTTGAGCAGCACCTCGCCAAACCTGCGCTTGGCCATCACTGGCACCCGGTTCGACTGGCGCTGCGCCGCCGCACTAGTTCGCCAGCGCCGCGGGCTGGAATGTCTGCGTATCGCGTAGCTTCAGGTCGGCGGAGATCTTACCCTTGCGGCCGTCTTCGAAGGTGACCTCGGTATCCACGTGGCACACGTCGCGAGTCGAGTACAGCGCTTCGATCAGCACGCCGTAACGATCGGCAATGATCCGCCGGCGCACCTTTCGCGTACGGGTCAGTTCACCGTCGTCGGCGTCAAGCTCCTTGTGCAGGATGAGAAAACGTTTGATCTGCGAGGCGGCGAGGTGCCTGTCGGCCGCCAGGTCGCGGTTCACCGTCTCTATGCTCTCCAGCACCATGTCGGAGACCTCGGGGCGTGCGGCCAGTTCCTGGTAGCTGGCGTAAGGGATACCGTTGCGCTCCGCCCAGTTGCCCACGGCCTCCAGGTCGATGTTGATGAACACCGTCGTATGATCGCGGCCGTTGCCGAAGGCCACCGCCTCCTTGATGTACGGAAAGAACTTCAGCTTGTTCTCGATGTACTTCGGCGCGAACATGGCACCGTTGTTCAGCTTGCCCACATCCTTGGCGCGGTCGATCACCCGCAAGTGGCCCTCGTCGTCGAAAAAGCCGGCATCGCCGGTATGCACCCAGCCGTCCGGCGTTTTGGTTTCCGCGGTCGCCTCCGGGTTCTTGTAGTACTCCTTGAACACGCCGGGGCTGCGGTACATCACCTCGCCGTCCTCTTCGATGCGCACCTCGACCCCGGGCGCCGGCGGGCCGACGGTATCCGGGCGCACCGCCCCGTCGCGCTGAATGGTGATGAACACCGACGCCTCGGTCTGCCCCAGCAGCTGCTTCACGTTGATGCCCAGTGAGCGGTAAAAATCGAAAATCTCCGGGCCGATGGCCTCGCCCGCGGTGTAGGCCAGACGCACGCGGCTCAGCCCCAGCGTATTCTTGAGCGGCCCGTACACGCACAGATCGCCGATCGCGTACAGCAGCCGGTCCGAAAAGGACACTTTCTCGCCGTCCAGGATGCGGATGCCGACGCGTTTGGCAACGTCCATGAAGTAACGGAACAGTTTCTGTTTGAGCTTGGCGGCGTCCTCGATACGGATCATCACGTTGGTCAGCAGATTCTCGAAAATGGCCGGCGGCGCGAAAAAGTAGGTCGGGCCGATTTCGCGCAGATCGGTCATCACGGTCGAGGCACTCTCCGGGCAGCTCACGCAGAACCCCGCCACGTAAGCCTGCGCGTAAGAGAATATGTGATCGCCCACCCACGCCATGGGCAGGTAGGCCAGCGTTTCCTCGTCCTTGTGCAGGCCTTCGAACTCGATGCTGTTGACAGCGGTGATCAGGACGTTGTCGTGGGTGAGCACCACCCCCTTGGGCCGACCCGTGGTGCCCGAGGTGTAGAGAATGATCGCGTCATCGCTGCCGGAGCCCTGCGCGATCTCCTCCCGCCAGAGCTGCGGGGTCCGCGCCAGCAGCTGGCGGCCCCTTTCCTGAACGGTCTCGTAGCTCGACAAACGCTTGCGATCGTATTCGCGCATGCCGCGCACTTCGTCGTAGATGATCTGCTCGAGCTGCGGGCAGCGGTCGGTAACTTCCAGAACCTTGTCGACCTGCTCCTGGTTCTCGACCACCACGAAACGCACGCCCGCGTGCTCGAGCACATACTGCATCTCTTCGGCGACGGCGTCCTGGTAGGTGGGCACCGGCACACCGCCCAGCGATTGCGCGGCAGCCATCGACCAGTAAAGACGCGGACGGTTGTCGCCGATGATGCCCAGCTTGTCGCCGCGCTGGAAGCCCATGGCTTTGAGGCCGCAGGCCAGCAGCTCGACCTCGCGGGCCACCTCCGACCAGGTCCAGGATTGCCAGATGCCGAACTCTTTTTCGCGGTTGGCCGGCCGCTCTGCGTAGCGTTCAGCGCGGTCGACCAGGAGCTTGGGGAAGGTATCAAGCTCTGCCATGTTCTCCACCCTGGTATTTTGTTCGCCGCCGACCGGATCGAGCCAGCCGGACACAGGCCTAAATCTACTGCTTATCGTTACGCCTTGCCACGCCTAATACGTCGCTCGAACGCCGGGCGGCTCCCCTTGTCGCGCGCGCGGCGCCGTTTGATTCTGGCTTACGCTTACGTAAACGTCAACGACCCGCTACACTGTCGCCGAGCAACCGGATTCCGCTTTCAATGACCGACGCACCCCCTCCGGCATCGCGCGTGCCCTGGCTGCGCACTGTCGCCATGCCGGCCGATGCCAATCCCAACGGCGATATCTTCGGCGGTTGGCTGATGGCGCAGATGGACATCGCCGGCGGCAGCTACGCCTACGAGGTGGCGGGCGGACGCGTGGTCACGGTGGCCGTCGAAGGCATGGCGTTTCACAAGCCCGTGAACATGGGCGACCTCGTCAGCTGCTACTGCGAGACGCACCGCATCGGCCATACCTCGATCACGGTCGACGTCGAGACCTGGGTGCGCCGCCGCAGCGGAGGCACTCAGATCAAAGTCACCGAGGGGCTCTTCACGTTCGTCGCGATCGACGAGCGCGGCCGACCGCGGCCGGTGCGCGATGGTTGAGAGCCGCAGCGACGTGCAGGCACTGGCGGATACGCTGCGCGACCGGCGCCTGCCGCCGGTGAACGACTGGCACCCCGCGCGCTGCGGCAGCATCGACATACGCATCGCCCGCGACGGCGGCTGGTATCACGAAGGCAGGCCGATTCACCGTAAACCCCTTTACCGACTGTTCTCGACCGTGCTGCGCCGCGACGAGGACGGCGAGTACTACCTGGTCACGCCGGTGGAGAAGCTGCGCATCCAGGTTGACGATGCGCCGTTCCAGGCCGTGGCCCTGGAAGTGCAGGGCAGCGGCCCGGCGCAACAGCTGATCTTCACCACCAACTGCGACGACCGCTTCGTGTGCGGCGCCGACCATCCACTGCGCGTGCACATCGATGACGAAACACAGGAACCGTCTCCGTACGTGCTGGTTCGTGACCGGCTGGAGGCCCTGATCGCGCGCGCGGTGTATTACGAGCTCGTAGCGCTCACGCAGCGGCGCGGCGACGAGCTTGGCGTCTGGAGCAGCGGCAGCTACTTCGTCCTGGGCAGCGCGGCCGACTGACACCTGCTATGGTTTCGGCGCTGTGCGAAGGCCGCGCCGTGCCGTCGCAAGTTCCGGAGATGCCGATGCCCGACTACAAGCAGATGCTGCTGAAGAAACAAAGCGTGTTGCGCGAATCGCCGCAGAAAGCGCGGGTTGAGGTGCGTGCCGACAGCCGCCTGGTCGACGGCTTCGAAAGCCGCGTCAAGGCGCGTGAATTCACGATTGCCGTGGATCAGCCCGAATCGTCCGGCGGCACCAACAAGGGCCCCCGGCCGAGCGAGCTGGTGCTGGCGGCGCTCGCGGCCTGCCATGAGGTGACTTATCGGCTTTACGCCGATGCGATGGACATACCGCTGCACAATGTCTCGGTCAGCGTCACCGGCATCTCCGATGCACGCGGGTTCCTCGGCCCCGTCGAGGGCATTCGCGCCGGCTTTCAGGAAGTGCGCGGCACCATCGAGATCGACAGCCCGGCGAGCGATGCGGACATCGAACGCCTGCGCGAAGCGGTCAACCTGCACTGCCCGGTGCTCGACGACCTGCGCTCACCGATTCCGGTAGCGCTGGACGTGCGCAGAACGCCCGCCGCCGCGAAATCCGGCTGAACTGCGCGCTGCGCTTTCAGTCCTGCCTGCCAGGCCGCTGCGTGCAATAGCCAGGCTATTAGGGACGCGTGGCGCGGCATGCCCTTGATGCTGCCGATCGGGCGCTCAGCCCCATCTCCTTCAGCGCCTGCTGCAAGGGCCTGTCGTTGTAGGCGTCGGGCGGCGGATCCGGTCTCCGCGCTGCGCCTCATTCATGCCCCCAGATATATTTTGAAGGCACCGGGACAATCCAGTACGCTGTCGACTACGCCGGCCAAAAGGCTCGAGTTGCATGTCCACCACCGACATTCCCACGCTTCGCCGCATCCTTGCCGACACCCGCACGATCGCCATGGTGGGGCTGTCCGGCGACTGGTACCGGCCGAGCTATTTCGCCGCCAAGTACCTGCAGGAGCACGGCTACCGGGTGATCCCGGTGAACCCGAAGTACCCTGAGATCCTCGGCGAAAAAGCCTACGGCAGCCTGCGCGAGATTCCCGAGAAGATTGACGTCGTCGATCTGTTTCAGCGTGCCGAGCGGGTGCCGGCGTTCGTCGACGACGCGATCGCGATCGGCGCCAAAGTGGTGTGGATGCAGCTGGGCATCGTCAACGAGGAAGCCGCCGCCAGGGCGCGCGAGGCGGGCCTCGAGGTGGTGATGGATCACTGCATGAAGATCGAGTACGGCCGGCTGCTGGGCGGGCTGAGCTTCTGCGGCGTCAACACCGGTATCATTTCCTCGAAGCGCCCGCTTCACGTGCCCCACTAGTGTCAGGACACTAATACCACGGACTCCAGCCATGGCCGATCGAGAATTCGGAATCGAAACGCTCTGCCTGCATGCCGGACAGCTGCCGGACCCGGCAACCGGGGCGCGGGTGACCCCGCTGTATCAGACCGCCGCCTACGTGTTCGACAGCGCGGATCACGCCGCCAGCCTGTTCAACCTGCAGACCTTCGGTAACATCTACTCGCGGCTCAGCAATCCCACGACGTCGGTGTTCGAAGAACGCATGGCGGCACTCGAGGGGGGCCGCGCCGCGGTCGCCACCAGCTCGGGCATGGCGGCGGAAGCCACCACCATGCTCACCCTGCTCGAGAGCGGCGACCATATCGTTTCCGCCAACACCCTGTACGGCGGCACGCACACCCAGTTCGCGGTGAACTTCGAGAAACTCGGCATCGACGTCACACTGGTCGATCCCGACGAGCCCGAGAACTTCGCCGCCGCGATCACGGACAAGACGCGCGTGCTGTACGGGGAGACCATCGGCAACCCGCTGAGCAACGTGCTGGACATCGAGCCGATCGCCGAGATCGCGCACTCGCACGGTCTGCCGCTGGTGCTCGACAGCACTTTCGCGAGCCCCTACCTGTGCCGCCCGTTCGAATGGGGCGCCGACATCGTGGTGCACTCGGCCACCAAGTTCATCGGCGGGCACGGCACCTCGCTCGGCGGCGTGCTGGTGGAATCCGGCAAGTTCCCCTGGGACAACGGCAAGTTCCCGGGCATGACCGAACCGTCGCGCGGTTATCACGGCGTGCGCTTCTACGAGACCTTCGGTGATTTCGGCTTCACCATGCGGGCGCGCTGCGAGACGCTGCGCACCTACGGCGCGACCCTGGCGCCGTTCAACGCCTGGCTGTTTCTGCAGGGACTGGAAACCCTGCACGTGCGTATGGAAAGACACTGCGAGAACGCGCTCGCGGTTGCCCGCCATCTGGTCGAGCACCCCGCCGTATCCTGGGTCAAGTTCGCCGGGCTTCCGGACAGCCCTTACCATGGGCTGGCGCAGAAGTATCTGCCGCGGGGCGCGGGCTCGATTTTTTCGTTCGGTGTCAAAGGCGGCCAGGCGGCCGGCGTGAAATTCATCGAGGGTGTGCAGTTTCTCAGCCACCTGGTGAACGTCGGCGATGCCAAGACGCTGGTATGCCATCCGTCGTCCACCACCCATCGCCAGATGTCCGAGGAGGAACAACTCCACGCCGGCATCGGCCCGGACATGATCCGCATCTCGGTAGGGCTGGAGTCGCTGGACGACATACTCTGGGACATCGATCAGGCTTTGCACAAGTCGCAACAAGACTGACCGGACGCCGGACCCAACCGGCGGTGTGCAGCCGGGAGGATGCAGTATGAACTTGCTGAAAAACGACGGGCGCGACTTCGACACGCTGCATTCAGAGTTCAAGTGGGAGATCCCGGAGCGGTTCAACATCGCCGCCTGGGCCATCGACCGGCACCAGGACGTCGACCACACCGCGATCTACTACGAGACCTACGGCGGCACCGAGCGGCATTATTCGTTTGCGGAACTGCACCGCCTCGCCAACCAGTGGGCCAACGTGCTGCTCGGCCTGGGCGTGGTGGCCGGCGACCGCGTGGCCATCGTGCTGCCGCAACGCCCGGAAACCGCCATCGCGCACCTGGGTGCGTACAAGATCGGGGCGGTCGCGCTGCCGCTGGCGGTGCTGTTCGGGCCCGAGGCACTGGAGTTCCGCCTGCGCGACAGTGGCGCGAAGCTCGTGATCACGGACCACCCGCACGCCGAGATGCTCGATACGATCAAGGGCGAGTTGCCCACCCTCAAACTGGTCGTGCAATGCGACAAGGACGCACCCGGACTGCACTTCTGGCAGCTGCTCGAGAAATCCTCGCAAGGGTACAAGACGAGCGACACCGCGGCCGACGATCCGGCGCTGCTGATCTACACCTCGGGTACCACGGGACCGCCCAAGGGCGCGCTGATTCCACACCGCGCCCTGATCGGCAACCTGACGGGCTTCGAGCTGTCGCAGAACTTCTTCCCGAAGAGCAATGACGTGTTCTGGACACCGGCCGACTGGGCATGGACCGGCGGCCTGATCGACGCGCTGTTGCCGTCGCTGATGTACGCGCGTCCCATCGTCGCCTATCACGGCGGCAAGTTCGATCCCGAGCGCGCGCTGCAACTGTGCCAGAAGTACCACGTGACCAACGCCTTCATCCCGCCGACCGCACTGAAGATGATGCGCCAGCTGCGCGACATTCCGGGGCGCTTCGAGCTGAAGCTGCGCGCCGTCATGTCGGCCGGCGAACAGGTGGGCGAGGAGCTGATCGAGTGGGGCAAGGAAACCCTCGGTGTCGAGATCAACGAGATGTGGGGACAGACCGAGTTCAACTACATCGTCGGCAACTGCTCGGCCATCATGCCCGTGCGCCCGGGTTCCATGGGCAAGCCCTACCCCGGCCATCACGTGTCGCCGGTCGACGACGCCGGCCAGCCGGTGGCGGTGGGGGAAACCGGGGAGCTGGGCGCGCGGATCGCCGGCGATCCGGTCATGTTTCTCGGCTACTGGCATAACGACGAGGCAACGCAGAGCAGGATTCGCGGCGAGTGGTTCTGCACGGGTGACATGGGTTACCGCGACGAAGACGGGTTCCTGTGGTTCGTCGGGCGCACGGACGATGTGATCTCGAGCGCGGGGTTTCGCATCGGCCCCGGCGAAATCGAGGACAGCCTGCTCAAGCACGCCTCGGTCGCACAGGCCGCGGTGATCGGCAAACCCGACGAGCTGCGGGGTGAGATCGTGAAAGCCTTCGTGGTGCTCACCGAGGGCGTGGAGCCGAGCGATGCACTGGCACGCGAGATTCAGGAATCGGTAAAGACCCGCCTGTCCGCGCACGAGTATCCGCGTGAGGTGGAGTTCGTGACGGAGCTGCCGATGACCACCACCGGTAAGGTGCGGCGGGTGGCCCTGCGCGAGCGCGAGAAACCCAAGGCGGACGACACTGACTGAGCGCCGCAGGCTGCCCTGACTCTCTGCCCGCGTCGCTCACCGCGTCCCCT